>DASVLW010000037.1:0-11705 GCA_036384675.1 Minisyncoccota bacterium
CGCGGCGACTTCAAGTATGTGAAGCGCCGCCTGTTTCTGTGCGATGACAAGCAGCCCGTCGCCGCAGGGGAGCTCCTCTTTGAGGAACTCGACTTCGAGGACGACTCTGCGCCGGTCAGTGCCACGATGTGGTACCGAATCGGCAACGTCGACCAGACACCGCGGGAACTCGAGGAAGCCGTGATGAAATATCTCTTCGTCAACGACAAGGCTGACCAAGCCGCTGTCGAAATCGCCGAAGACGATCTTCGTCCTCGCCTCCAAAAGCACTCGATCGACAAGGTGAACACGGAGCTTCCCGTGCTGACGGAAAAGAGTATCGAACCCATCAGCGAGGGCATCGAAGAATTCGGCCTATATCTCCGCAAGGTGAATCCGGTCGTCGTCGACGATGTGAAGCTTTCCGAGGAAACGAAGAAGCTTCGCCGTGAAAAACTTGAAGGCGAGAAGGACGCTTCGAAACTCGGCGAGCAGATTGGAAGCTCGATTCGGGTGACGGCGAACATGCTTGCCGGAAAGAATGCCGCCGGAGAGCAGAATGCTCCGACGGACGAGAATATCAAGGAAGCCACGAGGCTCTGGCGCGAGGAGAGAAATCGCCAAACGCTTGAGAAGACCGGCGCGAACGTGACCATCTTCACCGATGGCATGGAAGGCGCCGTTACCAAGACCTTGAACGTCAAACCATAGGAGAAGGGCATGCAGCAGGGACTTTCGTTGACTCAACTGTTGACGGGGTTGTTGATAGTCCTGACTATCTTCGGAGGCGCGACGATAATCGTCGCGTCCAACTCCCCTACTACCCGGGTGTTCCTAGGACGTTCTTGGGCCATCCTAGCGTCGCGTACCGGCCGCTATTCGCTCGCAGCAGTGCTGTTGGTGGTCGCGCTGTTATGGCTCCTCGTCTGGGGCGAAAGCATCGCGCTCACACTGCCGATCATCGGAGCAGTAACCCTGCTTCACCTTGCTTTCGTCCTCCTCGCCATTGCGGCACTCGGCGGACTACTGCACTTGATCGGTACGCCTCGCTGGATTGCGGTCCTCGCGGTTCTCGGGGCTGTCCTCATGGTTGCATTCTGGCCGGATATCCTGCGCTCATACCGCGAGCAAACCGCTCACGGTCCGCGCGCGGCATCCGTCCACCTGCAAGCGCCCGACGGGCAGCAGGCCGAGGATTCATCCTGTGCGAAGTTCAGCTTCGACGGCACAAGCTGTGAGGCCCGAACGGACACCGGCTGGATTCGGCCCGAGGCGGGTACGCCGGCAGGACTTACCTTCTGCTGGAATCCCGAATCGTCGACCGGCGCGTTCGACCGCATCATGTATCTGGACGAAGGCGGTGCACCGCACACCTTCGTTCCGGGCCATGCTCCGGAGCACGCGACGGCATACCGGTTCTTTCCGAGCCATCGGTATCTGAAAGAACACGGCATGCGCTCGCTCGCCATCACCTACTACCTGTACGATGGCGAGTGTCCGGCCGATTGATTGCCCTTCCTGAAAACTGACAAAGCCCTGGCGGAAACGCCGGGGCTTCTTTTTATACTTGCGCGCCGCGAATTACGGGAATGCGCCGCCCGGCGCAGCGCAGTGCGTGCCCGTGAATACCGGAATTCCCGCATCGAAGATGCCGTTCGCGCTGCCGATGGCGATGTTTATGATGCCGTATGCGCCGAAGATTATCGCAAGGCCGATGATGCCCCAGAGCATGGAACTCTTGGCGTCGGTCGCGTCTTCGCCCTGCCCTTTCTGGATGATGACCTGCGTGACGCCCCACAGGAAGTAGATGAATGCGGCCGCCGAAAGCAGCAGGATGATGGGGTTCACGATGGCGACCACGACCTTGCACAGGAAGGCGTTGAGAGCGTTCATAGTGGCACTATAACAGACCAGCGGCCCCGTGAGGGGCCGCTGGTGGAAAAGCGCGGAGCGCGGGGGCTACTGGAAGTTCGCCTTCGGCGTGTTCGGAAGCGAATTGTTGGTCGAGAACGTTCCGACGAGGATGTTCACGAGGCCCCAGATGGAGACCATCACGAAGAACCCGATAAGGCCGTAGAGCATGAGGTTGCGGCCGTTGGTCTTGGTCTCCTCGTCGTTCGCGCCGAGGATGAACACCTGGAACGCGCCGTAGATGAAGACGATGAACGCCACGGCGAAGAGCACCGGGACGATGATGTTGTTGATGATGTTGATGATCGTCGAGCCGACATCACCCAGGTTGTTGATGGTCGCCGCGAGCGATACGAGCGGCAGCATGAAGCTGGCCGCGACGTACATGGATTTCTTGATCATGAATATGAGTGAGTGCTAATGGATAGACCGTGCCTCGCGCTTTTCCAAGGTTGAGGCTTCCCTTATTCTAGCCCCCTGCGGGCCGGGGTCAATCAGGGCGCAGCAGGCGTGTGGATAGCGCTAGAGCGTCGGGTACGGCGGATGATACTGGCTGTCGAGGCCAAAGGTGTTGGTGACGACATTCACGAGGCCCCAGACGGAAATCATGATGGCGAAGCCGATGATGCCGTAGAGGACGAGCTGCCCGCCTGATTTGCGGCTCTCGTCGCTCGTGGCGCCGGCGATGAAATAGCGGAATACGCCGAACAGGAATACGACGAACGCGACCGCGAAGATAAGCGGGACGAGGACGTTATTGATAAGGCCCAGGATGGTCCCGAAGATGCCCTGGATGCCGGAACACGTGCCGATGCAGAGTGAGATGTCCATACGGTGGTATTAGGAAGTATAGCGTGTCAGGCGAGCCCGAACGTCTGCAGGAAGACGTTCACCAGGCCCCAGACCGAGAATATGACCGCGAGCGCGATGATGCTCCAGAGCACGAACGAGCGGCCCTGCGCCTGCTTCTCGGTATCGGTCGCGCCGAGGAAGAAGTATTGGAACACTCCCCAGATGAACGCGAGGAATGCGATGGCGATGATGAGCGGCACGATGACCAGGTTCGCGAACGAGATGAGGCTGTTGACCGCGGTCGCGAAGTCCGTCATGACGCGAGTGAATTGACCGTAGCGACGATGCCGACCTCTATCGCCTTGGCGCCGAGCAGGATGAGCGCGCCGATGACGGTCCACAGGAGCATCGTGCGCGCTTCCGTAAGCTTCTCGCTGTTGCCCTGCGCCGCGACGAACTTGAAGCCGACGAATACGAGCATGATGGTGACGATGATGCCGCCGATGGTTATGGCGAAATCCAGGAGCGCGTTGAGAAGATCCGGCAGCGAATTTATGCCCGCGCCTGCCAGAGGGTTCTTAAGGCCCGTTCCGGTATTCGCGGTCTGACCGCCGCTCTGGGCACCCACCGTCGTGCCGCCGCTTTCGGCGGCATGCGCATGGTACAGAGGCGCGAACGAAAGCGCGATGGATGCGCTCGCGAAAAGCGCGAGAATAGCGAATGCGAGGGGTTTTGCTGCTACGGAAGTCATTTTAGTGCGGCGGACAGGGACCGCTCGGCGGTCGCGATAGCTTCGTCTGCGCGAGCGGCGCCGGTTATCACGCTGGTAATCATAGCGCCGAATATGGCGTCCGTCTGCGCGGCCGCTGGGGACAGCCAACCCCGCGCGATGAGCGCCTGATCGTCATATATCGCGGCATAGGGATCCTGCGTCGCGGCGCCGAGCAGGCTGCGTTTTGCGGGTGCGAGGGTGCCTGCCGCATTCGTCAGCGCCGTCTCCGCGTCATCCGCCGAAAGCGCGATGGCGGCGGCAAACGCGCCGGACTGGTTGTGCGCGGTGCGCGGTATCGCGAACGCGTATATCCGGCCGTAGTCGGCGCGGGATGTCGCTGTCGCCGGCTGCGGGAATTTCGCCATGTCGAAGTCCAGGTTCGGATTCGCCTGCTTCAGGTACGAGAACTCGGATGCGTAGCCGAGATAGAGCGCGAGCTGGCCCGAGAGGAACAGCTGCTGCGAATCGGTGAGCGACGCGTTCCAGTCGTAATTCGGCTGCGCCGGATTCGCGAAGCTCGTGTAAAAGCGCAGCGCCGCTTCCCCGGGCGTCTGGCCGTTCGCCCCGTTGCCCGCGAGCGAGACGGCGACGCTGCTGCCCGACGCCTGCGCGATAGGCACACCCGATTGCAGGAAGAGCGCCGACATGATGCCGCGCGCGTTGTGGACGTTCGCATAGGTCCCGAGCGCGACGAGCGGGTTCGACACCGACTGCCCCGACACCTTAGCGACCTGCGGCACGAGCCCGGCGACCGCTTCCCAGGTGGACGGCGGCGCGGCGACGCCCGCCGTCGAGAGCATCGTCTTGTTGTAGTAGAGCACCAGCGGGTCTATGGCGAGCGGGATGCCGTAGATGCCTTCCGCCGCGGCGTAGATGCTCGCGCCGTCCGCGAACGAGTCGGTGAATTGCCGCTGGGTGATGGACGTGTATGGAATCGGATAGAGCGTCGCCTTGAGCCGCGCGAGGTCTTCCTGAGAGATGATGACGAGGTCGGGCCCCTGCCCCGCGGCGACGGCGTTCACATAGTCGTCGTCGAACGTTTCGGGACGCTTCTCTACGTACGTCACGCTTTTCAGGTCCTTATTCCCGTTCGCGAGCCCCGCGAGCGCCTGATCCATCGCGCCTTGCGGGAACGTGCCCCACACCGTCACGGCG
Organism: Minisyncoccota bacterium; assembly: GCA_036384675.1. Lineage (GTDB taxonomy): Bacteria > Patescibacteriota > Minisyncoccia > Phycocordibacterales > Phycocordibacteraceae > C7867-001. The sequence goes on from DASVLW010000037.1 coordinate 4,610, forward strand.
CCGATGGTGCTCTTGCCGGTCGAGCTCGTGAACGTCGCGAAGACGAAAAGGCCGACAAGGCCGAGCACGACGAACACGCCGAGGAGCACCGCCTGGAACGTTGAGATCTTCATAACGCTATGATACCGCGGGCGCGGCAAAGATTATCCCGTAATGGTGCGGGCCGGCCCGCATCGACCGTACCTTGTGGAAACCTCCCGTGATGAACAGCTCTTCGGCCGTGTGCTCGGGAACCACGTGCCGCGGGTCCGGGCCCATGCCGCCGTATGCTCCCGCCCAGTCGATGAGCAGCAGCTTGCCGCCCGGCTTCAGGATGCGCCGCGCTTCCGCAACGGCTCCTTCCGGGTGCGCGAGCTGGAACAAAGTGTTGGACATCACGGCGGCGTCGAGGTACCGGTCGCGCAGCTTGGTGCCGCCCGGCTTCTCGATGTCGCCCCAGATGGCGTCGATATTGCGGCGCCCTGCGCGTTGCGCGGACTCCTTCATATGCGCGAGCACGTCTTCCTGTATGTCCACGGCATATACGTGCCCGCCCGGCGCGACAGCCGCCGCTGCCGCGATAGCGTAGTGGCCGGAACCCACGCCCAGATCCCCCACTTTCATGCCGTCATGCAAACCCAGCTGCAGCACATTCTCTTTCGGGTCCGCGAAATGCGCGCTCATATCCTATAAAATAGCACGCGCGCCGGACGGCGGCCCGCAAATCAACACCCTGCGCGCTACAGCGCGACCATCGACGCGATGGAGTCGCCCTCGTAGAGCTTCATGATGCGCACGCCCTGCGTCGCGCGCGACAAGGACGGGATGCCGCCGAGCGCGGTGCGGATGACCTGGCCCTTCTTCGAGATGACCACGATCTCGTCGTCCTTGAACTCGCCCGTCACGACCTTTGCGCCGATGATTTCGCCCGTCTTCGGCGTCACTTCGGCGGTCTTGATGCCCGAGCCGCCGCGTCCCTGCACTTTGTATTCGGAAATAGGCGTGTGCTTGCCGTAGCCCTTGCTCATCACGACGAGTATCGCCGCGTCTTTCGCGCTCGCGGCCGGGATGACTTCCGCAGAGACGATCTCGTCGCCCTTGCGCACCGACATGCCGCGCACGCCGCCGGCCGTGCGCCCCATCTCGCGCACGTCCGCGGTATCGAAGCGGATGCTCTGGCCCTTGCTCGTCACGATGGAAACGGTGTCTTCGGGCGCCGCAAGGCTCGCGGACACGAGCTTGTCGCCGCCCTTCAGGTTTATGGCGATGATTCCCGACTTGCGCACGTCCGCGAACGACTTCGCGGCGACGCGCTTCACCACGCCCTGCTGCGTCACGAAGAACACCGACAGCGCGTCGCGCGCGGCGCCCTTGGGCACCGGCAATATGCTGGTCACCTTCTCTTCGCCCGCGAGCGGCAGGAAGTTCATGATGGACTTGCCCTTGGTCGCGCGCTTGCCTTCGGGGATGTCGTACATCTTGGTCTGGTACGCCTTGCCGAAGTCCGTGAAGAACAACAGGTCGCTGTGCGCCGACGCGGAAAGGAAATGCGTCACGACGTCTTCTTCTTTGGTCGATATGTCGACCACGCCCACGCCGCCGCGCTTCTGCTGCTTGTATTCGCCCGGATTCGTGCGCTTCACGTAGCCGCCCTGCGTGAGCACGAGCACGGATTCTTCGTCGGGCACGAGATCCTCGACCGACATGTTCTTCACGCCGCCCTTTACGATCCTCGTGCGGCGGTCGTCGCCGTATTTCTCGCTGAATTCGGCGAGCTCGGCCTTTACGACCGCGAGTATCTTCTTGGGCGACGACAGGATGTCCTTCAATTTCTTGATGAGCGCCTGCACTTCGGTCAGCTCGTCCTCTATCTTCTTGCGCTCGAGTCCCGCGAGCTTCGACAGGCGCATCTCGAGGATGGCCGCGGCCTGCCGGTCGCTGAAGCCGAATTTCTTCTGAAGCGCGGCGGATGCCGTCGGTATGTCCGCGGATTTCCGGATGATGGCGATGACTTCCTCGATGTGGTCGAGCGCCTTGGAAAGGCCGAGCAGGATGTGCTCGCGGTCTTCGGCTTTCCTGAGCTCGAATTCCGTGCGCTTCTTGACGACGATGCGGCGGTGCTCGACGAAATGCTCGAGGATGCTCTTGAGCGAAAGCGTCTGCGGCACGCCGTCGACGAGCGCGAGCATGTTGTAGTGGAAGGCGCTCTCAAGCTCCGTGTATTTATAGAGATTATTCAAAACGGCCTGCGGATGCGCCGTACCCTTGAGTTCCACCACGACGCGCACGTCCGGCCGCCCCTCGTCGTCTCCTGCGGATTCGTCGCGCAGGTCGCGGATGCCTTCGAGCTTCTTCTCCTGCACCAGTTCCGCGATGCGCGTGATGAGCTCCGCTTTATTGACGCGGTACGGGATGGATGTGATGACGATGCGCGTATCCTTCTTGCCGTCATCGATGATTTCCGCTTCGCCGCGCACGACGACCGGCCCGCGCCCCGTCGCATACGCCTGCCGGATGTCCGCCTGGTTGAACGCGATGCCGCCCATCGGGAAATCCGGGCCCTTCACGAACTGCAGCAATTCTTCGGTGGAGACGTCGGGGTTGTCGATGAGGTGCACGGTCGCGTCCACGACTTCCCGCAGGTTATGCGGCGGGATGTTGGTCGCCATGCCGACCGCGATGCCGAGCGTGCCGTTCAGAAGCAGGTTCGGCACGGCCGACGGCAGCACTTTCGGCTGCACGCGAGTGGCGTCGTAGTTCGGCTCCCATTCCACCGTCTCCTTGTCGATGTCGCGCAGCAGCTCGTCCGCGACGCGCGACATCTTCGCCTCGGTATAGCGCATGGCCGCCGGCGAGTCGCCGTCGATGGAACCGAAATTTCCCTGCCCGAGCACCAGCGGATAGCGGTAGGAGAATTCCTGCGCCATCTTGGCCATGGAGTCATACACGGCGGTATCGCCGTGCGGGTGATATTTGCCGAGCACGTCTCCCACCACCGTCGCGGACTTGCGGAACTTGGACGTGGGCGTAAGGCCCATGTCGCGCATCGCGTAGAGGATGCGGCGGTGCACGGGCTTCAGACCGTCGCGCACGTCCGGCAACGCGCGGCTGGTGATCACGCTCATCGCGTAGTCGAGGTAGCTCGTGCGCATCTCGCCCGAGATGCTCTGATCTATCACGCGCGCGCCGGCTGCGGCTGGCGCCGGCGCGCCGCCCTTGTCCTTATCTTCCTTTCCTTTCCCGCGAGCCATAAATTACGTAAGCGTTAGCGTGTGTTCAAAAACTTCCAGGTGCGAGGCGCGAGTGAGGAGCGAACCGAGCCGTACGAGCGGGTACGGTGAGGGAGCACCGGAACGAGCAACGAAGCAGATGGGGGTTTTGGGACATACGGCTTAATTAAAACGGGATGATGGTGCGGTCGGCCGACGACACCAGCGTCGACGACGTCGCCGTCTCGATGATGGTCAGGCCCGCGGTCGACGAATCATCGGCCGGCGCCGGGATGACGGCCGCAGCCGCGCCCGCCAGGTTCTGATTCTTGGGCACGGTAGCCATGACTGCCGGCGCGCCGCCGAATGAGCCGAGCGCGACGCTCGCGGTGAACCACACGACGGCGACGAGCGCCGTCGCGCCGGCGGCCGCAGCGATGGCGATGCGCCGGCGAACCGGCAGCGGGCGGGTCTTGAGGCGCGCGATGAGGTCGGTCATGGCTAGGCGGTTATCACTATGATAGCACCATCTTTCGTCAAGGCATCCTTCTTCTTTATGGTGAGCTTCTCGACTTTCTCCGCCGCGCCGCCCTCTTCCTTCAGGAATGCATCGAGCGATTTGCCGGCGCCCATGCCGCTCCAGTGCATCGGGATGATGATGTGCGGCTCGAGCTTCACCGCGAGGTCATGCGCATCGGCCGGAGAAAGCACGCCGTCCCCGCCCACCGGCACGAACAGGATGTCTATCTCATCGATGGCTTCGCGCGCGTCGGCCGGCAATTCCTTGGTCGACAGCGCGCCGAGGAACACCAGATTCATGCCCTCGAGGTCGACCGCATACATCGTATTGACCGCCTTGTCCTGCCCTTTCGCGAGCCCGTACTCGCTTTCGGTTAAAAATCCCTGAACCGTAACGCCCGCGCGCTCGTATTCGCCCGGGCCCGAGATGACGAACGGCTGCTTGTCGCCGAACGCCGCTTCCGCGGCGCCGTTCATGTCGGGATGATTCCGCGAGACGAGCGCGATGTCCGCACCGAACTTCGTCGCCGGCAGGGTCGCGCCCTTGCTCACCGGGTCGAAGGCGAGCGTAACGTCTCCGAACGATACTTTGAAGCACTGTCCGCCGTGGTGGGTGATGACCATGTGCGCATATTATACCGCGTTTGATGCGAGCGTGGTAGCCTGTAGGGGTCGGTACATGGGACGACCATGATGACTACCGATTGAGTACAACACTGGGGAAATAAAGATGGGTAGAACGAGAATGCGTTCCGTCTTGCTGGCTTCCGCCGCCATCGTCATCTTCGGCGCGACCGCGGCATCGTCCGCGCCGCCCGTAATTCACGTCCCGGCCGTGCCGGCGCTGCCGGCGCATTTCGCTGAATCAGGCTTCAGCTATGCCGTGTGGCGGGTCGAGCAGCCGCGTAAACCCGACGTGATCGAAGCGGATGCGAGTCTCGGGCGGTATGCCGGCGGCGTCACCCTTCATGATCCGGGCGGCGGCAGAACTGCCTAGCCGCAGTACCACGTGAGCTCCGGCTCGATATGCATTTGAAGTAACGAATGGGCGCTGGCACGATGCCGGCGCCCATTTGATTTGTGCACACTGCCCCCTTCCCAATTACTGCACCGGTGGTAGAGTCCGGACATCCGAAGCCGTTCGCGGGAGCGATCGGTAAGGAAACCGCCTCGCGAATCTTCGTGAGGCAAAGGAGGAAACATGGGCATTCGACATCAACGGGGCCAAGAAGGCCACATCAACGCCGCGAAGGCGAAGAAATAACCTGCTGACGCAAGTCAGACAGGTTTTGATGGCCAAGTTTCGGTTCCTGAATGGGCGTCGGAACTTGGCCATGTTCTCAAACAGCGAGGGTACCTTGGCAAACAGATCTTTCGCACACCGATCGGTGAGTCCCGAACAGGACGCCGAAAACGAAACGTATGAAGGCGCGACCCTTCACACGACTCTCGGCCCGGACGACGAGCATCTCGAAGACGAGAAACTCAATGACCTGGTCAACTGAAGAAACGCAGCCCCGCCGTATTCCGGCCGGCGGCTGTTTTCTTTTATATGCCTTCGTGCTATGGTTTTCGGGTCGCGTGCGCGCAGCCAGAGTAGCCTCAAGCTAACCCTGCGGGCCCTTGAAAGCCCCAGCACTTGAAGGCGAAACGCGCGCCGCTCAATATATAATGCCAACCAGCACCGAGGTTCCTGAAACCAGGGACAGCCATAAGTCCCCCGAGCCACCGTTCGTCATCGAAGCCGGCCATCCGATGGCCGCGTTCGTGGACGCCATCCCGAACCCGCCGAAAGCCGGCGACCTTATCGAGGGCACCATCATCGCGCTTGCCCGCGGGCGCGTGTATGTCGACCTGCCGCCGTTCGGCACCGGCATGATCTACGGGCGCGAATACCTCAACGCCGCGGACGTCCTGCGCAAAGTGAACCCGGGCGACGCCATCACGGCGAAAGTCGTAGACCCGGCCGGCCGCGACGGATACATCGAGCTGTCCCTGAAGGAAGCCCGCCAGGCTGCTATCTGGGGCGAGGCGGAACAGGCCATTGCCGCGCAGACCATCTACACGCTCACCGTCGAAGACGCGAACAAGGGCGGCCTCATCCTCTCGTGGCAGGGCATCCAGGGCTTCCTCCCGGCTTCCCAGCTTACGAAGGACCACTACCCGCGCGTGCCTGAAGGCGACAAGGACAAGATCCTCGGCGAACTCAAGAAGCTCGTCGGCACGCCGATACCGGTGCGCATCATCACGGCCGATCCGAAGGAAGGCAAGCTCATCTTCTCGGAGCGCGTCGGCGACGAAGAGGGCGAGAAGACGACGCTCATCGAGAAGTACCAGACCGGCGACGAAGTCATGGGCGAAGTCACGGGCGCCGTCGACTTCGGCGTCTTCGTGAAGCTCGAACAGGGTCTTGAAGGCCTCGTGCACATCAGCGAGCTCGACTGGGGTCTCGTCGAGGATCCGCGCACGCTCTACAAGGTCGGCGACAAAGTGAAGGTGAAGGTCATCGATATCAAGGAAGGCAAAGTCTCCCTGTCCATCAAGGCGCTCAAGGAGAATCCGTGGAAGACCGCGGGCGAGCGCTACAAGAAGGGCATGGAAGTGCCGGGCGTCGTCATCAAGTACAACAAGCACGGCGCGCTCGCGTCTATCGAGGAAGGCGTCGCAGGCCTCGTGCACATCTCGGAATTCGAGAATCCGGCCGAGCTGCGCGAAACGCTCGAGCTCGGCAAGAGCTATCCGTTCCGCATCGCGCTCTTTGAGCCGAAGGACCAGCGCATGACGCTGTCGTTCATCGGGGAGAAGAAGGGAGCGAAGAAATAAGTAATAAAAGAAAACCGCCGGCGGAAGCCGGCGGTTTTCTTTTACGCGAAGGCATAGTAGCATCCGATGGAATCACTCGAACCTTGGGGGCTTACGTGCAAAAATTACTGACTATCAATGATGCGTTCGCGTGGCGGGTCGGAAGCAATCCGTACCTGCAAAGGCTGTACCGCTATCTGGCGCACGAAGCGCATGCGCTCGTGCTGTGCGCCCTGATACTGCCGGCGGTCGCCGGCGGCCTGCTCATCACTGTCGGCGGACTCGTCTCGACCCTCGTGAATACGATGGCCGACACGAATCCTCACCCGCTAAGCTATGAGAGTTTCGGCAGGGAGAATGCCGAACATCCGCTCGGCATCGCGTGCGGCGCGCTCATAGTCTTGGCGCTGGCATGGCTTATGCCAGGCGGCTTCGGCTGGGACCTGCTCGCCTTAAGCGCGTATGCCGCGTTCATGCTCTGGCTCATCCAGGCCATGCGCCAGTATGAACCCGCACCAGTCAAAACGAGGGTCTAGCGATTCTCGCGAACTACGAAGCAGGGCCGTCGGACATTCCGGCGGCCCGCT
>DASVLW010000038.1:0-1531 GCA_036384675.1 Minisyncoccota bacterium
GCCGCCGACCGTATAGAAATAGACGTCCGATGAATACGCGATGGCCGTGCGCAGGTCTTCGATGCCGATGACTTTCCAGTCGCGGAATATGGACGGATGCGCAGGGTCGTACGGGTTCGGTATGGATATGGAACCGGTGTCGTTGATGGTGTAGTCGGGGGTGATGATGCCGTCCTGCAGCGCGCCCGAGGCTTCGAGCGGCTTTATGATGGAACCCGGCGTATAGAGCCCGCCGACCGCGCGGTCGAGGTACGGCTGCCTCGGGTCATGCAGATAGCCGTTGATGACATCGGACGGGCCGCCGTTCGCCATCACGTTCGAGTCGAATTCAGGGTATGACGCGAGCGCGATGACTTCGCCCGTCTGCGCGTCCATGAGGACGCCCGCGCCGGACTGGAACGGGATGGCGTCCGCGGTCTCCTTTATCGCGTCATAGAACGCGGTCTGCGCGCGCGAATCGATGGAAAGCGTGAGCGCGGCGCCATTGACCGGCGGCACGACGCTGCCTTCGGACACTTTGTTCCCCTTCGCGTCCTCCTCGACGAGCAGCGAGCCGTTCGTGCCGCTCAGCTGGCTGTTGAACGATGCTTCGATGCCCGCGATGCCTTTGAGCGCGGTGTCGTAATAGTTTCCGGACGAGTCCTTTTTCGGATATGAGACGTAGCCGAGAAGCGCGCCGAACCCGGGCGTCTTGTACTCGCGCTTCACGATATCGCCGTCGTCCTCCACGTTCGTGATGAGCGGTACGCCGTTGCGGTCGAGCACGGCGCCGCGCTCGGCGAACAGCACCTGCGGCTCGAGCCGGTTGCGCTCGGAAGCCTCCGCGTAGGCGGCGCCATGAGTGATCTCGAGATTCCACGCGCGCACCAGGAGCACGAGCAGCACGAGCACGATCCCGCCCGCGAGTCCGAGGTATGCCGTGCGCGATATAGGGCGCTCCAGCCGCCCTTCGAGTTTCGACGTGTCGAACTCGGGCAGGTTCGATGAATCGAGGAATATCTCGTCCGGCGCTATTTCAGCATCGCGCCATCGCTTGCGAAAGAATGACCGGCCCCGCGCTACCCTTCTCATCCCCCTATGATACGCGCCTTCACGAATCGGCGCACGAGGTAGGCGGTCAGGGTGCCGGCGAAGCCGAGCGCGGTGCCGAGCGGCGCATGCGCCGTACCGGGCGCGTAATACAGCGCGTCGGCGATGATGCCGCACGCGATGCCGGCGAGCGGCTCGGCGAGCGCGAGCGCGAAGGCGAGGACTGCGGCGTATGCCCACGGGAATAGAAACGGAGCGGCGAGCGCGGCGATCGTGAGAACGGCCGTTGCGGCGGTACCGCGCGTCATGGCGTATGGGCTATCGTGACCCAGGTAATCGAAAAGAGATTGAGCGCCGGCTTCACGCGAATGACGGATTTCGGCGACGACGGGTCGCTGTCGACGCGCGCCACGACGCCGATGGGAAGCGCGCCGGGACCGGATACATAGACCGGGTCGCCGATGGTCGTGGAAGCCGTATTGGGCGCTTCAGCATAGAACGC
>DASVLW010000039.1:0-9283 GCA_036384675.1 Minisyncoccota bacterium
TCGACTTTCAGGACCTGGTGGCTGTCCGATACCCAAACCATGTCGATGGGGACGAGCATGTCTTTCATCCAGAACCCGTACGTATCGTCTTTCGGAAAGACGAAAAGCATCGCATAGTCGTGCGGGATGGATGCGCGTCCGCCGAGACCTTTTTCCTGGTCCGCTTCGCTCGTGACGACTTCGAAGCGCACCTGCGGCGGCGTGTTCTGCTCGGACCCTCTTCCCAAAGGCAGAGCTTGCGAAACGGCCGGCGCCGTAGTGGTCGCCGCCGCTGTGCTCGGGAGCACGGCGGCCGCCGGCGCATCCGAATGCGAAACGAGATACTGAAGCCCCCAGAGCGCGCCGACAACGACGACGATGGCGGCTGCGAAGGCAAGGATATTGCGTACTAATCCCGAAGGCATGATGCTTCCCATCCTAGCATCCCGGCCTTGCGGGCGACGCCGCCGCCATAGTTGCCCATAGCGCCGGTGCCGCGGATGACGCGATGGCACGGAATAAGGTAGCAGACCGGATTATCTCCCACGGCGCTCGCCGCCGCGCGCACCGCGCGCGGCTTCCCTGCGTTCCTGGCGACCGATGAATAGGGCGTGACGGTACCGCTCGGTATGGAAAGCAGCGCCTCCCAGACCTTGAGCTGGAACGAAGTGCCCGCGAGATGAAGCGCAATGCGCTCGTTCGAGCCGAGATGCTTCGCGAAGAATCGGGCTATCTGAGCGTGGCTCGCGTCCGCTTTCTTCTGGAATGCCGCATTCGGCCACTTCGCTTTCAGCTTGCGGACGGCTTCCGCTTCGCTGCCGTCGAAGAAATACAGATAGCATACGCCGCGCGGCGTAGACGCGACGATGTAGCGGCCGAATGCCGAACCTGCCGTGCTGTAGCGGATGGGAAGCCCCGCGCCGCCGTTCTTGTATTCCCCCGGCGTCATGCGCTCGATGGACACGAACAGGTCATGGAGTCTCCCGCTCCCCGACAGGCTCGCCCGGTATGCGGCTGTCATCACGGGCAGCTTCCTGGCAAGCTCTTCCTTGGCGCGCCCGAGGCTCATATAGGAGACGAACTGCTTCGGGCTTACGCCCACCCATTTGGTAAACGTGCGCTGGAAGTGCGCGGGGCTCATGCCCGCGGCCTTCGCGAGCCGTTCCAGGCTCGGCTGCTCGCGCTGATGTTCCGCGATGTATTCGAGCGCTCCTTTTATGGAATCGTATCCGGTGGCGGTCATGGTGTCAGCATATGCTTTCGGAGCGGGCGGCGCCAACCCGATTCTTGCTATATACTGCGACAGGAATTGCGTCGCGTAATGCGCACAGCACGGGTGGAAGGACCCTCTCGCTATGAAGCTTCATATAACCGTCCGGCGGGACGTGCCGAAACACGTCTACTGCTACGACATCAGGCCGGACCTGGGCCGTCGCCGGAAGATCCCTACGGTCGAGGAGCAGAACCACCTGCAGAGTCTCGTGCCGGTCATCGAGAAGATGGCCCGGCGCGAGCTGGGAAATAGGTTCTGCTATATAGCACCTCTCGGCATCAAGCTCGCGCTCTATGTGAAAACGGGCACGTCCAAGAACCCGCGCACGAAATTCAAGCTTCGCGCGCTGCTCGGCTGGGTCGAACTATTTGATTCTGAACAGCCGACATAGCGCGCCAGATCTGAAACCCGGAAGAGAAGCTCGGCTTCCCCGCCGGGCTTCTTCTTTTTAGATTGCCCGGTGCTCGGAATAAAGGGGGTTTCCGTAATGCGGGCGGAGGCGGAGAGATTCGAACTCTCGAGACCCTTTCGAGCCTGCCGCCTTTCCAAGGCGGTGCACTAGACCACTATGCGACGCCTCCAAGCGTGCCTGTGATTTATAGCAGAAAAACGAACGCCGGGCACGCGGCCCTATGCCTCGGAAGCCGCCGCTTGCTCCTGCCCGAGCAGGGCACGGACGCGGTCGGCAATAGGCGGATGCGTCGAGAACAGGCGGTCTATCCAATCGGACGGCTTGCTGCCGAACGGATCGCCGATGAAAAGATGCGCGGTGGCGTGCGACGGGCGACGCATCGGCTGGCTCGCGCCTATCTTCTGGAGCGCGGATGCGAGGCCCTCAGGGTAGCGCGTGAGAAGCGCGCCGGACGCGTCCGCCTGGTATTCGCGCCGGCGCGATATCGCAAGCTCGATGAGCTGCGCGGCGATGGGCGCGAGTACGATGCCCACGATGGCGAGCACCATCAGGATGGCATTGCCATTCCCCCGGTCGTTATTGCTGCGTCCGCCGCCCCAGAAGCTCATGCGCAGGAATATGTCCGCGATGATGGCCACGAAGCCCGCGAGCACCACGGCCGTGGTCATGAGCAGGATGTCGCGGTTGCGGATATGCGAAAGCTCATGCGCGATGACGCCCTCGAGTTCGGGCCGCGTCATCATGGACAGCAGGCCCGTCGTGGCGCACACCACCGCATGTTTCTGGTCGCGGCCCGTCGCGAATGCGTTGGGCGACGGGTCGTCTATCACGTAGAGCTTGGGCATCGGGATACCTGCCGTGATCGCGAGGTTCTCGGTAACGGTATAGAAATCGAAGTTCGCTTCGCGCGTCGCCGGATGCGCGTTCGTCATGGAAAGCACCTGCCGGTCGCTCCACCAGTAGCTGTAGAAATTCATCGCTACCGCGAATACCACCGCGATAACGAGGACGTCCGGCGACTGGTAATACCAGGAGATGGCGTAGCCGACCGCAGCGACCATGACAAGAAACCCGAGCATCAGGAGCCAGGTGCGGCGCACGTTGCTTGCTCGTTCTTGATAGAGGTTCATGGGTAATAAGTACGCTTCGTATCGTGAGGCGCCGGTGAGCGCGACTATGCCGCGGACAGACGCTGTTCGACCTGTGCGATCTCGTCCGCGATGCCGTGGATGAGGTCGTACGCTTTCGCTTCCTCCGCCGTTATCCACGCGAATTCCGTCGCGTCCTCGTCGAGGACGACTTCTCCGCTCACGTACCGGCAATACATGCTGAGCACGAGGCACGGCGAACCGCCGTTCACGAACGCGAGGTCGAGCAGGTAGTTGATGTCCGCGACTTCGACGCCCGTCTCTTCCTGTATCTCGCGCCGCAGCGCCTTCTCGACGACGCCGTACCACTGCGGGCTTTCGCTGTTGCCATAGGTCGGCTCCTCGTTCACATAGTCGTCGGTCTGCATGCCGCCGCCCGGCACAGTCCATTTGTTCGGCCACATCTTCTTGGTCGGCGCGCGCTTGGTAACGAGGTAGCGGAATACGCCGTCCGCGTCCTTCTTCCACACGATGCCCGTTATCGCGATGCGGTGCAGTTCCTTTTCAGCCGGAACCGGGATAGCCATGGCTCTAGAATTGTACGTTCACGGGCTCTTTTGCTGCGGCGTCCGCCGCGCTAAGCGCGAACATGTCCATCGGCGCGAAGTGGAAGTTCGAGGCGATGATATTGCCCGGGAATGACTGTATGGACGTGTTGAGATCCTGCACGGTGGAGTTATAGAAGCGGCGGGATGCCTGGATCTTATCTTCGGTGTCCGCGAGCTCTTTCTGGAGTTCGAGGAAGTTCTGGTTCGCCTTCAGGTCCGGATACGCCTCGGAGACCGCGAAGAGCGACTTCAGCGCGCCGGTGAGCTGGTTCTCGGCCGCGACCTTGTCCTGCATGCCGGTCGCGCCCATGGCTGCGGCGCGAGCCTTGGTAACGTTCTCGAACGCGCTCGATTCGTGCGCGGCGTAGCCCTTCACGGTGTTTACGAGGTTCGGGATGAGGTCGTAGCGGCGCTTCTGCTGCACGTCGATGTCCGAAAGCGCTTCCTTGGCGCGCTGGGTCTTGGTTACGAAGCCGTTGTATGCCGCGACGAGCCACAGGAGCGCGAGGACGACGACGGCGAGCACGATGTAAAGGATAGTCATAGGGTGCTGGGTTACGGTCTCATTATTATATGACGTGCCATGCGAAGCGCAAGGAATAGAAAAAGGCCGCGCCGGAGCACGACCTTTTCGTTTTGCGGCTGAACGGTCAGCCGCGGATATTGTGATAGCGGTGCCTGGAGCACTTCAGGTTGGCAAGCTTGAGCTTGCGCCTGAACACCGTGATCCAGAAGGCGCAGAACGCGATCCATGCGAGGCATACCAGCCGCAGCCAGGAGAGCCCTTCTGCCAGCGAACTGTCTTTCGTCTCGATGAAGCTCGCGATGATTCCCGCGGCGCCGAGCACCGCGAACACAGACCAGACTGCGATGTAAGCCTTGATAGCCGTTGAGCGGCGAACCATGCATTTCCCCCTTTCTCTTAATGTGGTTGGCCACACTACCCTGCCCGCACATTCTTCTTATCGTTACGCGTGCGAGTCTGGCCGTATAATATCATTTTTGAATGAACGAGTCAATACCGAACCAAGCTAAAAGAGAGGCCGGTCCGCGCAGCGGACCGGCCTCTCTTTAATTCACCGTTGAAACGCTAGTAGCCCATCGCGTCCATGCCGCCGCCCTCGGGCGCGTCCTTCTTCGGCTCCGGCATATCGGCGACGGCCGCTTCGGTCGTGAGCACGATGGCCGCTGCGGACACCGCGTTCTCCACCGCCATGCGCGGCATCTTCACCGGGTCTACGATACCGGCGGCGAGCATGTCATCTACCAGCTCGTCCTTCATGGCATCGTAGCCGGCGGCCGCCTTGCCTGCCTGCACTTTCTCCACGATAGAACCGGCATTGTCCTTGCCCGCGTTGATGGCGATCTGCCGCAGCGGCATCTCAAGCGCGCGCACGACGATATTGAATCCGACCTGCTCGTCCTCGCCCATGCCTTTCGGCTCGCTTGCCGCGATCTTCTTCGCCGCCTTCGCGAGCGCGGTGCCGCCGCCCGCGACGATTCCTTCCTCCATGGCGGCCTTCGTCGCCTTTACTGCGTCGTCTATCTTGTCTTTCAGATACTTCATCTCGGTTTCGGTGGCTGCGCCCACGCGGATGACCGCGACGCCGCCCGAAAGCTTCGCGATGCGTCCCTCGAGCTGTTCCTTGTCGAACTTCGAATCGGTGTTCTCCGCCTGCGCCTTGAGGCTCGCGATCCTTGCTTCTATGTCGGCCTTCTTGCCCTTGCCGCCGACGAATACCGTCGTGTCCTTGGTGGCCACGACGCGGCTTGCCTTGCCGAGCATGGCGAGCGTCGCGCTCTCGAACGTGACGCCGAGGTCGCTCGATACGACCTGCGCCCCCACGACCGCCGCGATATCTGCGAGCTGTTCTTTCTTCTTGTCGCCGTATCCCGGCGCCTTCACCGCGAGCACGTTGAAGGTGCCGCGCAGCTTGTTCACGATGAATGTCGACAGCGCGTCGCCGCCCACGTCGTCCGCGACGATGACGAGCTCCTTCTTGCCGGACTGCGCGATCTTCTCGAGAAGCGGCAGGATTTCCTGCACGTTCGCGATGTTCTTGTCCGTCACGAGGATGGCGGCGTCGCGCATCTCCGCTTCCATGCGCTCCGGGTTCGTTACCAGGTACGGCGAGACGTACCCCTTGTCTATCTGCAGGCCTTCGACGACTTCATATGAAAGCTCCGTGCCCTGCGATTCCTCGACCGTCACGACGCCCGTCGAGCCGACTTTCTCCACCGTTTCCGCAATGATGGTGCCGAGTTCCGCAGACTCCGCCGAAATGCTCGCGACCTGCTTCACTTCGGCCTTGCCGGCGACCGGCCTGGCCATCTTGCGGAGTTCCGCGACGGCGGCGTCCCGTGCAGCCTCCATGCCGCTGCGTATCGCCATGGCAGATGCGCCCTTCATGACGCGCGCGAGCCCTTCGTTCAGGAGCGCCTCGAGCACGACGACGGACGTCGTCGTGCCATCGCCCGCGCCGTCGTTCGTCTTGTTCGCGACTTCCTTCACTATTTCCGCGCCCATGTTCTCGAACTTGTCTTTGAAGGAGATCTCCTTCGCGATGGAGACGCCGTCATTCGTGATGCGCGGGCCGCCGTAGCTCCTGTCGAGCACGACATTGCGCCCGCGGGGGCCGAGCGTGACTTTCACCGCGCGCGCGGCTTTCTCCACGCCCGCGTGTATCGCCTTTCGCGCGTCTTCTCCGTATAGAATCTGCTTTGCCATATCGTTTGAAATTACCGCTTATTTGATAACCGCAAGCACCGACGATTCCGAGAGGATGAAATACTCCTCGCCATCTATTTTCACTTCGTCGTATCCGTACTTCGCGAACAGCACTTCGTCCCCGACTTTCACGCTCATCGGCGTGAGCGTGCCGTCCTCGTATTTGCCGGGACCGACCGCAATCACCGTACCGCGCGCAGGCTTCTCCTTGTCTGCGGTCTCGGGAATGATGATTCCCGACGCCAAGGTGCGCTCCTGCTTTTTGTCTGCCGGCTTCACCACCACCCGATCGCCGAGCGGCCGGATGCCGATCTTCGCGTCTTTTGCCATGAAATATTTGAATTAGCTCTGCTAATCGCGCCCTCGTGCACTCAATAATAGGTATTTCCCCACTCACTCGCAAGTTGACAAGGTAGGATGTACGTCATAGATTCAGCTCGTCACCTGGAAAAGGAGGGACGGATGCCCTTTTGGGACTTTCTGAATACATGGGGAACCATGCAGGTCGCCGGCTTGTTCTTCCTCATCGGCAGCATCACGATACTGCTGGTTTTCGCTGGCGCCCTACGCGGAAGCCTCGGCTTTCTCGTAGCGGTTGCGGCGACAGCAATCTGCCTGATCCTTACGACGCTGGGCACCAAGGTGGGAGGGGTTGCCGCACTCGGTTTCGGCGTAGGCATGCTGGTCGTGGCATTCTTCTTTACGCTGATGCTGCTCCACAAAATGCGGCGGAATCGTTCAACTTAAACCAGCCCTACACGGCGCGCGCAGGTCCTATCCCTGCCGCGCCGAAACTTTTTATACGCAGCGATGGAAGCGCGGAGGCAGGGTGATGCCTGCGTGAGTGCCGACGACGGGACGCGACAAAACTTTCCGGCCTAACGGAGCCGAGAGGGTTTTGTCGCTGGCCCGCGAGGCGACGGGAGCGGGCGCACCCTGCATGCCGTGCGCCACGCGCCCTGGATAAGCCAGTTGCGACCCCCGCCCCGCCATGATATCCTTCGGGCTACAGATGGAGGCTCTACAGGCATCATTGCCCTACGCGGAAATCACCCTCTCCCTTCTCCTTATCCTCGGCATCGTGCTCCAGCAGCGCGGCGCCGGACTCGGAGGGGCTTTTGGAGGCGACAATTTCTCGTCGACTTTCTACAAGCGCCGCGGCGCCGAGAAATTCCTTTTCTACGGTACTATCGTGGTAGCTATACTGTTCGTCGCCGCGGCGATAGCCGGTTTCCTTATCTGACCGCCGCGGCCCGCGGCCGCACTGATACCTGACATCATTCCCCTTTCCGGTATGCCCCCGAGGACTACGTTCAAGGACCGAATGAGCGCCGTACGGCGCATCCTTTTCCTTGATCGCCTGTCCGCACGGCTCCGGGCGCTCTCCCCAGGCGACCGCTGGATAGCGTACGCGCTGCTGCTGCTGGTATTCGGCACGACGCTCGTCGGCCTCTATAAGCTGGAGCGCCGCTACCTCGTGCCGATACCTGCATATGGCGGCAGCCTCACCGAAGGCGAAGTCGGGAGCCCGCGTTTCGTGAACCCGCTTCTGGCGCTCACCGACGCGGACCGCGACCTTTCCGCGCTTACGTACGCGGGTCTCATGGGCACATCCGCAGACGGCACGCTCGTTCCGGTGCTCGCCGAAAGCTATACGATATCGCCGGACGGCAAGTCGTATACGTTCGTGCTGCGTCCCGAAGCGAAGTTCTCGGACGGTACGCCCGTGACGGCCGACGACGTCGTGTTCACGGTGCAGAAAGCGCAGGATCCGGCGCTCAAAAGCCCCGAGTTCGCGGACTGGTCGGGCGTTGCGGCCGAGGCGATAGACTCGCGTACCGTGCGGTTCACGCTCGGCAAGGCATATGCGCCGTTCCTTGGCACCGCGACGCTCGGCATCCTGCCCGCGCACCTGTGGAAGAGCGTCACGGACGATCAGTTTCCGTTCTCGCCGCTCATGACCAAGCCGGTAGGCGCGGGGCCGTTCCAGTACGCGGGCGCGTCGACCGACAACGACGGCGTCATTACGTCGTACCGCCTGAAGGCGTTCGGCGGCTACGCGCTCGGCCGCCCGTACCTTTCCGGCATGACGTTCGATTTCTATGCGGACGAGGAGAGCCTGGAGAAGGCGCTGTCCAAAGGAGACGTCGAAAGCGCGTACGGGGTGGCGAGCGATCATGCGCTCACGGCTTCGTATTCCCGCGTATTCGGCGTGTTCTGGAACGGCAGCGGCAACCCCGCGCTCGCACAGCCGGAAGTGCGCAAGGCGCTGTCCGTCGCTATCGACCGCGTTACGCTCACGCAGCAGGTGCTCGGCGGCTATGCGACGCCGCTCGCGGGCCCGGTCCCGCCGGGCTCCGGGATTACGGAAACGCCGGTCCCCGATACGGCCGACCGTATCAAGGAAGCCGCAGACATCCTCACGGATGCCGGCTGGACGTATGACAGCGATGCGAGGCAGTGGACGCTCGCGAAGCAGAAGCTCACGCTCAGCATCGAACTGAAGACGTCGAACGTGCCGGAGCTTAAGGCCATCGCGACCGCCGTAAAGGGCGACTGGGAAGAGCTCGGCGTGCCGGTCGACATCGAGCTCTACGAGCCGTCCGACCTGACGCAGAACGTCATCCGCCCGCGCGACTACAGCGCCCTGCTGTTCGGCATGGTCATCGGGCGCGACCGCGACCTCTACGCCTTCTGGGACTCGAATGAGCGCAATGATCCGGGCCTCAACATCGCGCAGTATTCGAACCATACCGTGGATGGTCTCCTGGAAGACATGCGGCAGCAGGACGACCCGGCGGCGGCCACGGCCGACCTTCAGAAGATCAACGACCTCGTCGCTGCGGATTATCCGGCCGCGTTCACGGACGCGCCCGAATTCCTCTACACCGTACCGGCGGATTTGCAGGGCGTGAAGCTTCCTCAGATAGCATCGCCGTCAGACCGCTTTGCGGGCGTCACCCAGTGGCATCGCCGCACGGATTTCGTCTGGCCGATCTTCGCCCGATAACGGTTTCCAACCCCTCACACCCTAGAAAATAGAGCGCAGAACGTCCTCGCACGCTTAAAGAATCGATTTTCTGCTCACTGTGTTCTAGAATGGACCTACTTATCTTACTTATCTACTCAACCTAACTAACCTACCGTTCTTATGTCAGCAGCACCTGCGCCGGCACCGGCGCCATCCCCAAGCAA
>DASVLW010000040.1:0-8242 GCA_036384675.1 Minisyncoccota bacterium
CGGCGATATCACGCTCGGCACGCTCCATACCGACCAGGATTACTCGTATAGCCAGGACGCGAACGCGCCCAAGCGCTATGCCGTGCGCCAGGACGTGACGGTGTCGTCGAAAGACCCTGCGGCCGTGCAGAAGCTCGCGCAGGACATCACGTCGCTCGCGAACCAGGGACTCGTGCTTTCGGTCGGCGATCCGCAGTACTACATATCGTCGCTTCCGGACATCCGCGTCTCTCTGGTGGGGAAGGCGGTCGAGGATGCCAAGGCGCGCGCCGAACAAATCGCCAAGAGCACGGGGCAGTCGGTGGGCCGGCTGCAGTCGGCGTCCACGGGCGTCGTGCAGGTGCTCGCGCCCAATTCGACCGATGTCGCTGACTACGGCTCGTATGACACGTCGACCATCGACAAACAGGTGTCGGTGACGGTCCGCGCCACGTTCTTCGTGCGATAGCGGCGCGCCCGGATCCAAACGTAAAACACCCGCATCATTGCGGACATACGTACATCCGGGAAGCCGATGCTTCCGGGATGGTAGTCGTGGTGATGCGGGTGCTCCGCATCATGCTCGGTGAGAGGAGTCGGGACGGCTTTCTTCGAAGCCTGCCGACTGATACACAGCAGCCAGTGCGAATTCGCGTTTCCAGGCGAACATCCAGAATAGGATGGCGTAGGAAGCGAGAACGCAAAAGCCGATGCAGATGATACTTAGATAGAATCCCGCGTCTGCGAGATAACTATACGGACCGGTGCCGGTGACGATTTCGCGCAGCGTATCGGGGAAGGACGATGTCCCTCCGACGATGCTCCGCTTCGTCTCGGCAATCAGTTCATACGAGTCGATGATAGGACTCGTCCAGAAGTACCACAGGTACCAGGCGGAAGACAACAACAGTGTCGCTCCGACCGCTTTCATGAGCATGATGCGCAGTATCCGTCCTATCGAAGATAGGGTGGGGGGTTCTGCGGGTAACAAAAGGTTCTTGTAGTGATGATCCATCGTGGGATCTCCTCTGGTTTCCGGAAGCACTATAGCATAGCTTATTAGAAAACGCAAGAGGGAAACGGCAGCCCGCCGGCTCTGCCGGCGGGCTGCCGTAGTGTCCGCTTATGCGACCGGACCTTCCTTTTCGAAGTCGAGGCAGACGGAATTGATGCAATAGCGCTTGCCGCCGCGGTCCGCCGGGCCATCGTCGAAGACGTGGCCCAGGTGGCTGCCGCAATGCTTGCAGAACACCTCGTTGCGGTAGCCGTCCTTGTCGGTACGGACGCCGACGTTCGCCGCGACCGCCGGGTCGGTAAAGGACGGCCAGCCGCTGCCGGAGTCGAATTTCGCATCGGACGAGAACAGGTCATGTCCGCAGACTTTGCAGCGGTACATGCCCCTGTCGTGATTATCGACATAGATGCCCTTGAACGGCGCTTCCGTGCCCTGCTCGCGCAGGACATGGTACTCCTCGGGAGTCAGCTTCTGCTTCAGCTCGTTTTCGTTGACGGTATCCATACGGGTAGTATACCAGACTTTACATGCAGCGGCTATGAAGCGAAGGCGCGTTTACCCGGCCGGGCGATAGTGCTAGGATGACGCCATGAACCGCACCATGCTGCTCGCCCTGCTTATCGTGCTCGCGTTCGCGGGCATCGCGGATGCCGCCTACCTCGCGCAAAGCGCGTATACGGGCGTCGCGCTCACCTGCAACATCGGAGGCCTCGACGGGTGCAATACGGTGGCGCAGAGCCCGTATTCGCACCTGTTCGGCGTGCCGCTCGGCGTGTACGGCGCGATATTCTACAGCCTCGTGTTCGTGCTCGGGGCCGCCGCGCTCGCGCTGCCGGGGCTCGGGGCGCGCCGCGGGCTCCTGGCGCTCGGTATCGTCGGCGCGGTCGCGTCCGTCGCGTTCATCTTCGTGCAGGCAGTGTTCATAAAGGCGCTCTGCATATACTGCCTCGGATCCGCCATCATCGCATTCCTCATCTGCTGGATTACGTACCTGCTCTATCGCCGTGCCGCGCTTCCGCCGCGGGTCGTCGAGCAGTGGACGCTGTAGCTTTTCCATACGAGATCACGCAAGACCCCGCGGCTTCGCCGCGGGGTCTTGCGTTTGGCGCACGCGTGGTACCATGCAGCCATGAAGCGGCTCGCCACCCTCGCACTTCTCCTCGCGTTGCCGGGTGCCGCGCTCGCGGCCGGCGCGGGCGGTCCGGCGCTCGCGACGTCGACGGTCTCCATGGCCCGCGCGCTCGTGCTTTCGGAAGCGGCGAACGGCAATGCGTACCTCTTTTCGGGCGATCTCGCCGTCGCCGCGCCGGTCGCGGGCGATCTGACCGCCGCCGCCGGCACGCTTACGGTCTCGGAACCGGTCGCGGGCGATGCCATGCTCGCGGGCGGAACGGTCGACGTCAGGAAGCCCGTCGCCGGCGACCTGCGCATCCTCGCGGGGCATGCGCTCGTGAGCGGAGCGGTCGGCGGCGACCTCGTGGCTGCGGCCGGCGCCGTGGACGTATCCGGCACGCCGGGATTCGCGTACATCGGCGGCGGCCATGTGCTGATGTCCGGCGGCGCCACCGGCTCGGTCCGCATTTACGGCGGCGACATCACGCTCGGCGGAGAATACGCGGGCGACGTCGACGTGACCGCTTCCGACCGGCTCTCCATTTCGGACGGGACTATCATCCACGGCACGCTGCGGTACGACGCTCCGGCAGAGGCGGCCATCCCGCCGACGGCGCGCGTCACCAGCGTCCGCTATACCGGCACGTCATACCTGCCGACCGCCCAGGAAGCCCGCACGTTCGCTATCGCGGGCATGGGCGCATTCATACTCGTGCGCGTGCTGGCGGCGCTCATCGCCGCGGGCCTGCTCGCCGGATTGTTCCCATCGTTCACCAATCTGGTCGCCGCGCAGGCGCTTTCGGTGTCTCCCTGGCGCGCGTTTCTTATGACGCTGCTCGGATTCGCCGTCATGGTCGCGACGCCCATACTCATCCTGCTCCTGCTCATATCGTTCGCCGGCATCGGCATCGCGCTCATCATTCTCGCGGCGTACGCGCTCCTCATGCTGCTCTCTTATCTCTATGCGGGCATACTCGCGGGCGCCGCGCTCGCGCGCGGCGTGGTGAAGCGCTCGAACGTGCTCTGGCGCGATGCGCTCATCGGCACGTTCGCGCTCTACCTCGCAAGCTCGATACCGCTCATCGGGTGGATACTGCTCTTCGTCGTGTGGGCGCTCGCAACGGGATGCCTGGCGTCGCTCGCGTTCAGCTTCGCGTTCAGCCATGACGCGGACGAGCTCGCCGAGATTTAGCCGCGGCCGAGGTGCTTGCCGACCTGCGCATATCGCGCTAGGCTAACGGTCCGTCCATTTTCAGGGAGATCAGTTTGGACAAGAACCTTACCTTCGGGCAGCTCAAGAACAATGACTACTTCATCCTGACGGAGAAGTGCGCCCAAGTCGGCGAAGCGCAATTGCTCCATAAGCGGGAGCAGGGCGGTACCAGCGCCGCGTTCGTCGTTCGCGCTGACGGCGACATCCTCCGCGTCACCGATGCGAGGACGGAAGTCCTGGACACCGACGCCGTTATGCCGGTCGTCGTGCGCGTCAGCGAGCAGCCGTCATTGTTGCTGTAGGACCGTATTCCTGGCCCAAAAGAGCGGCCTTGCCTTCGGGCAAGGCCGTTTTTGCTTTTGTGGTAGGCTCGGTGCATGGCACCGGCGAAATTCGAAGAGCGCAGGGCGCGGGCGAAGAAACTCGTCGCCTACCTGAAGAAGGCGTACCCGGAACCCGAAACCGAACTCCACTACCGGACGCCGATGCAGCTGGTCGCCGCCGTGATGCTGTCGGCGCAGACGACCGACAAGCTGGTCAATAAGGTGACGGACGAGACGCTGTTCCGGACATACGAGAGCGTCGCGGATTTCGCGGATGCGGACTATGCGCGCTTCGACAAGGATATATCCCGCGTGACGTTCCACCGCAACAAGGCGAAGGCTATAATCGGCACGGCGCGCAGGATCCGCGATGCGTTCGGCGGGAAGGTGCCGAAGACGGTCGCGGAGCTCGTGACGCTCCCGGGCATCGCCTACAAAACGGCGAATGTCGTGCTCGGCCAGCTCTACGACATCTGGGAAGGCATCCCGACCGACACGCACGTGCGGCGCTTCGCGATACGGTTCGATCTGACGGACAACACCGACCTGACGAAGATCTCGAAGGATCTGGAAGCGCTTATTCCGAAGAAAGACTGGAAGTACGTGAACAACGGCTTCATCCTCTACGGCCGGTACGTATGCCCGGCGCGTCCGCACGACTGCGCGGCGCATCCGCTTACGAAATTATGGCCCGAAGCCAACAAGCGGTGGCCGAAAGCGAAATAGGGTAGGATGTGGGGCATGGAAGGACCCCGGCAGAAGGTCGCGGTATTCGATATAGACGGGACGCTGTTCCGGTCGTCCCTCGTTCTGGAGCTGGTCGAGCGGCTCGTCGAGGGCGGCGTATTTCCGGCGGAGGCCCGGGAGACGTACCGGTCGGCGGAAGAAGATTGGCGCAACCGCAAAGGCTCATATCCGGATTTCATACTGAAGGTCGTCGAAGCGTTCGCGCGGTACGCGAAAGGCGTCGATTTCCAGGAAGCTTCGAACGCGGCCGGCGAGATAATCGAGCAGTACAAGGATCGCGTCTACCGCTATACGCGCGACCTTGCGCGTGAACTGAAGGGACAGGGATATTTCCTGCTCGCGATATCGCATTCGCCGAAATTCATCGTCGACGGGTTCGCCTACGAGCTCGGGTTCGACAAGTCCTACGGCACGTTCTACGCCACGGGGCCGAGCGACCGGTTCACGGGGCTTATCGAAGACGAGGATCTGATAATGAACAAGGCGGCGGTGCTTGCCCGCGCGGTAAAGAAGGAGAATCTGACGCTCGACGGGTCGGTCGGGGTCGGCGACACGGAAAGCGACATCGCGATGCTCGAGATGGTATCGCGCCCTATCGCGTTCAACCCGAATGCGGGGCTGTATCGCCATGCGAAATTGCGGGGCTGGGAGGTGGTCGTCGAACGCAAGGATGTCATCTACGAGAATATCTAAAGCAGTGCGCGCCGATAGGAAGAACGTCAAGGATTTTCAGTCCGCTGTTTGGGATTACTACGAAAAGAGCGGCCGGCACGACCTGCCGTGGCGAACGACGGATGACCCGTACAAGATACTGGTGTCCGAGGTGATGCTGCAGCAGACGCAGGTAGAGCGCGTCGCCGGCTATTACGCGCGGTTCGTGAACGCATACCCGACGCCGAAAAAACTCGCAGGCGCGGCGCTTTCAGACGTGCTGCGAATGTGGCAGGGGCTCGGCTACAACCGTCGCGCCAAGATGCTTCACGAGGCCGCCAAGCAGGCGGTCGGGCAGTACAAAGGGAAACTGCCGGAGACCGTCGAAGGATTGGAATCCCTGTCCGGCGTGGGACCGTATACGGCGCGTGCCGTCGCCGCGTTCGCGCGGAACGAGGATGTGGTATTCGTAGAGACCAACATACGCACTGCCGTCATCCATCACTTCTTCGGCAGCAGGAAGACCGTCCATGACAAAGACATTATGGCCGTGTTGGAGCAGGCGCTGCCAAAAGGCCGCGCGCGGGAGTGGTATGCGGCGCTCATGGACTACGGCTCACACCTGAAGCGCAGCGGCGTGAAGCTCAATCATCGCGCGGCGTCATACGCGAAGCAGCCGGTGTTCGATGGGTCGTACCGCCAGGCGCGCGGCGCCATATTGCGCGCGCTGCTCGCGGGCCCGGCCAAAGGAGACGCCCTCGTCGGGCTCTTTGGCGCGGCCCGCCGCGCGCAGCTGCGCTCGGCCCTCTCCGTGCTTGTGAAAGAAGGGATGGTGGAGCTGCGCCGCGGCTCGTTCCGCCTTCCGGGCTGAAGGAGTTATCGCGTGCCGCTGAGGCGCAGCGCCGCGAACGAGCCGAGCCCGATGATGAGCGTTCCCGTCAGGGTGAACAGCCAGCTGTAGCCGAACAGTGCCAGGAGCGCGCTGCCGATAAGCGGTGCCGCGAGCGCCGAGAACGGGCGCAGCATGCGGAACGCGCCGATAGTGCTCGCGTCCTTCTCGGATACCAGCCGGAAGAAGTGGCTTTCGGTCGCCGCCTCGACCAGCACGGCGCAGGTGTTCATCGCGATGAACGCGCCGAGCACGAACGCGTACGAGGTGCTCGCCGTCATGAACGCGATCATGGCATACGCGAATCCGGTCCCGATGAATCCGATGAACAGGAACTCGCGGTCATCCACGTGGCGGTCGAGCGCGCGTCCCGCCGGATACTCGAAAAGGATGAACGGAAGCAGGGACAGCGCGAGCAGCCATGCGAGCGGGCCCCAGCTCATGCCGAGAACGTCATGGAAGTAGAGGGGGATGTAGAGGCGGG
The DNA here is from genome assembly GCA_036384675.1 of Minisyncoccota bacterium. Taxonomy (GTDB): domain Bacteria; phylum Patescibacteriota; class Minisyncoccia; order Phycocordibacterales; family Phycocordibacteraceae; genus C7867-001. Next base: position 6,415 of record DASVLW010000040.1, read on the forward strand.
TCATCTGGTAGAACGATTGCAGCACCAGGTATGAGAGGGACACGGACCGCAAGTCTTCGTTCCCGAGCATCCGCATGACGGTCGCGTGCAGGCGCGCCTTCTGCGGCGGCATGCTCTGGGGTATCCGGCGGGCGATGAAGAGGAATATGAGCGGCAGGAGCGCTATCGCTCCCGCGAAAAAGACGATCGCGTACGAGTCCTCGCTCGTGAGGATGAATCCGGTCGCAAGCGTCCCGAGCACGATGGCGACGTTGCCCGCGGTCAGGAACATCGTACGGACCGTTCCGGTCGACGATTCCTGCCGCACCGTCGCTTCGAGCATGAGGTCGAGCAGATAGCTGATGATGGACGGCAGCGCCGTCGCGAGCGCCACGAGCAGCAGCGTGACGATGGCAGACGGCGCGGCCGCGAGCCAGAGCAGCGCGGCCGCTTCAACGATGGAAAGGGCGATGAGGAGCCGCCGCGCGTCGTAGCGCGCGATGACGTCCGGCATCAAGGGGAACATGATAAGCGCGAGCACCGCGCCGCTCGCGATGACGAGGCCTGTTTCGGCGGCGGGAAGCGACTGCGACAGGTACGGGCCGAGGATGAAGATGACGAGGAACAGCTGCGCGGCCGCGAAGAAGTTCCCGAGCGAAAGTACCGTCCGCGTCATGTGCGTCTCATTCTAGCATCGCCGCTGCGTTTGGCGGCGTCCATCCTCGTGCAAAAGACGAACGAACGAGCCCGCGCCGCCCGAAAGGGTAGCGCAGGCGTTCATGCATGGTCTTTTGGCATCACGGGCGCGCAGCATTCTCTTGCTGCTATGCCAAAAGATGAACGCTGGAGCTTAAGAAACCGCCCGGCAGGGGGCGGTTTCTGCCCTTTCGGGCGGCACGGGCGAGTGAGCTGTTACACGCCGATGAGAACCGGTATCACCATCGGCGCCTTGTTGGTCATCGTGAAGAGGTATCCCGCGAGCGCGTCCGTGAGCGTATTGCGGACGTAGTCGAGGTCGACCGGATTCATGCCCTGCGTCGTGTCTTCCACGGTCTTCTTTATGAGGAGGCGCGCCTGGTTGAGCATGTCCTGGCTTTCGCGCAGGTACACGAAACCGCGGGAAATGATGTCCGGCGACTTGCGCAGCTTGCCCGTCTTGAGGTTGACGGTCGCGATGACGACGAACATGCCGTCCTTGGACAGCGCCTTGCGGTCGCGGATGACGACTTCCTGCATGTCGCCGATGGCGAAGCCGTCGACGACGAGCGGGGAAGCCGGAACCTTTTCCTTGTGGACGTTCAGCTTGCCGTCGTCGATGTCGATGACCGTGCCGTTGTCCGCGAGGATGATGGTGTCCTTGGGGCGCCCCGCCTGCTCGACCGCCTTCGCATGGCACTTGGTCATCGAATAGTAGCCGTAGCCCGGCATGAAGTACTTCGCATTGATCTGCTGGTTGAACCAGACGAGCTCGCCGGCGTTGCCGTGGCCCGTCGAGTGGACGTCGCTCGAGCGATAGTGGATGAGCGTCGCGCCCTGGCGATAGAGGTTGTCCTTCAGCTTCTGCACGGCGATCTCGTTGCCCGGAATGACGGAAGACGAGAGGACGACCGTGTCGCGCTCGCCGAGCTGTATGAACTTATGCTGCCTGGTCGCGATGCGCATGAGCGCGGCGAACTCTTCGCCCTGCGCGCCCGTCGACAGGATGACGATCTTGTCGGGCGGATAGTCGTTCATCGCCTGCGCGGGGATGATGACGTTCTTGTCGACTTTCAGGAGGCCCATCTTTTCCGCGATCTCCAGGTTGGTGCGGATGGAGCGGCCTTCGGTGACGATCTTCTTGCCGAGCTTC
>DASVLW010000041.1:0-4150 GCA_036384675.1 Minisyncoccota bacterium
AACTTGTTCGTCGTGGGCGACATCGATCAGACTATCTATACGTGGCGCGGGGCGACCATCGACAATCTGTTGTCATTCGACCAGGCGTATCCGGACGCGAAGACCATCATCCTCGAGCACAACTATCGCTCGACGAAGACCATCGTCGACGCGGCGAACGGGATCATCGAGAAGAACGTGAATCGCAAAGAGAAGAAGTCGGTGACGGACAACGCGGCGGGCGAGAAAATTACCGTGCATGCGGCGGACACCGCCGAAGAAGAGGCGCGATGGATTGCGGCTCAAGCGCAGCGCGCGATAGAGAACGGCGTGCGCGCCGAGGATATCGCGGTGCTTTACCGTACGAACTTCCAGTCGCGCGGGCTCGAGGAAGCGTTCCTCGCGCGCGGCATCCCGTATCGATTGCTCGGCACGCGCTATTTCGACCGCAAAGAAGTGAAGGACGTGCTGTCGTGGATACGCCTCGCGCTGGATTCTTCCAGGGAAGCGGACCGCATGCGCGCCGCGCAGTCGCCGCCGCGCGGAATAGGGAAGACGACGCTCGGGAAGCTCGTGGCGGGAAAACGCGAGGAATTGCGGGCCGCGGAGCGGGCGAAGGTGGAGGCATTCGAGGCCGTCGTCGCGGAATTGGCGCAGGCGGCGGATACGCTGCTGCCGTCGGAATTCGTCCGGCTCGTCGTGGAACGCAGCGGACTCGAGGCCTCGCTCGGCAAGAGCGAGGAAGACCAGGATCGGCTCGAGAACATAAAAGAGCTCGCGACGTTCGCGACGCGGTACGACGAGCTGCGCGGCAAAGACGGCATCGCGCTCTTCCTCGCGGACGCCGCGCTTGCAGGCGATCAGGACGAGATGGATAGGAAAAAAGAGAACCGCGGCGTGACGCTCATGACGGTGCACGCGGCGAAAGGGCTTGAATTCGACACGGTATTCGTGACCGGCATGGAAGAAGGGCTGTTCCCGCACGCGGGCATGGAAGGCGATGACGCGCGCGACGAGGAAGAGGAGCGCCGGCTGTTTTACGTGGCGATGACGCGCGCGAAGAAGAAGCTGTACCTGACGCTCGCGCGCGTGCGCAGGATTTACGGAACCGATTATCTTTCCGAGCCGTCGCAGTTCGTGCGCGACATCGATCCGGCGCTCACCGACGTGACGTTCGGCGAGGACGACGGCATGCCGGTGATACGTATTTGAGTATGCAGGCGAAGAAATCGCTCGGCCAGAATTTCCTGATGCACGCGCGCACCGCCGAGCGCATCGCGGACGCCGCCGGCCTGACGCCCGACGACACCGTCCTTGAGATAGGGCCGGGTACCGGGAAGCTGACGCGCGCGCTGCTCGCGCGCGCGGCGCACGTCATCGCCGTGGAAGCGGATGCCGAACTCGCGCACGAACTGAAGGAGACATTCGTGAACGAAGTGGCGGAAGGGAAACTGGAAATAATTGAGAGCGATATACGCGCGTTCAACGAAGAGCGCATCCCCGGCGACTACAAGCTCGTCGCGAATATCCCGTACTACATCACCGGAGAAATAATCCGCACATTCCTCGAGTCCGGACACAAGCCGCGCTCGATGACGCTGCTGGTGCAGAAGGAAGTCGCCGAACGCGTCGCGCGGCTTGATGCGAAGAAGCCGAAAGAGAGCATCCTGTCGGTCGCGGTGAAAGCGTACGGCACGCCGAAATATAAGTTCACGGTTCCCCGCGGCGCATTCGTGCCGGCGCCGAACGTGGATTCGGCCGTTCTTTCCGTCGAGAGCATACGGCAGGACGCGTTCGGATCGCCGGACGAGGAAAAGCAGTTCTTCGACGTATTGCACGCGGGATTTGCCCACAAGAGGAAGCTCCTGGCGCGCAATCTGGAATCTATCGCGGCGCCCGAACGGGTTCGGCAGGCGTTTTCGACCGCGGGCATCGATGAAAAAGCGCGAGCGGAGGACGTCGGAACGGAAACCTGGCGCGCCCTTGCGCGCGCGCTCGCCTGAAACCGTCCCCGCAATGCACAGCGGCCGTCCTTGACGGCATACCAGTGCCTTCACCGTGCTATCATTTTCTCAAACTACCGTGTCTTTCTTTTCCACCAAAGCCGGAAGCATCACCATCGCGCTCGCGTTCGCGGTGATAGTCATTACGGGCGCATGGTTCCTGTCGAAGCCGGGCGGCGCGAGCCTGGCGAACGCCGAATCGACCGAGGCGCTCCTGAAAAGCTACGCGATACAGGACACCGACGGGGACGGCCTGCCGGACTGGGAAGAGTCCTTGTATGGCACGGATCCTAAGAAGGCCGATACGGACGGCGACGGCGTGAACGACGCGCAGGCGGTGAAGGAAGGGCTGGTGAAGCTGTCCCTTTCTGCCGAAGTGCCGGCGGCTCCGGGCCCCGACCTCGCGGCCGACATCCCCGGCACCACGGCAGCATCGACCACCCTGACCGACCAGTTTTCCCAGGTATTCTTCAATAATTACATTCAGAGCCGCGGCGACAGCGTGCCGACGCAGGAGGAGATGCAGACGTTCGTCGAGAACGCCGTGACGAGCCTCGAACAGAGCCGGCAGCGGCCCGACGCCTATACCGCTTCCGATCTAAAGGTATCGGGGCAGGGAGCGGATGCCCTGAAGGCATATGCGGCAGCGGTGGAGACCGCATTCTCGACCAACAGCCCCGACCTGCCGTATTCGGAGCTTACGTATTTCACGGACGCGACGCAGAAAGGAGATGCGAACGCGATAACGAACATGAACCGCATAGCGAAAGGATACGCGGATACCGCAGCGGCCATAACGAAGATACCGGTGCCCGCGGAAGCAGCGGCTGCGGACCTCTCTCTTGTGAATGTTATGGCGCATCTTTCGGCGACCATTACCGACCTCGCCGCCGTGCAAGCTGATCCTATCCGCGGCATGCTCGGCCTTCAGGAATATGAGACGGATAGCGACAGCCTGGTAACCGCTCTCAGTGCGGTTGGCGACGTGTTTACGGCCGGCGGCGTCTCCATCGCGCAGGGAGGAAACGGATATTTCTTCTTCAACCTTGCGACGACGGCTAAGGCCGCCGTTCAAAACCCATGAAGCATATTTTCACCAAGGCAGGCGCGGGACTTCTCCTGATAATTGTCATCATGGGAGCTGCGCCCCGGCCGGCGCAAGCTCAATGGATAGTGAATGACCCGGTCAACCTCGTTCAGAACACCCTGACCGCGATAAAATCGGTGACCGGCTGCGATGCAAAGGAGTGCGGACTCGACGCCATCGCATGGACCATATCGAAGATGGCCATACAGACCATGACCAAGAGCGTCGTCGGCTGGATAAACAACGGGTTCAGCGGTTCGCCGGCGTTCGTCAGCAACGTGGATGTATACCTGGGCCAGCTGGGCGACGCGGTCGCCAATCAATTCATCGGTAAACTGCTTACCGACCCAGCGATAAAATCGCCGTTCCAGACGGTGGTCGGCACGCTCGCGCAGGCAAACTACCTGCGCTCTACCGCCGCGAACGGATTCTTCCTGCAGCATCCATATACGCTCAACCAGTACACGACCGATGATGCGGGATTCATCTCGGGCCGGAACTTCAGCGGCGGCTGGCAGGCGTGGCTTGCGTACGGGCAGCCGCAGAATAATCCGCTCGGCGCCCAGCAGCTCGCGCAGAACGAGCTGCAGAAGGAAATCGCCGACGCGCAAACGATCGCCATAAAGAAGCTCGACTGGGGCCAGGGATTCCTTTCCTGGTGCGGGGAAAAGACCGGAGATTCCTCCGCGCTCACCACGGTCCCGCTCCAGTCCATGAACGCGTCGCTTAATAGCGGCGTCCCGCAGATAAACGCTGATGGCACGGTATCAAGCGGACAAAGCTCGGGGACGAATGTCACCATCAATCCCGTCAACGCATCGGCGCCCGGGGGCCAGGCAGCAAATTGCCTCCGCAGCGACGGCACCCTTGGCGACGTCAAGACGCCGGGTTCCGTCATCCAGGCGCAGCTCAATAAGACGCTCGGACTCACGGGCGATCAGCTCGTCACCGCGGACGAATTCAATGAAATAATCGGGGCGCTGATGTCGCAGCTCGTTGGAGACGTGATCGGCCCGAACGGATTACTGGGCGTTTCGCAATCCTCGTCGAACGGCACGTCGATACTAGATCAGGCCACGGC
>DASVLW010000042.1:0-9793 GCA_036384675.1 Minisyncoccota bacterium
CATACGCACCCTACGCGCTCGTCGCCTCGATGGATGCGCCGAGGGCTTTCAGGCGCTCTGAGAGCGCCTCATAGCCGCGGTTGATGCTGTACACGTTGTGCAGGGTCGAACGGCCTTCGGCGGCGAGCATGCCGATGAGCAGGATGGTAGCCGGGCGCAGCGCCGGCGGACACACGAGCTCCGCGCCGCGCAGGTGGCTGGGGCCGGTTATCTGGATGCGGTGCGGGTCGAAGAGGACCGTATCGGCGCCGAGGCGGTCGAGTTCGGTGTAATAGATGGCGCGCTTCTCATAGACCCAGTCATGGATGAGCGTCACGCCCGCGGCCTGCGTCGCGATGACGGCGAAGAACGGCAGATTGTCGATATTGAGCCCCGGATACGGACGCGCGTGGATCTTCTCGGGGAACGCGACGAGCTCGGACGGCTCTATACGTATGTCGGCGAGCTTGGTGATGCCGTTCTCCGACACGCCCGCATCGGTCACGGAAAACTTCAGATTCATCTTCTCGAGCACGGCGAGCTCGACCTCGAGGAATTCGATAGGCGCTTTTGAAATAGTGAGCGCGGACTTGGTCGCGGCGGCGGCGGCGATGAAGAACATCGCATCGGTCGGGTCCTCGGCCACCGCATAGGATACGTCGGTGCGTATGTCCTCGACGCCCGTAATGGAGAGCGTCGTCGTGCCGATGCCTTCCACGCCGACGCCGATGTCGCGCAGGTATCCGCAGATTTCCTGCACCTGATAGTTCGCCGACGCGTACTTTATGACGCTCCTTCCGGGAATGCGCGCAGCGGCAAGCATCGCGTTGATGGTCGCCGTGTCGCTCGATTCGTAGAGCACGACCGTCGCGGGCGACAGGCCGTCGTTGCTTATATGGAAGCTGTCGGTGAGCGCATCGATGCTGATGCCGAATTTCTCGAGCGCGTGCAGGTGCGGACGCACCGAGCGCAGGCCCAATGTGCAGCCGCCGGACTGCGGCAGGTCGAACTCGGGGAACTCGTGCACGAGGGAGCCGATGAACATGAGGATGCTGCGCGTGCGCGCCGCCGCCGGCTTGTCTATCGCCCCGAGGTCTATCTTTTCGGGCGGAGTAATAACGAGGTCATGATCCCTCCACTCGCAGCCGACGCCGATGGAACGCATCACTTCGATGAGGCGGTTCACTTCCTCTATCTTCGGCATGTGAAGAAGCGTGGTAGTGCCTTTATTGAGTAACGATGCGGCCAGAAGCGCGACGGCGCCGTTCTTGCTGCGCATCGTCGCGGCCGTTCCGGACAGTTTTCTGCCGCCTTCCACTACGAAATTAAGTCCCTCGCCGGCTGGCATAGTCCGCCCATTCTACCACTCTCTAAAATCAAAGCCGGGCGCTGACATTCGTCAGCGCCCGGTTCTTTTGTCGATCAGGTGCTTAATCCCTTGGTGAAGGACCGCCCGAGCTGCGACTCGGGCGCGCGCACGTCCATTTCGTGTTCGGAATCGTTCCGGTCGGCAAGCACGCGTCCGGCAAGTTGACCAAGGTCAATCTGCTCGTTCGTGTCTCCGGGCTCAGATTCCTGCGCCACGACGAGCTCGTACTGCTCCCAGGCCTTTTGTCCTTCGACAAATAATGCCTTCGCGTCGAATGAATCAGGCGTGGGTGTGCCGTAGCAGAGATGCCGCATATTGATGACGCAGCGTTTGAGCACGTCATCGCATGGAAGCTTGAAGCGTTGGAATTGCTCTTCGAGCGTCAGCCTGCGGCATTCGCCTTCGTCCGTCTTCACGAATGCGACAAGAACGGCTAGCCGCACCAGAAACTCAATCGGTGACAGTTTTTGCATTGGTCAGGTCTCCAGCTTTCTGGCGTGACTATAAAGCGGTAACGAGGGTCTGTCAAAATACTTTGCGCCCGCGCCGGGGAAAGCGGTAGAATGGCCGCAATGGCATTCTTTTCGCCCGCGCTCGGCATCGACCTCGGCACTACCAACGTGCTCGTATTCGTGCCAGGCAGGGGAGTCGTGCTGAACGAGCCGTCGGTCGTGGCGGTGTCGAAGGAAACTAACAAGGTGCTCGCGATAGGCTCGGAAGCGAAGCAGATGATCGGCCGTACGCCGGACACCATCATCGCGTACCGTCCGATGAAGGACGGCGTCATCGCGGACTACCGCGTTACCGAAGCGATGCTCAAGTATTTCATGCGCAAGGCGATGGGCCGCTGGAACCTCTTCCGCCCCACGGTGCTCGTGTCCGTACCGGCGGGTGTCACGTCCACCGAAAAGCGCGCGGTCATAGAGGCTGCGGTGAAAGCGGGCGCGAAAGACGCGTTCGTGGTCAAAGAGCCGATACTCGCTGCCATCGGCGCGGGCATTCCTATCCAGGAGCCGATGGGCCGCATGGTCGCGGACCTCGGCGGCGGCACCATCGACGTCGCGGTGATCTCGCTCGGCGGCATCGTCGCGAGCATTTCCGTGAAGTGCGCGGGCAACAAGCTCGATCACGCGGTCGCGGACTACGTGAAGAAGCAGTACAACCTCGCCATCGGCGAAAAGACCGCTGAAGAAGTGAAGATAAAGGTCGGCGCCGCCGTGCCGACCGGTGAAGAGCTTTCTATGCCCGTGAAGGGCCGCGATATGGTCTCGGGCCTGCCGCGCACCATCGACCTGAAGACCAACGAAGTCGTGCAGGCGATGAACCGCGAGCTGCGCGAGATGATGGGCGCGATACGCAAAGTGCTGCAGGACACGCCGCCGGAACTCGCGAGCGACATCATCGACAACGGCATCATCCTCACCGGCGGGACGTCGCAGCTGCGTGATTTGCCGGAACTCGTCTTCCGCCGCACGGGCGTCTCCGCGAAGCTCGCGCCCGACGCGTACTACTGCGTCGCGCGCGGCACGGGCGTCGCGCTCAAGCATCTCGACACCCATAAGCAGAGCATTATCGCGAAGCGGTAGTCTCTTTCTATGAAAATCGGCCCCGCTTTTTTGGCGGGGCCGATGTTTTGTTTTGCCGTTGCGGCATTACCGGGGAGGCTCTGGCACGCGTTCTCGCGCGACGATGCCGAGCCGGCGTTCGCTGCTCACCGCGTTCATGCAGATGCGCATCTTCGACGTCGACGACGTGTCGCCGCCGAGTTGTACGATTTTCCGCGCGCATCGTGCCTGAATGCGGCTCATCACGAGCCGGAACGCGACCGGCGACATCTGCCGCAGGCCGGCGCCCGAGTACGAGAATTCCTGTACGCCGGGCGGCTGCACCGGCATGTCCGCCGACGCCAGAGGCGCGGCGAGACAAAGAAAGCAGGCGGTTGAAAGAACGAGCATCGTATGGCGCATGGAACCCTCCGTGATATAGCGCGTTTCGTGTGCTGTCTCCACCTTACATCAGCTACCGCCGGTGCAGCAACAAGCCCTCGCATTTCTGCGAGGGCTCTTGTCATATCCATTCCTTGAGCGGTATCCGGTGCCTGACGCGGTACAGCACGAGCGGCAGGGCCGTCGATGTCGAACCCAGCACCATGTACACGGCATACGTCATGTTCGCGGGCGTGTAATCGGTGACCGCGAAGAGCGATATGCCCATGCCAAGCGCGAAGATGAGCCACGCGCCAGGCCGGTCTTCCTTCGGGTCCGTCCAGACGAATCGTATGGTCGGAACGGCCGCGCAGAGGTCCGCGAGCAGCGCCAGGTAGAGGGCGTACTGAGCAAGGTGCCGGTTATCGCGCATCCAGAACCAGCAGGCGATCGCGGCGATGCCGAAGGCTATGCAGGCATAGTCGAGCCGATTCAGTTTCCGCTTCATGCCGCCCTGCATCACCAGCATGACGGTGATGATGCTCGGATTGATGAAGCTCACGACTGCGACCCAGTAGCTGGCTCCATCCGATGCGCTGTCATAGGTGACCAGTATGGCCAGAGCTATCAGCGACCAGAGCGCCCAGCTGGTTATCTGCGGATCGATGTTCCGCCGATACGTCTGGATGATGTACGGGATGCCGCCGATGATGCAGACCACCGCAGAGATAAGCTTTATCGTCTCGGGATTCAAAGAACCCTCCTGTGTTGAACTGGATAGATTCTGCATCCTTATCTGGGCATTGTCAAATCCGTATTAAGCAGCGTGCGCGCTGTGCGGTATGCTGGGAGCATGAAGCATCACGCGTACGTCGTTGAGGGAGAGCCGGAGGACGGCATACGCCGCGCGCTCGGCTTCGCCGGGCGCGAGCTTTCGCTTTCCGCCGACGCGAATCCGGATGTCATCGTCCGGCGGTACGGATTGTTTTCGGTAGACGATGCGCGCGCGCTCGCCGACATCGCGCGGCTTTCAAGCACGCAGGGCGGGGCGAAGGCCGTCATCGTGTCCGCGACACGCCTATTTCACGAGGCGCAGAACGCGCTCCTGAAGCTGTTCGAGGAACCGCCGCCGGATACGTACCTGTTTCTGGTCGTGCCGAGCGCGGGCATGCTGCTGCCGACGATGCGTTCGCGCATCATGGCGCTTCCGGAAGACGGCCCGAAGAGGAACGAACCCCGGAACGCAGAGGGTGTCGCCGGGGAATTCCTCGGTGCAGGCGCTGCCGCGCGCGAAAAGATCGTTGCGAAGCTCCTCGCGCAGGCGAAATCCGATAAAGACGAGGACAAGCAGGCGGCGCGCGCGGACGCGCTTACGCTCGCCGAGGGGCTTGCGCGCTCGGCGCACGCGAAATGGCTTGATGCGAAGCCTGGCGGCGCGGAAGAGAAATCGCTGCGCGCCTACCTCGCCGACCTCGATTCGTTCATTCCTATACTGCACGAGCGCTCGGCGCCGCTGAAGCTCATATTCGAGCACCTGCTGCTTTCTGTGCCGCGCGGATTATAGCGTTTGTTATACTTGCCGCATGGCATACGACTTTTCGAACCTGAAGGGCGGCATCAAGGATACGGAAGAATGGCTCGGCCGCGAGCTCGCGGGCGTGCGAACCGGCCGCGCGACGCCGACCCTGCTCGACGGCGTGAAGCCCGAAGTATACGGCTCGCGCACGCCGATGAACCAGGTCGGCTCCGTTTCCATAGAGGACGCGCGCACGCTGCGCATCATCCCGTGGGACAAGGATTCTATAAAAGCGATAGAGAAAGCGATAACGGAAGCGGATCTCGGCGTAGGCACCGCGGTCGACGACCAGGGCGTGCGCGTGACCTTCCCTGAGCTCACGGGCGAGCGCCGTACGCTCCTGACCAAGCTCGCGAACGAAAAGCACGAGCAGGCGAAGGTGACGCTGCGCGGCCACCGCACGGACGCCATAAAGGAACTCGATGAACTCGAAAAGGGCGGCGGCATAGGAAAGGACGACGTGAAGCGCCTCAAGGACGAAGTGCAGAAGCTCATCGACGCGGGAAACGCCGCGCTCGACGCCGCCGCGAAGAAGAAAGCAGAAGAGATCGCGAGCTAGGCGCATGGAAGTCGTCATCTTCATCATCGTCCTCGTCGCGCTCATCGTGGTGCACGAGGCGGGGCATTTCGCCGCCGCAAAAATCGCCGGCATGAAGGTGGAAGAATTCGGGCTCGGCTACCCGCCGCGCGCGGCGCTCCTGTGGAAGAAGGGCGATACGGAATATACGCTCAACTGGCTGCCGTTCGGCGGCTTCGTGCGCATCGAAGGCGAGGACGCGATAGAAGGCGAAGACGGCGCTCCGGCGCCGCGCAGCGGCAGGTCGTTCATGGACAAGAACCGCTTCGCGCAGGCATGCGTGCTGGTGGCTGGCATCGTTATGAACCTTTTGTTCGCCTATGTGCTGCTTTCGGCGTCTCTCTATATGGGCGTGCCGCGCGCGCTCAGCGCGGATGAGGCCGGCGCGGCACCGGACGCGGTGCTTACCGTGGCGCAGGTGCTCCCGGGCTCGCCGGCCGATGCCGCCGGCCTCAAGGAAGGCGACCAGATACGGCAGGCGATACGGGGCGATCAGACGTTCAGCGCGCCCGATGGCGCCGCATTCACGTCGTTCGTCGCGGCGGCCGCCGACGTGCCGGTGGCGCTCGACATCATTCGCGGCGGCAAGGAAGTCCTCCTTTCGGCGAAGCCGGAAGCGGGCGTCATCGCGGCCGATCCCGGGCGTCCGGCGCTCGGCGTCGCGGTCGTCGCCGTGGGCACGGTACGGGAGCCGCTTCTCGCTTCTTTGAAGGACGGCGCCCAGCTTACGTATGAAGTAACCAAAGAGACCGCCGCCGGTCTCCTGCATTTCTTCGCGGGCATATTCACGCTTTCGGCAGACCTGTCGCAGGTAGCGGGGCCGGTCGGCATCGCGGGCGCGGTCGGTACGGCCGCGCAGTCCGGATTCGCATCGCTTCTGTCCATCACCGCGCTCATTTCCATAAACCTCGCGCTCATAAACCTTCTCCCGGTTCCCGCGCTCGACGGCGGGCGCCTGCTGTTCGTCATTATCGAAGCCATCACCCGCCGGCCCATCAAGCGCTCGGTCGCGAACGCGGTGAACGGCGTCGGCTTCGCGCTCCTCGTGCTCCTGATGGTCGCGGTAACCGCGCACGACATCTTCAAGATCGTCGCGTAACCCGGCAATATAGGAAATACAAAAGCGCGCGAGATGCAATCTCGCGCGCTTTTCCATGGTGCGCTGCTATCAGCAGAGCGTTTTTTCCGACAATAGCGAAAAGGGGAGATAGTACACCCATTTCCGCGCGTCTTCCGGATCGCGTACCCGGCACACGGCGACGCGCATGCCGCTTGCGGGCACCGGCACCGATCGAATGGCGCCGCCGCTTACAAGCCCCAGCTCGCAGCCGCCCGGCTGCGGATATACGAGCAAGCGCGTGGCGAGCTCATAGGAGCGTTCGATGCCGTCGTCAGCGCTCCGGACGAGCCGCAGCAAGGCGATGGCATTGGGATTCGCGCAGTAGAACTGCGCATGCCCGGCATGTGCCGCCGGATGGGGCGCGGCCGCATGCGGCTTCTTGTGGGCGGGAGCCCAGGACAGGAATGACGCGGCGACGGCCGCTATGACGGCGAACGAAAGCAGACGTCCCATGGAGTTCTCCTCTTCGGACCAGATCTCTAATCATTGTACTAATATAAATAGTGTCGGTCAATACCCGGCGGCTGCCCGCAGAGAAGCGGTTGGCGAAGCCGCTGAATCGGCCTATAATCACGGGACTATGCGGCAGTCCCAGCTATTTACGCGAACGCGCCGCGACGCGCCGTCCGACGAGCAGGCGAAGAATGCGCAGCTGCTTATCCGCGCCGGATTCGTGAAGAAGGAGATGGCGGGCGTGTATTCGTACCTGCCGCTGGGCCTGCGCGTCCTCAAGAACATCGAGCGCGTCGTGCGCGAAGAGATGGACGCCATCGGCGGGCAGGAACTCCGCATGGCGACGCTGCATCCATCGGAGCCGTGGAAGAAGACGGGCGCATGGGACGCCGTCGACGTCCTCTTCAAGATCATGAGCCGCACGGAAAAGGAATACGCCCTCGGCCAGAGCGAGGAAGAGATCGTGACGCCCATCGCGGCCGAGTACGTCCAGTCTTATAAGGACTTGCCGGTCGCGCTGTATCAGATAGGGCAGAAGTATCGCGACGAATTGCGCGCGAAGTCCGGCATCATGCGCGGCCGCGAGTTCGGCATGAAGGACATGTACAGCTTCCACGCGACGCAGGAAGACTTCGACCGCTTCTACCAGATAGTGAAAGACGCGTACCTGCGCATCTATAGCCGCTGCGGGCTCTCGGCCAAAGCAACTGAAGCGTCGGGCGGCTCGTTCAGCGAGAAGATCTCCTACGAATTCATGGTGCTCACGGACGCGGGCGAGGACGACATCGTGTATTGCGAATCGTGCGACTGGTGCGCGAACGTCGAGGTGACGACGCTTGCGGCAGGCGGCGCCTGCCCGAAGTGCGGCGGCGCATTGAAGGCTGCGAAAGCGGTAGAGGCGGGCAACGTGTTCGACCTCGGACAGAAATATCCCAAGGCGTTCGATTTCACGTACAAGGACCAGGACGGCAAGGATCAGTATCCCATCGTGGGCTGCTACGGGCTCGGCACCACGCGCCTCATGGGCACCATCGTCGAAGTCATGGCGGATGAGAAGGGTATGGCGTGGCCGGAAGAGGTCGCGCCGTTCAAGATTCATCTCGTGTCGCTCGGCAAGCCGGGCGACGAAGTCGCGACGTTCGCGGACGCGCTCTATGCGGACTTCGAAGCGGCGGCGGCCGACGTGCTGTATGACGATCGCGACGCGCGCGCGGGCGAGAAGTTCGCGGACAGCGACCTTATCGGCATCCCGTGGCGCGTGAATGTGGGGCGCGATGCGGCGGATGGCATGGTCGAGCTCGTGAACCGCGCGACCGGGGCGGTCGAAAAGCTCTCGCGCGAAGAAGCGCTCGCGCGCTTCAAATAACATGGCCCGCCTCTCCAAAAGCTCGTTCTTCAGCAACGATATCGGCATAGACCTCGGCACGGCGAACACGCTCGTGTATGTGCGCGGGCGCGGCATCGTCTCGACCGACCCGTCGGTCGTGGCCGTGAACGACAAGACGGGACAGGTCGTCGCGGTCGGCAACGAAGCCAAGATGATGCTCGGCAAGACGCCGCCGCACATCCGCGCCGTGCGGCCGCTGTCGCATGGCGTCATCTCGGATTTCGAAGTGACGGAGGAATTGCTTGCCTACCTCATCGGCAAGGCCCATAACGGCCGCAGCCGCCTGTTCGGCCCGCGCGTCGTGATCGGCGTGCCGACGGGCGTCACGAACGTCGAAAGCCGCGCGGTGCGCGACGCCGCGCTCACGGCCGGCGCGCGCGAAGTGTACATCATGGAAGAGCCGGTGGCGGGCGCCATCGGCGCGAAGCTGCCGATACAGGACGCGCTCGGCACGATGGTGCTCGACATCGGCGGCGGCACGACCGACATCGCGGTACTCGCGCTCGGCGGTACGGTCGCGAGCAAGAGCACGCAGGTCGCGGGCGACCGCTTCAACGAGAACATCATCGACTACGTGCGCAGCGAATTCCAGCTCTCGATAGGGGAGCGCACCGCCGAAGACGTGAAGATCGGCGTCGGCGCCGTGCTGCCGCTCGCCGACCGGCTCGAGCGCCCCGTCCGCGGGCGCGACCTCGCGACGGGCCTGCCGCGCGAGATCGTGCTGAACGATTCCCATGTGCGCGACGCGCTTGAGCACTCGCTCGATTCTTTAATGGAGACGATGAAGGAAGTGATAGAGAAGACGCCGCCCGAACTGCTTTCGGACGTGCTCGAGCGCGGGGTCACGGTATTCGGCGGCGGCGCGCTGCTGCGCGGCCTGCCCGAGCTCCTGTCGAAGATGCTCGGCGTGCCGGTGCACGTGGCGACCGACCCGCTTACCGCGGTCGTGCGCGGCACGGGCATCGTGACCGAGGACCCGCGCCCGTGGAAGGATATTTTCGTCGATGAGGAGGGAGTACTTAAGGAGGCGTAGCGCGTTTTTGCCGCGCAGGGTCCGGCCGCTCGCGGCCGTGCTCGTCGGCGTTGCGCTGCTGCTCGTCGCGTTCCGCCTGACGGCGCCCGGATTGTTCGTCACGGCGATTTCGCCCTTCTGGCGCGCGGGAACCTTCATGACGAACGCGGCCGGCGGCTTCTTTGCCGTCTTTCATGAGCGTGCGACGCTCGAGCATGAACGCGATGCCTTGAGCGCGCAGGTCGATGCGCTTTCCGCGCAGAACGCCGCGCTCGCGGCAAAGGATGCCGATCTGACCGCGCTCCTGGGCGGCCGCACGGATGCCGCAGATGGCATCCTCGCGGGCGTGCTCGCCCGCCCGCCTGAAGCCGCGTACGACACGCTCGTCGTCGACC
>DASVLW010000043.1:0-4414 GCA_036384675.1 Minisyncoccota bacterium
CGCGCTCCTTGAGCGCCGCCTGCCGCCGGCGCGCCATCGCGACCTGCAGGGCGAATATCTCCTGGAACGCGAAACGCTTGCGCGCGGCATCCGCGTCGCTGCGCCTCCTTGGCATATGCACCCACACGAGTGCGGTATGAAGCGTCGGCAGGTTATAGCGTTCGAGGATGTCGGCGGGAATCGGGTCGTCGAGGCGTTCCTGCGCGTTCGCTTCGAGTACTTTCTTCACCGCGTGATAGAGCCACAGCGACGATACGCCCTTGCTTTCGGAATAAATCGGGAATAGTGCATCTCCTTCCGGCAGGTTGCCGGCGGCGAACAAGTTCTCATGCACGTCTTCGGGCGAAACGGGGGAACGGTCGATGGCGGGGTTCGCGAGGTACGGCTTCTCGCCGGTGCCGGTTATCTTGCCGGTGGCTTTCACCACCATGCCGTCCGCGAGCGTCTTGGCGATGTACGGCTGGTTGAACCACATCATCTTGATGCGCCCGGACGCGTCTTCGAGCCATGCTTCGGCGATAGGCCGGCGGCTTTTCCAGGCCTTGCGGACATCGGGCTTGCGTACGGTGCCATAGAGCGTGACTTCCGCTCCCGGCGCGGCGCCGGCGATGGTGCCCGTCGGCCCGGCGGCTTCGTAACGGGCCGGGTAATGGTAGAGCAGGTCTTCTATCGTGCGGATGCCGAGCTTCGCGAGCGCGCGCTTCTGATCGGGCTTCAGCCGGGTGAAGTGCTTCTCGATGGGGTCGGACGGCTGCATGGAAGCAGTATACGTAATGCATCGGATGGCGGCACGTCATCGAATTCATGGAGCTGTCACGCAAAGGAGCTATGATGAAGGCATGAATGCCGCTCGCTCTTTCACGGCCGTCCTGTTCGCCGCGCTCATCGCGAGCGGATTGCTCGCCGCGCACGCGGCCTATGCCGCGACGACGAAGACGCAGGGGCAGAAGCAGCCGAGCGCGACGGCCGCCGAGCTGCAGGCGAAATACGCTGCGTATGCGGCGACCGGCGAAAAGATACGCGTGCTTATCGTTCCCGGGCACGAGCCGGGCTACGGCGGCGCGGAATTCGATACCGTGAAGGAGCGGGACCTCGTCGTGCCCATCGCCGACGCCCTCGCGGCGCGCTTGCGCGCCGACCCGCATTTCGACGTCATCGAGACGCGCACGGCATCGGCATGGACCGATACGTTCGCGGATTATTTCAAGACCCAGTGGCGCAATATCAGGAGCTTCGTCTCGACGAACAAGAACGTCGTGACGCGCGCGATATCGAAAGGAAACCTCGATGACGACGAGGAATCGGTGGGCCATATAACCGCGGACGAAGATGTCGCGCTGCGGCTGTTCGGCATCACGAAGTGGGCGGACGATAACGGCGTGGATCTGGCCATCCATATCCACCTGAATGACGCGCCGGGGCACGGATTCTATACGCCGGGGCCGTATGCAGGGTTCGCGCTCTACGTGCCCGACCATCAGTTCAATAACGCGTCGACGTCGTTCGCGGTCGCGCAGCGCATCGCCGCGCGGCTTTCCGCATACCACGCGACGAGCACGCTGCCCGGCGAGATAGCGGGCGTCATCCCGGATCAGGGCCTCATCGCCATCGGCGCGGACGACACGGCTTCGTACCCGAGCATCGTCGCCGAGCTCGCGTATATATACGAGCCGCAATTCTGGCACCCGGACGCCCGTGCGCTCGCGACGGCGGACTATGCGAGCGAGCTGTATCTCGGCGTGGAAGACTTCTTCGGCCAGAAGGCGGCGCTCGCGCACGGCACCGGCATCCTGCCGTATCCGTTCAGCGGCACGCCCGCGCTGAAATCGAATTCGGCGGACGCGTACGCGCTGCAGGCGTCGCTCCGCGCGCTCGGCTATTACCCGCCCGCGGGTGCGAGCTTCGGCGACTGTCCGGTATCAGGACTTATGGGCCCGTGCACGGTTTCCGCGCTGAAAGCGTTCCAGAAGTCGCAGGGATTCGAGCAGACGGGGGCGCTGGGGCCGAAGACGCGCGCGGCGCTCGCGAAGCTTCTCCCCTGACCGTCTCGCGGGCCGGTGGTATACTCGGCCAACTATGGATACGCGAGAAAAGGCGATTGTAGCGGCATACAAGAAGCAGGGGGCGCGCATCGGCACTGCCGCGAAGGCGCGGCTCAGGAGCGCAAAGGATTTCTCGCTCTGGTATACGCCGGGCGTCGGCGCGGCGTCCAAGCATCTTTCCGGGCATCCCTCGGATGCCCGGAAGATGTCGGTGAAGAAAAACAGCGTCGCTATCGTGTCGGACGGCTCCGCCGTGCTCGGCCTCGGCAATATCGGCGCATACGGCGCGCTGCCGGTCATGGAAGGGAAGGCGCTCATATTCCGCGAAATGGCGGGCATCGACGCGTGGCCGCTCGTCCTCGATACGCAGGACGCTGACGAGATAGTGCGCATCGTGAAAGCTGTCGCGCCGAATTTCGGCGGCATCAACCTGGAAGACATCGCCGCGCCGCAATGTTTCGATATCGAACAGCGCCTTTCCGCGGAACTCGATATTCCCGTGATGCACGACGATCAGCACGGCACGGCCATCGTGGCGCTCGCGGGACTCATCAACGCGTCGAAGGTCGTGAAGAAGGGGCTTCGGTCCCTGCGCGTCGTCATTTCGGGCGCCGGCGCCGCCGGCGTTGCCATCGCGAAGCTGCTTATCGCCGCCGGCATCCGGGATATCGTCGTGCTCGACCGCTCGGGCGTCATCGTACCCGGCCGCGCCGGCGGACTCAATCCGAGCAAGGAAGAGCTCGCGCGTATCACCAATCCGCGCACGGTAAGCGGCGGCCTCGCGCAAGCCATGGCCGGCGCGGACGCGTTCATCGGCGTGTCGGGAAAGGGCATACTCGGCGCCGGGCATCTGAAACTCATGGCGCCGCGCTCGATAGTGTTCGCGCTCGCGAATCCGGTGCCGGAAATAATGCCTGCCGAAGCGCACGCGGCCGGGGCGGCCGTGGTCGCCACCGGCCGCTCGGATTTCCCGAACCAGCTCAATAACGCGCTCGCATACCCGGGCATATTCCGCGGAGCGCTCGACAAAGGCATTACGAAAATCACGCAGGACACCAAGCTGCGCGCGGCGAACGCGCTCGCCGCGCTCATCGCGCGGCCGACGACGGACAGGATAATCCCGGGACTCCTCGACAAGCGCGTCGTCGCGGCGGTCGCGAAGTCGGTCCGATAAGGTGCCTGCCGGATCGGCGTATACTTATCTCCATGCCGGACAGGGATTCACGGATAAGTGCAACCTATCATTTCGTCGTGACGCTGCCGGACCGTTTGTATCCGTTTCGCAATGAGATAGAAGGGCAGTGGGTCCGGGGCATACGCTCGTATGACCGCGCGCTCGAGCGCGCGTTCCATGCCTATGGCGACGGGCACTACGGCTACCGTCTCGCGTTTTACCGCTTCCTGTTCCATGTCGTGGGCGCGCTCATCGTGCTCTCCGGCGCCACGTTTGTCGCGCACCGGCTTTTCGGAGGTACGATAGCTCTCATCGTTCTCCTGGCCCTCGCCATGGCGTTCATCACGTATCAGGAATTCGTATTGCAGCGCCGCATGTACCGCCAGCTCTGGCGCAAGGGCGTCATCGACTGGCTCACGTGGTGCGTCCCGCTCGCGTTCTACGCGTTCTTTCATTAAAACCGATTTCCTTACAAAGCATCAGTCGCGCTGGATAGCCTGCCGCACGCGCTCGAAGACGGACGCGAACCACGCGCGGTCGCGTACGAACCATTCGGCGTGCGGCGTCCCGAGAAGGTCTGGCGCTTCGCGATAGGGCACCCACCGCGCTTCCCGTATCTCCATGCGCGGCGCTATGGCCGCATGCGGCTTCGCCGCGAACAGGAACATGTGTATCGCTTTCTCGTCATACGAGCCCGCTTCGAATGAAACGCGCGGGCGCGTGAACTCGCCGAGGTCGTCGAGGTATTCGAGGTCGGCGAGACCGGCCTCTTCCTCGATTTCGCGCCGTGCGGCGGCCTCGTCGTCTTCGCCCGCTTCGACGCGGCCTTTCGGAAAGAGCCACGACTTGCTGTTCTCGCTCTTTACCATGGCGACGGTTCCGCCATCACCGATGACAATGGCGCCTGCGGTGCGCACGACGGAAGGTTCCATATGCGCCAGTATCGCACGCTAGGCGCGCGGCAGATTCTCGTCGAGCACGCGCTTCACGGATATGCGTATGCCCAGATAGCGGCCGAACAGCGCGCCGGCCAAAAACGCGAGAGAAAGGGTGGAGAGGGCGACGCCCGATACCCAGTGGCCGAGCAGCCAGTTGCGGGATACTTCGAGCGCGATGTAGAGGGCCAGCCCGATGCCGCCCACGATATCCATTTCAGAGAATGCGTGTTCTTCGGTCTCGTGCCACTTGATGGTGAGGA
>DASVLW010000044.1:0-5731 GCA_036384675.1 Minisyncoccota bacterium
TTTCGGGGCGGCTGGGAGCGGAAATCCGCCCGGGGTGCTCTTGGTGCCTGGGCCGGGGAAATCGCTTCCCTACGGGGCGCGGAAGCGCCCACAGAGGGCATAGGGGCCGGCAATTCGCTCCCTTGGTCCGCCAGAACCTCGTTCATGGCGCGCGGCGCGGACGGTCGGACGGACGCCTTTTTCGCCGCGACCGTACTCGGCGCCTTGCGCGCGGCGCCCGGCGGCCCATACGAAGCCTTGCGCATCCGCGCATCGACCGGCGCCTCGGATTCCAGGCTCTCGGTAAGTTCGTCCATGATGGCCTTCTCGATGCCCGCGCGCGGCGTGGTGAACTGCGCGCGCGACGATGCGATGACTTCGTCGCGGTGGGACACCGGCGGCGGCTCGATAGGCGGGATAGTGACCGCCGAGAACGGCGGCGATCCGACGCCGTCTATCATGAGCGACAGATATATCTGCCGGGGACCGAGCGCGACGACATCCTCCTTCGTGAACTTCGGCATGAAGATGGTCTCGAGCACTTCCGCGTCGAAGGGCCCCACGCGGAACACCACCGTCGTGCCGACGTTGCCGAACACGGCATCGCGCACTTCTTCCTCCATCTGCTCGATGTACTGGTGCGCGATGGTGAGGTTGAGGCGGTACTTGCGCGCCTCGGACAGTATCTCGGCGAACGTCTCGTTCGCGAAGTTCTGGAACTCGTCCACGTAGAAATAGAAGTGCGGAAGCCGGCGTATCTCGGACTCCGAAAGGTCCGCGCGGCTCATGGCGGCGAGGAAGATGCGCGTGGTGAGCATCGAGCCCAAAAGGCGCATGTTGGTCTCGCCGACGAGGCCTTTCGAAAGGTTGATGATAAGGATCTTCTTCTGGTCCATCATCGTGCGTATGTCGAAGGACGACTTCGGCTGGCCGATGATGTTGCGGATGAGCGGGTTGCCCGTGAACTGGCCGATCTTGTTCTGGATGGCCGGCGTCGCTTCCTGCGTGTAGCGGTCGCCGTAGTTGGCAAACTCCTTCACCCAGAAATCCTTCACGACCGGGTCCTTCACGTTGTCGATGACTTTCGTGCGGTACGCCTTGTCGGTGTACATGCGGTTGACGCCCAAGAGCGTCGCGTCAGGGTATTCCAGGAGCGCGAGCAGCGTATTGGTGAGGATGTACTCCATGCGCGCGCTCCACGCGTCCTCCCATATCTTCTTGAACGTCGCCATGAGTCCCGAGACGACCAGGTGGCGCTTGTCATACCCCACATCCTCCATCACGTTGAACGCGATGGGGTTGTCCATGTCGAACGGCGCGAAATACACGACGTCCTTCACGCGATCTGCCGGAATATAGGAGAGCAGCTTGTCCACGGTGCCGCCGTGCGGATCGATGAAGGTCAGCCCTTCTCCGTTCCTGATGTCCTGTATCGCCATGTTCTCGAGCAGGGTCGATTTACCCATGCCGGTCTTCCCGATGACGTACATGTGGCGGTCGCGATCCTTCTGCTTGATGCCGAACGGCACCCGCTTGCCGCGGCTGTCGGTGGCTGCAAAGTACGTGACGCGATCGGGATTATCCATCGCTCATAGTATAGCGCGCGTACGCGCACACGGAACGCGCGCGCGTTCATTAATACGTTCAGGCTATGCGAGCGGCGCGGATTCGCGCGCGAGCGCGTGGACACGGCTGCGCTGCTGCGTGTACGCGATGACGGCGACCGCGGCGCCGAGCGCGGCGATGACCCAGCGCAGGTACGTAAACGGCAGGCCCGAGAAGAACGCCAAAAGGGCGACGACGATGCCGATGAGTATGAGCGTAGCTTCGCGTGACATGCTCGAAGTATACCGCCCTGCGTGCGGGGAGCAAATCCACAGGGGCGGTTTACGGCCCTACGCCGCCACCACGACCGCGAATTCGCCCCGGACCTGGTCCGGATGGGACTTATAGTGGGCCAAAACTTCGCTTGCGCTGCCGCGGATGACGGACTCGTGGAACTTGGTGAGCTCGCGGCACACGGCGATGCGGCGGGTGTCCGGGAGCGCGGCAGCCAGGGACTCGAGCGCTTTCAATATGCGATGCGGGGATTCATAGAACACGACGGTCTCCTCTGCGGCCACAATATCTTTGAACGCCGTCTGACGTCCTTTCTTGTGCGGCAGAAAGCCCATGAAGCGGAACGTGGCGGTCGGCAGGCCTGCGATGGAGAGCGCCGCGACGACGGCTGCCGCGCCGGGTATCGCTTCCACGACCACGTCGTCCCCGAGACGGTCACGCACCTGCGCGACGAGTTCCGCGCCCGGGTCCGAGATGCCCGGCGTGCCGGCATCGGTGACGAGCGCGATGCGCTTGCCTTCGGCGAGCGCGGCCAGGATGCGGTCGCCCGCGATACGTCCGCTGCGGGCGTGGTATGAAAGCAGCGGCTTGCTGATGTCGTAGCGGGAGAGGAGCTTGCTCGTCACGCGCGTGTCTTCGCACGCGATAGCGTCCGCGTTCTTCAGGGTCTCAAGCGCGCGCAGCGTGATATCCCCCAGGTTCCCTATCGGCGTGCCTACTACGGAAAGCGTCCCGGCCATAATGCTGCAACCCTATCACTTAGAACATAAAACGAACAGGAAAAGAAAATGGCCCCACCGCGAAGGTGAGGCCAAGTCGTCTTCAGAGGATAAACCGCTTGCGTCAGGCCACCGGGGGCGACTTGAACGCGAACTCGCGGCCGGCGATACGGCCTTCGTGCTTGTCCATCATCAGCTTCACCTGCGCATTGTATTCGTGCGCGCGCTCGTAGCTGATATTCGTGAAATGCTGGTACCACGCCTTCTCACTGTGCAGCGGAACGGATAGTTCGTCCTTATACTGCGCGAAGTCGTGATGCCACTGTTCACGAGCGATGGTCTTGTCAGCGAGCGCCGCACGCTTCACCGCTTCGTCGTAGTTCGTAAAGACAGAACTCGCCGGAGCGCCGAAGTTCAACCAGAAGATGTCGCCCTCGACCACGTCGAGCTGTTCGCCCAACGTGTCCATGGCCCACTGCAGGAAATCGAGGTTCGCCTTGCACGAATCCTCGGTCTCCCCCGGCGAACCGAAGATGAGCGAGAAGTGCAGATGGGCGGTTGGTCCCGCCGCTTTGACGTTCCTGATCGCCTGCTTGTTCTCTTCGAGCCGATCGCCCTTGCTGCCGGATTTGTTGATACCGGTATCCAAGATGCGGCGGTCGGCCGAATCGATGCCGCAGTTGATCAGAAGACGTTTGTTGGCGAAGCGGAGCCACTTGTCGAACAGCTCCGGATGCTGGGTCATCGCTTGCGCGCGGCCGTACATCACGAGCGAATCCACGGAACCGGCCTGATTGAGCCGATCCGCGAGGTTGCTGAACTCGAACGCGCTGTCCATGGTGTTGAAGAACGTGTCGATACCGAAGTCCTTATAGGTGCCCAGAGTTTCCTCAAGGTATCGCTGGCTCGGGATAGAAACGTTCGCCACATGGCGGATCGTGCAGTATTCGCAGATGTCACCCATATAGGCGCGCCCGCAACCCTGACCGAACAGCGCGATGCCGTTCTTCACGGTGGGACCGTTCGAAGCATGCTTATGGCCCCATTGGTTGCGGTATGCCGACCACACGGTGTTCCAGTAACTTTCCGGAAACAGCGAGAGATCCGGCACCGTGAAGAAGTCGGCTTCGCCGAACTTCTTGCGCTCAAACGCGACACCAAGCGACTGGTTCGAGATGAACGAAGCCGTTTGGCCCGGTTGGAGCGTGTACGGCACCGACTCCAGACTGCCGCCCTGACGGAAAAACTTCCGCATAGACAACAGGCTGTTGGTTGTGAAGACGGTGTCGACAGAGCCGCCTGCCCGAGACAAAAGCTCGGGCGCGCGGAACATCGCGGAATCGTTGCCCGCAATGACCATTGACGCCCCGAGCTCTTTGCAGAGCCGGGCGATATCAACGCCGCGGTCGATGCCGGTCGTGAGAAGCGAGAGGCCGACGATATCGCCAGGCTCGATGAGCGCTTCCAAGGGCGCTGGCCCCTGGATGAACTCATCGTGCAAGACGACGTCGAAGCCTTCCTGCTTCGCGATAGTACCGACATAGAGCAGTCCAAGATGCGGCCACACTTTGTGGTGCTCTTCCCAGGTACCGCCCTCGACATTGATGCCGACGAACCGGCGCTTCGTCGAAGCAGGCAGGACGAATCCCATGGCCGCTTCGGTGAAGTGTTCCGGATGCCGGAAGAAGCCGACGAACTGAATCGTGTACTTCTTTTTGACCGGATCACGGAACGGGTGATGCAACCGGTCGCACAGCGTACGATCGGCACATGCCGGGATGGTCCAGGCGTCCATGAGGACGGTGCGATCCAACCATGCATGTGTGCGTGTGTCGTAGTGGCAGTAATAGGATTCTGACTGGCAGAACCCATACGTCGGTTGCGTCTTGTCCCACTTTGCCTGCACCTCGAAAGGCGCAAGCATGAGGAATGCCAAGACAAATGCGATTACTCGCATCATTTGTTTACCCTCCGAGTTATCAACGAGCAGATTCCCTGCCCGACCGCACTTTACAATATTATTTAGAGAATATCAATCCCCTTGAATGATAGCGTCCGCGACTTTGTAGATATCGCCCGCGCCCATGGTCATGATGGCGTCGCCTGCGCCGTACTGGCGAAGCTCTGATTCGATAGCTTCGAACGATGGGAATGCTGCGGCGTCAGTGCCATTCGCCTTTATGCGCTCCGCGAGCATCTCGCTCGAGATGGTGCCGTCATCGGCTTCGCGCGCGGCATAGATAGGCGCGATAAGGACGCGATCAGCATCCTTGAACGCGGTTGCGAACTCGTCGAGCAGGTCGCGCGTGCGGCTGTAGAGGTGCGGGTGGAACGCGACGATAACCTTCCCATTCGCCTTTGCGCGGAGCGCCTTCAGCGTCGCCGCGATGGCGGTCGGGTGATGCGCATAGTCGTCGTAAACATCGGCGCCGCCCTCCGTCTTTCCCTTCAGCTCGAAGCGGCGCCAAGTGCCGTGGAAGTGCGCGAGCGATGCCGCGAGCGAGCCTTCAGAAAGGCCCGGAAGCACGAAGCGCGCGGCGGCTGCCGCCGCGCGCGCGTTCATCTGATTGAACTCGCCGGGCAGGCGCAGCTCATAGTGGGACTCATGCGTGTAGTCGATGACGCGCGCGTTCGCATCCGCAAGTACTGCGGCGACATTCGCGTCGCGCGGGTTCGCGATGATGGCGCCATCCGCGGGGACTTTCGCGACCGCCCTGCGGAACGTTTCCTGCAGCGCCGCGAGCGACGGGAAATAATCGGTGTGATCCCATTCGAGGTTCGTGATCACAAGCACCTGCGGCGAGAGCTCGAGCAGGTGGTCCTTGTATTCGCACGCCTCGACGACGAACAGGCTCGAGCCGCCGCGCACATAATTGCTGCCGAAATCCTTCATGATGGAACCGACCACGGCCGTCGGCGACGCGCCGCCGTCGACCAGTATCTGCGTGAGCATGCCCGTCGTCGTCGTCTTGCCGTGCGTACCGGCGACCGCCACAGTCTTTTTCCCCGCCGATACCCGGCCGAGCATAGCGAAATATGAGAGCTGTTCGATACCGAGCCGCGCGGCTTCGGCGCGCTCCGGGTTGTCGGCCGGCACTGCGTCGCTATATATGAGCAGTTCCGCATCCTGCGGCACGTTCTCCGCCTTCTGCCCTATCGAGACGGCAATTCCCTTTTTATCGAGCATGTCGGTC
>DASVLW010000045.1:0-4924 GCA_036384675.1 Minisyncoccota bacterium
GCTCGTCACCGCGGACGAATTCAATGAAATAATCGGGGCGCTGATGTCGCAGCTCGTTGGAGACGTGATCGGCCCGAACGGATTACTGGGCGTTTCGCAATCCTCGTCGAACGGCACGTCGATACTAGATCAGGCCACGGCCCCGTCACAACTTACGGGGAATTCGGGTTCTATCGGTACGGCGTTCCTGCAGGGCCTCGCAAGCTCCCAAGATGAGATCAAGCAGTATCAGAGCGCATGGGCCACTATCGGTACGGCAGCGTCAAATGCCATATCCGCGGGCGGGAAATCATGCCCCGACACCACGGCTTCGCCCGCGGATGTAAAGGCGCAGGCTGACGCAGCTGCTACGAAAGCGGCGGCAGACCTCGCGGCGCTGCAGAAGATATCAAATGACGCAAATACGGCCTCCCAGAATGGAACGATTGCGAATGACCAGCCTGGATCGAGCAATCCCAATGCCGCATCACTCCAGAAAGTGGGAGATGAATATCAGGCGTTCATGAACAGCTCGACGACGCCGGGCATGCCGAGCGCGACCGACATCCAATACGCTGTCGCGCAAAGCCAGGACAGCACGTCGACTCCCGTAACGCTCTATACGCAGATGCAGCATATAGCGAATCTGTGCCTGTATTAACGCCATGACAAAGCGCCTGCGCGGACTCCTCCAAAGCACATGGACGCGCGGAAGCGTCGGCATCATCGCTGCGGTGGCGCTTCTCTTTATTGCGGTGCCGGCATTCGCCGCGGCGGACGCCGGCGACGCGCAGCTTGGTCCTATCATGAACGCCATCGTCTGGCTGTTCTCGTTCTTCGTGTATGCGGGCGGCATGGCGCTCAACGCGTCCGCCTATTACTCCATCGTGAAGATGGGCGCGTTCGTGGGCAGCCAGTCGGCGCTGCAGGTCGCGTGGGCGACATTCCGCGATATCGGCAACATCGCCATACTCTTCGGCTTCATCGCGATGGGCATCCAGACCATCCTCGATACGGACAGTCATGGCACGCGCAAGAAAATAGTGATGCTCGTCATCGTCGCGGTCGCCATCAATTTCAGCTCGCTCGCGGCGCGCGCCGTCGTCGACGTGGGGAATATCACGGCGCTCCAGTTCTATAAGGCATTCAACGGCAATACGATACCGAACGGAACGACCTTCAGCGACAACGGTATCTCCCAGAAATTCATGGAGGTCGTCCGCCTGCAGACCGTCCTCAATACGACCGGCACCGACCAGTCTCCGACGGCCCCGGGCATCCTCGATTCCGCCGTCATCGGCTTTCTCGCCGTCGTGCTGTTCGTCATCGTCGCGTTCGTGTTCTTTTCGCTCGCGTTCCTCTTTGTCGCGCGGCTCGTCATACTGACCTTCCTCATCACGATATCGCCGCTCGCATTCGCCGCGATGGTGGTGCCGCAATTCGAGAGCCAGTCGAAGAAATGGTGGGAGGCCCTGCTGAACAACACGTTCGTCGCGCCGCTCGTCATGCTCCTGCTCCTTATTTCCACGAAGCTACTCGAGAGCAACGCGTTCCAGACCGCGCTCGGCAACAATCAGGGCGCGCAGCTGAGCGCCGTTGGGGGAGCGGGCTGGGTGAACATGCTGCTGACATTCGGCATCGCGACCGGGTTCTTCGTCGCGTCGCTGCTCATCGCCAAGCAGCTCTCCGCGTTCGGCGCGAACGGGGCCATCAATCTCGGAAGAAAAGTGGTGACGTATCCGTTCGCGTTCGCTCATCGAACGGTAGGATCGCCGGTTGCTGGCAGCCTTGCGCGCCGCTACGACGCGTTCGCCGGCCGCAATCCGCGCATCGGCGGCGCGCTGCGGTTCGTCGGCCTTGATAACACGATTCACAGCGGTCTGACCGCCGCGAAGAATGTGAAGATCGGGGGCTTCGAAACCGCTGAAGAACGCAAGAAGCGTCTTGAAGGTCGCCGCAGCGAGTCCTCGCATGCAGCCACCGTGGCGAAGAATAAGAAGGATCTCTCTGACGCTATCGCCGCAGGGGACGATAAGGCGATGGCGCGCGTACTGCAGGGTTCGAGCCTGCATGACATAGAAGAGGCAATCAAGACGGGGTCGCACGACGAGATAGAAGCGATGGCGCGCAATATGTCACCGGAGAAGTTCGAAGATGCGATGAAGAGCAAGGAGATATCCGAAGATCGCAAGCACGACATGCAGCACGGCCGCTTCGGCGCACTGTCGGCCATGGCTGAAACAGCCGCCGGCAGTCCCGGTGCACTCACGCCGGATCAGCAGCGCAGCATCCGCGGCCTGGCCGGGAAAGACCTTGAGCAGTTCGCGAAAGCGAATCCTGCAGAGTTCGAAAAACTCCTTAGTGCGGATAACGGCAGCGACGAAAGCTACCTTACAGAGGATCAGCTTGATAGCCTCGCGAAGAGCAATGTACTCAGTGCCGACCAGCGCCTGGTCGCGCGCAGTAATACCCGCACCGGACGCGTTGAGGCGTACCTTGATACCGCCGGAGGTCGAGTGCCGTCGCCAACAGATGTTACCGCTGCTACCGCGCTTGTCCGCAACATGAGTAATAAGCAGAAAGCAAAACTCACGAGAGGGGTGCTTACAAATACGAACGTCATCGACGTCTATGACCAGCGCGACCTTTCGGCAATAATGGAAGAAGGAAAACTTAAGGGCGCAGATGTCGATGCGATCACTGCTCAGCTTCGCACAACGCCGCCAGGCCCGCGCAGAACCGCGCTTGAGGAGTACTTCAGAACCAACTTCTACGCGAAGGCGTACTATAACTGGTAATCATGAAAAAGTTTTCCCGAGACGAACTCCTCGCTGCATATAACAACCTCCCGCGGCCAGCACGGGAATATCTAGCGAGCCCTGCATTTAGTACGCTCATGCAGCAGCTCGGTGCAAAATACCAGCTGCATGTAGATATGACAGGGGCGCTCGCAGAAACGACCGGCTACCTGCTCTCGGGCCTCATAGACCCGACGCAGTTCATGGGGGAGCTCCGTTCCATGGGCATGCCGGATGCCACCGCGAACGCCATCGTGCAGGACCTGAACGAGCAGGTGTTCAAGCCGCTTCAGGCGGCGATGCGCGCGGCTCCGCCTGAGCCGCCGCCAGAACCAGAGCCGGAACCCGAACCAGCACCGGTGCGGCCGCAGGCGGCAGCCCCGGCACCGGCGACGCCCGCGGTGCCGCCGGTAGTGCCTATGTGGTCGGCTCCGCCGATTCCGCCCCCAGCTCCCGCGTATGTCCCGCCGCGGCAGCCCGCTCCGCCGGCTCCGGTCATTTCTTTCAATTCCGTGCCGCCGGTTTCTGCGTCCATACCCCATGCAGCCCCTGCGCCGGTCGCGGCGCCGTCATTCGTGCCGCCACCTTCGCAGCGTCCACCGATAGCTATGCCTGCTATGCCGCCGCCCGTGCGCCCGACAGAGCCGGCGATGCCGGTAGCCCGCAGCGCGCCTCCGATAAACTTGCCTGGCGCTGATATCGCTCCCGCGCCGCAACCTGCCGCCGCGCCCTTCATACGCACCATGCAGACCGATTTCGGTATGGACAACGCCGAAGCTGCGCCAGTGCGTATGCCCCCGGCAGCCGCTCCCGCGCCGGCGCCATCGACCCCGCCGACCGCCGCTTCTCCATTCTCTGCGCCTGACCCGACGCGCCCGTGGCTTCGCGATACGCAGTTCCCCGCACCATTCGCGCCTGTTCCTGCTCGTCCAGCGCCAGCAGTAGAACCGCGCCTGATGCCTTCCGCAGCCCCGACTCCGCCGGTAATCCCGCGGCCAGCAACCCCGCCGTCATTTTCTGTACCAACAGCCGCGCCCGCGTTCAAGTTGCCGGTTCCGCCGTCGGCAACGCCTGCTGCACCGAAGCCCTCCCTCCCGCAGCGTCCGCCGCAGGCGATGCCGCCGCCGCTGAACGGTCCGCTGTCCAAGGGATACGGCGTGGACCCGTACCGCGAACCTCCGGAATAGCCTCGTGCGGGCGCCATGGAGCGATGCTATGCTTGCCCGTATGGCACTTGAGGAACCCCCGCGGAAGGAAGAACATCATGAGCCCTCTGAGCATAGCGAGCCGGCCGCGACAGCATCCGCTCACGAACATGCTCCTGCCGCTCCGACAGAATCACCTGAGAAAGAAGCTGCCCGCTTGAAAGAAATTGCCAACGTAAAAGAGCGGCTTCCGGGACGTGTCGAGAACAGCAAGGAAAGCGCGGAACACGCCAAGGAGCACGGGAGAGAGAATAAAGGGCACCACGGCAAAGAAGGCCACGGCACGCACAATCATAGCCATGCGGTAGAAAAGGGCCCAGTCTCTAAGTTCTTCAGCGCGGTCGGCACCGGGGTTCGGAAAACCGTGGAAGGAGGAGCGAAATGGTACGCGATAGTGGGCGGTGGCACGCTTTTCGCCACCGAAGGCGCCTTCACCCTCGGCGCCGCGCTTGAAGGAGCGGGAAGTTATGTCGCGTCGTCGCTCGGGTGGACGCAAACGGGGACCGCGATAAACGCCGCCGGACAGGCGGTGACCGCCGTAGGAAAGGTACTGCTGTTCAACGCGATTCCGGTGGTTCTTGCCGCGGGAATCGCAGTCGCCTCGATATTCGCCGGCGGATTCGCCGTAGACCGTCTCGCCAACTGGCTGCTTGGCACCAAGCCGCAAAAGAGCGCGGCGAAAGCGGGAGGAGACCACGGGGCCGGAGGCGGCGGGCACGGGCATTAGGCTTTTCGAACGGGAAAAGGGGAAGAAGCCGCGCGGCGCGCGGCTTCTCGTATATACTGGTACTGATGGAGTACCAAGTGCCGCAGTTCATCGAAGTCGAGGACAAGATTTTCGGCCCGTTCACGCTGAAGCAGTTCATATACCTGGCGGGCGGCGCGGGCATCGTCGCGCTGCTGCTGTTCACGCTGCCGCTCATCGTGGCGATACTCCTGTCC
>DASVLW010000046.1:0-3352 GCA_036384675.1 Minisyncoccota bacterium
AGCGGCTTACATGATTTCCTGCGCGTCGAGAAGGTCGGCAGCGTACTGACTCATTACCGCAATAACGTGAAGGAAGTGAACCGCGTCGCGCACGCAACCTGCTTCTTGATGATCTTGCAGAGCGCGGATACGCTGCCGCTCGCGCTCGAAGACCATGAGAAATTCGCGCTCACCTGGGTACCTGCTTCCGAGATTCTGGAAGACTGGAAGAGCCGCAACGAAAACGAAGACTATAGCCACTGGATTTATTTCATGGAGAACGCGCTCGGCATGCTGCGCGAACTCGGCTACGAGCCGCTTGAAACATGAAATGGGAGATGCCGCCGGACATAAAGATATATGAAGCGCTCGGGGCCGTTGCGGACGGGCGCGTCGAAGCGGACGGGAACGCGGCGAAAGTATATTCGTCGAGCGGGAATAAATATTACGATGTGGCGTATGATGCCGCGGAGGGCGCCATCATGGCGAACGACAACGGCTCATACTGGAAGGGGTATCTCGGCTATCCGGCCATCGCGTATCTCATGAGCACGGGCGTTCTCCCGTATGACGAATCGCTCGGCGCGCTGATGAAAGGGGTCGCGTGGAAGGATATCAATACGAAGTTCAAGAACGATTTCGACAAGACCCTCGCCTTCATCCTGAAAGATATTCCCGCCGACGCGCGCACGGCGCTTTCGGCGCAGGTCGCCGACGTGCAGCGCGGCATACGGCGGCTCGACCTGAACCTGCTCGGGAAACGGAAAACACCGCCTGCCGGCTATTGATTCGTGAAGGGCGGATGAAAAAATAACGAGGTTTTGCCTCGTTATTTCTGTAATGAATGGGCGGCGCGCACGTCTTCTAGAGACATACCGCTCACGCGGTACTTAGCAGTCTAACGAACGAATTATGATGCACGCATTTGCAGCTAAATTCGGAGCGCTCGCACTCGCGCCGATGATGTTCTTCGGCGCGCACATGGGACTCGCGGCCCATCACGGCACGGTGCCGTACGCAGCCGCTTCCACGACTTCGAAGCACCAGGCAGCGGCGCTCTCGATCAAGGATATCGACGGCCCGACCGCGCTTACTCCGGGCGCGGAGGGCACGTGGACCGTCGACACGAAGACCGCGTCCGACGGCACGCTCCATTACTCGGTGAAATGGGGCGATGAAGGCGCCAGTCCGCTCATGGCGCTCCTGCGCTCGCCCGAACGCACGCAGACGTCGGCGACGTTCACGCACACGTATGACGCGGACGGCACCTATACGCCGGTGTTCACCGTGTCTGACGATAACGGCAACACCGTGACCAAGAAGGGTTCTGCCGTAACCGTCTCTGATGAGACGGCTGCGCGTGTGACCGACATCGATCCTTCGTCGGGTCCCGTCGGTACGGACGTCACGCTTACCGGTACCGGGTTTACGGATGACAGCATTGTCCGTTTCGGCACGGGCGCCATCAAGGATGCTACGGTGTCTGACGATGGCACGAGTCTGACCTTCACGGTCCCGTCCGATATGGGCGCATATTGCAAGCCGGGCGCGATGTGCCCGATGTACGCGATACTCGTACGCCCGGGCACCTATGACGTGCGCGTCCAGAACGGCAGCACGACCAGCAACGCTGTCGAGTTCAAGGTGACCGCCGCGGCTTCCACCGGCCGCATCTCGGTCTCGGGCATCGACGCGCCGACCACGCTCGCCGTCGGCGAAGAGGGTACGTGGACGCTCCATGCTGCCACCAATGCCTCGGGCAACCTGCATTACTCGGTAGTGTGGGGCGACGAAAGCGCCTCACCGCTGCGCGCTATGGCGCTCAGCTCGACCGAGCAGTCGTCGGCTACCTTCACGCACGTCTACGACACGAAGGGCACCTATGCCCCGAAGTTCACGGTATCGGATGACAACGGCCATTCGGCATCCGTGAGCGCATCGGTCGTCGTGAAGGCGAAGTAATGCCCTGAACGGCCTGCGCGGACTCGCTTCCCGCCGCAAAGAGCCGCCTCTGCCGGGCGGCTCTTTGCGCGCTTCGTGCTACCATGTCCCCATCATGCCGCGGGCGACCGATCGCAGAAAGGATAATACGCAGAGCGTCACGGGGACGCGCTTTTTATTGATATTCTGCATCGTTGCGGGTGCCGCGCTCCTGGTCTACCTCATCGGGTTCGCGGACCTCTTTCCGACGGAAGTGACGCGCGCCGACATGGCCTCGAGCACGAGCCTCGTCCAGAAAGTCCTGCCGCCGCCCGTTCCCGTGCTCGACAAGGCGGCGTACGACGCGAAAATGCTCGCGCTGGCGAACAATCCGGCGCCGAAGCCCGTCGCGACGTCGACCGCGTCATCCACGGCATCCACGACGCCGCCCGCAGCGCCGAAATACCTATGGCCCGCCAAAGGCAATCCGTATCCGAACGTAGGCGCGCTGCTGCCGGATCACCGCATCGTCGCGTACTACGGAAATTTCTACTCGACCGGCATGGGCATCCTCGGCCAGGATCCGCCGGACATCATGATTCCGAAACTGAAAGCGGCGGCGGCGGAATGGGCCGCGGCCGATCCTTCGACGCCGGTCATCCCGGCCATCGACTACATCGCCGTCACCGCGCAGGGCAGCGCGGGCGCCGACGGCAAATACCGCGCGCGCATGCCCGACAGCCAGATAGACAAGGCGCTCGATCTCGCGAGCCAGGTCGACGGCATCGTCATCCTCGACGTACAGGTCGGGCTGAGCAACGTCCAGACGGAAATACCCCTGCTCGAGAAATACCTCGCCATGCCGAACGTGCACCTCGCGCTCGATCCCGAGTTCGCGATGCATAGCGGCGCGAAGCCCGGCAGCGTCATCGGCACGATGGACGCGGCGGACATCAACTGGACGGCGGACTATCTCGCGAAGCTCGTACAGGATAACCATCTGCCGCCGAAAATCCTCATCATCCACCGCTTCACGGAGAATATGGTCACGAATTATCAGAATATCGACCCGCTTCCGGACGTGCAGGTCGTGATGGACATGGACGGATGGGGATTCGGCGCGAAGAAGATAAATACGTATGACGCGGTCATCTACCCGGAGCCGGTGCAGTTCACGGGGTTCAAGCTGTTCTACAAGAACGATCTGAAGCCGCCGTCGACCCGCATGCTGACGCCTGCCGAGATACTCGACCTCACGCCGCAGCCGTCGTTCATCCAGTACCAATAGGTCCCCGCGCCGGCGCTCCGCTTACTAATATCGGCGGGGTGCGGTAGGGTAGGAAGACGCATGAATCAGAAGAATCGCGATCAAAACGGCGCGGAAGCATCGCGCGAAGCGGCCGTACGCTTCGACGACGTGTCCTTCGGCTACGGGCACAACCACCGCATCCTC
>DASVLW010000047.1:0-2002 GCA_036384675.1 Minisyncoccota bacterium
CGTATCGCGCATCCTCGCCGCGCTATCATAGGGACATGCCGCTTCCCCGCGCGATATTCTTCGACCTCGACGGCACCCTTGCGCGCAGCAAGCAGCCCATCGAGGCGTCTATGGCGACGCTGCTGGCACGGCTGCTTCTACGGACGAAAGTCGCCGTGACTTCGGGCGGCAAGCTTGAACAGCTCACGAGCCAGGTCGCGGACCGGCTTCCGCCGGAAGCCAACCTCGCGAATCTCTATTTCCTGCCGACATCCGGCGCCGCACTCTGGAGCCGGGACGGAAACGATAAATGGCGGCTGGAGTACGAAGAATTGCTTACACCGGAAGAACAGGCGCACGTGAAAGATATGATCATGCAGGGCGCGAACGCTACCGGCTGCGTCGACTTTGATTCTCCCGGCTATGGCGAATACATCGAGCTGCGCGGCGCGCAGGTGACGCTTTCAGCGCTCGGCCAGCAGGCGCCCATCGAAGAAAAGAAAGCGTGGGACCCGTCGCATGAAAAACGCCGCGCGCTTCAAGCCGCCATCGCTCCGCTTCTGCCCGGATACGACGTGAAAATCGGCGG
Source organism: Minisyncoccota bacterium (assembly GCA_036384675.1). GTDB lineage: Bacteria > Patescibacteriota > Minisyncoccia > Phycocordibacterales > Phycocordibacteraceae > C7867-001. The sequence continues at coordinate 569 of DASVLW010000047.1, forward strand.
CGCGACATCCATCGACGTGACCAGGAGCGGCGTGAATAAAGCGTACGGCATCCGGCAATTTTCTGAACGATACGATATCCCTGTTTCCGACATGCTTTACGTCGGCGACGAGCTCGCGCCCGGCGGCAATGACTCCGTCGCGCTTGAGACCGGCATAGCATCGCGTGCGGTAGAGAATCCCGAGGATACCGCCCGGTTCATCGAGGGGCTGTTGGGCGCGGCGGCGTAGCCGCCGCGCTTCGGACTTATACACTTCCCCGTCTTTTATTGCGCCGTTTCCGGGCCATACTGTGCGTAGCGGACTCCCGCGCCTACTAATCGCTAAGCTCTAAACCTGTTTTCATGACCCATCACGCACTCCGTGAAGTATCGAAATTCCTTTCCGGCGCCGTCGCCGCGAAGATCGCCATGGTGCTCTGGCTCTCCGCCAACGGCCTCATGCCGGTCGTGCTCGCCGGCACGCCGTTTGCCGACTTCGACCTCTTGCCGGCGATGGTATTCAGCGTCGCCATCCTCGCGCTGCTCGTGTATTTCGGCTGGCACGTGAAGTCCCCGGTCTATGCGCCGAGCGAGCGCAAGCTCCTGCTGATCGCGGGCCTGGTGTTCCTCATCGTCGCCGTCGTGCACGGCGCGCGGCTGGTGTTCGGCTGGACGCTCTTTGTGGGCGATCTGAACATCCCGCTCTGGCTTTCGTGGCTCGGCGTCGTGGTGGCTGCGTACCTTTCGTACGCGAGCTTCCACTTCGCGCTGCGGATGCGCTCGAAATAGGATGCATCAAGCGAAAGAGCGCGGGCCAAAGGCCCGCGCTCTTTCGTATTCAAACGGCGCCGCGCGTTACGCAGCGCGCGTATGTACATGCTCAGGCCGCGCGCCCATGCCCACGAACCGCGCGGGAAACCGCAGCAAGTACGGCAGTCGCTTCAGGAGCCGCAGCTGCCACGGCAGCCGCGCTGGGCCCCGCGCGCCGAGCGCGCGGCTCAGTATCTTGTCCTGTATCAATACCTGCGCCCGCTGGGTGAGGCGCGTCGGCCACATGCGCCGCTTCTGGATGCGGGCCAGGTCGCGTGCGTTCGGCACGCCCTGCAAGAATGCCGGCGCCAGAACATTCGCGGCCGCCACGGCATCCTGCACCGCCAGATTCACGCCCACGCCGCCGATAGGACTCATCGCGTGCGCAGCGTCTCCAATGCACAAAAGTCCTTCGCGGTGCCAGAGGCTCAGGCAATCCACCGCCACCGTGAGCAGCTTCACTTTGTCCCAGGTGTCTATCTCGCGGACGCGCTCGCCTAGAAACGGCGCGACATCGAGCACCGCGTCCTGGAACGCCTCGAGCCCCGCCGCTTTCAGCTCGTCGATGCCGCCCTTGCGCAGCACGTACGCGCACTGCCAGTAGTCGCCGCGCTCGATCATGACGAGGATGCGCCCGTCGCGGAA
>DASVLW010000048.1:0-7813 GCA_036384675.1 Minisyncoccota bacterium
GCGCGTCTTGATGCTATGACGTACCAGAGGAAATCCGTCGCGACATTCGTCACGAAATAGACGGCGACGAGCACTATTGCGCGCTGGGTGAAGAACAGGGTCGCGACGAGCGCGACGGCCGTGAAAGCCGTGCTGCCGATGAGAAAGAGTGTGTCGAGGCGGAATTCGCGCCGCCCGGTCAGGAACGCGTCATAGAGCGAGAAGCCGTTGATGAACGGGAGCGTGACGGTCGCGACGACGAGCGAGATGGCGACGAAGTGATTGCCGGCGAGCCAGTAGTATGCGGCCGCGACGACGCCGACGGCGAGCAGCGCGCCGCTCCATTTTATGCTCAAGCGGAATCCCTGCGAGAGCGCGCCTTCTTCGCCGCGCGCGACCGCCCGCACGACTGCCGTACCGAGTCCGGAAAGCGACAGCACGCCGAGGACGGAAGCGACGGAAAGAATATATTTATAATTTCCATACGTGTCCTGCGACGCGTAATGTCCGAATATGATGGCGAGCGCAAGCGAGAATACGAGGCTGGCCGCCTGGCCTGCGATGAGCCAGCCGCCGTTTTGGAAAAGGTAGACCATGTCGGTCTTGGTGTAACGCTCGGTCCACCGCAGGAAGGCATTGAAGCGGGATGGGGAAGGGGGCATGCGTATCTATCCTAGCATCGGGCTTATGCTCTTATAACGCCTGCGCGGGCCCGCAGGTGGCGCCCCGGGCCGTGCGGTATACTGGCCCCCATAGCCATACCTTATATATGATGAAACAGGTCGCACGCTGGGCTGTCCTTATCCCGCTTTTCCTCATCCCGTTCCTGTCGCTCTATGTGAGCGACCACCTGTTCTTCCCGTTCATCACGGGCAAGGGCTTCGCGTTCCGCATCCTCGTGGAAATCGCGCTCGCGGGCTGGGCGTATCTCGCGCTCGTCGACACGGACTACCGGCCGAAGTTCTCCTGGACGTTTGCGCTCTATGGCGCGCTCGTCGTCTGGATGATTATCGCGGACGCGCTCGCGGTGAACCCGCACAAGGCGTTCTGGAGCAACTACGAGCGCATGGACGGCTTCGTGACGCTCGCGCACGTGTTCGCATTGTTCGTCGTCATGGGCGCGTTCCTGTCGGCGGAAAAGAGATGGCGGCAGTGGTGGCTCGCGTTTTTGGCAGGTTCGGTGCTGGCCTCGCTCTACGGGCTCTTCCAGATGATGGGCGTGTTCGCCATTCATCAGGGCGGCGTCCGTCTCGACGCGACGCTCGGCAATTCCGAATACTACGCGGCGTATCTGTTGTTCACCATCGGCATCGCGCTCTGGCAGGGCATAGAGTCCCGCGGGTGGCTGCGGTATGCGCTCTGGGTGCTCGCCGCGCTTGATGTCGTGCTGCTGTTCGGCACGCAGACGCGCGCGGCGGCGGTCGCGCTGGCCGCGGCCGCAGTCGTGGGCGCCGCGCTATGGGCGGTGGAGTCGGGGAAACAGGGCCGCCGCGCGGCGGCCGGCGTGCTCGTCGCGCTCCTGGTCGTCATCGGCGGATTCGTCGCCATGCGGCACAGCGCATTCGTGGAGAACAGTCCGGCGCTCTCGCGCATCGCGGACATAACGCCCGCATCGCTGTCGGTGCGCTTCATGATCTGGGACATGGCGTGGCACGGGTTCGAGGCGCGCCCGGTCGCAGGATGGGGTCAGGAAGGATTCAACTACGTGTTCAATACGTACTACGACCCGGCGATGTACGCGCAGGAATCGTGGTTCGACCGCGCGCACAACACCTTCCTCGACTGGCTCATCGCGGGCGGCCTGCCGGCATTCCTGCTGTTCGGCGCGCTGTTCCTGAGCGTGCTCATCGCGCTCTGGCGCCGCAGCGAAAGCAGGGCCGAGCGTATCCTCCTGATCAGCGTGCTCATCGCCTATCTCGTCCAGAGCCTCACGGTCTTCGACAACCTCTTCAGCTACATCCCGCTCGCGGCGATATTCGCGTACGCGCATATACGCTCGTCGCGTCCGTGGACGAAGGTCGACGCGTTCGACATCGTGCCGCAGAGCGCTGCGGAGACTATCGCGGCGCCCATCATCGGCGTGGTTCTCGTGCTCGTAGTGTGGTTCGTGAACGTGCCGTCGCTGCGCGCGGCAACCGACCTCATCAAGGCGCTCGGCGCGCAGTCCGATCCGGCGACCGCGCAGCCCTTGTTCCAGAAAGCGCTCGATGACGGCGGCTTCGGCAGCCAGGAGATCCGCGAACAGCTCATATCGTTCGCGGCGAATACCGACCAGAGCCAGAACGTGGACAGCGCGACCAAGCAGAAGGTGACAGCGTTCGCCATCGACCAGATGAAGCAGGAACTCGTGCGCGCGCCCGAGGATACCCGCCTGTGGCTGCAGCTCGCCATGGGATACCGCGCCGCCGGCGACTATACCGACGCGCTCACGGCATCCGCACAGGCGCTGAAGCTTTCGCCGAAGAAGCAGGGCGTGCTCTTCGAGCGGGGAGCGGAGCAGGAAAGCGCGGGAGATTACCAGGGCGCGCAGGAGTCGTTCGCGACGGCATACCAGCTCGACCCGTCCTACGACGACGCGGCATCCTATGCCGCGGCGGGCGATATCTTCGTGGGCGACCTGGCAGGCGGCAAGGCGCTCCTGCTCCAGCACTTCGGCACCACGACGGTCGACAACAACGCGCTCGCGCTCGCGTACTATCAGACCAAGGATTTCGCGGACCTGGTGGCGATATGGCAGCTGCGCGTGGCGAACGCAGACTCCGCGCAGAATCGCTTCGGGCTCGCGGCCGCGTACGTCGCGGCCGGAGACCTCGCGGCGGCGCGCACGGCGGTCGAGGGTGCCATCGCCGCATTCCCGGCGGCCAATGCGCAGGGGCAGGCGCTCCTGCAGGAGCTCGACGCGATGCAGAAATGACGATAACGGAGCGCGTCCCGCTCGCGTCCCTCACGACCTTCCGGATAGGCGGGCCGGCACGCTTCGTCGCGGAGTGCTCGAACGAAGACGACATCGAGGCCGCGCTCGCGTTTGCACGCGAGCGCGGCCTGCCGTTCTTCGTGCTCGGCGGCGGAAGCAACACGCTCGCATCGGACGAGGGATTCGAGGGCGTCATCATCCGCCCGATGTTCGGCGAAGGCCCTCTCTTTGAAGATCAGCCGGACGGCCGCGTGCTTCTTACGGCCGGAGCGGGAGCCGCGTGGGACGCGCTCGCGGCGAGCGCTGCGGAGCGCGGACTATGGGGCATAGAGAACCTGTCGGGCATTCCTGGTACGCTCGGCGGCGCGGTCGTGCAGAACATCGGCGCCTATGGCGCCGCTCTTTCGCAAACATTCGCATGGGCGGAAGCGTTCGATACCGAGACGGGCTCCGTCCGGCGATTCCTGCCCGCTGCGTGCGCATTCGGATATCGAGACAGCGCCTTCAAGCGCAGCGCCGGGCGCTATATCATCATGCGGACGGCGCTTTCTCTTTCGAAAGAAGCCGCGCCAAATTTCTCGTATCACGATCCGAATCGCTCATATAAGGATCTTTCACGCGCGCTGAGCGCGAACGAGCGTCCTTCAGCCGCGGAAGTCCGCGCCGCCATCCTTTCCATACGCGCTGATAAATTCCCGGACCTGTCGAAAGAAGGGACCGCGGGGTCGTTCTTTGAGAATCCCATACTGCCGGAAGCGGCGGCGAACGCGCTGCGCGCGCGCTACCCCGAGCTGCCGCTGTTTCCCATGCCGGAGACCGCCGATATCAAGGTTCCGCTGGGCTGGATACTCGACCATGTGCTGCACCTGCGCGGGTACGAGCTCGGAACCGCGCGCTTGTTCGAGCGCCAAGCGATGGTAATCGCCGCGCGCGACGGTGCGACAGCGCATGACGTCGACGCGCTCGCGCGCGAAGTCGCGGAGCGCGTGCTCGATGCGACCGGCATCGAGATAGAGCGGGAAGTGCATTCGCTGTATGCGAGCAAAAATAGTTTTCATCGCGCGAAATAAAAAAGTTATCCACAGCGCGCGATTTTTTCTCACCACTATTTTTCGCGGCGAGTGATAATGCACGAAGAAAGTTCGTGTGCACAACGTGTGCATGCGGGCGGTCGATTAGCAAAAAGATAATTTCAAAACCAACATGGCTGCTAAGAAGAAGGCAAAGAAGACGACGAAGCGCAAGGCAACGAAGAAGGCTTCGAAGAAGCGCAAATAGCTTCATCAAAACGCCCCGGCGAAAGCCGGGGCGTTTTGCTTTGCTCCGGTGTCAACCCTGACGATTCGAAGCCGAAATGTTATAGTGCCCCCACGCTCTATATTATGAGTCTCCTGGGCAACCTATTCTCGAAGAACCATTCGGCCGCATTCCTGCGGTCGGCGCAGCCCGTGGTCCGGGAGGCTGCCCGGCTCGAAGCCGAGCTCACCCCCCTGACCCAGCAGGAGCTTGCGGCGCGCCTGGCTGCCGCGCGCGAACGCACGGGCGGCAATCCCCAAAAGGATGCCGACATCGCCGAAGTCTTCGCGCTCGTGCGCGAAGCGGCGCGCCGCACGCTCGGCGAGCGCCACTACGACGTGCAGCTCATGGGCGGGCTCGCCCTCGCCAAGGGCCGCATCGCCGAGATGCGTACCGGAGAAGGCAAGACGCTCGTCGCGACGCTTGCCGTCACGCTGCGCGCGCTCGCGGGCAAGGGCGTGCACGTGGTCACCGTAAACGACTACCTCGCGCGCCGCGACGCCGCGTGGATGGGGCAGGTATACGCCTATCTCGGCCTTACGGTCGGCGCCATCACGTCGGGCGGCGCATACGTATACGACGCGGCGCACGTGAAGCAGGAGGAGGACGCGGAGCGCGATGCCGAAGGCTCGTTCAAGGTTTTCTACGACTACCTGCGCCCGGCATCCAAGAAAGAGGCGTATGCCGCGGACGTCACATACGCCACCAACAACGAACTCGGCTTCGACTACCTGCGCGACAACACCGCGTACGATCCGAATCAGCTTTCGCAGCGCGGCCATCACTACGCCGTGGTCGACGAAATCGACTCCATCCTCATCGACGAAGCGCGCACGCCGCTCATCATCTCGGGTCCCGCCGCGGACGCCGAAGGCTTTTACGAGAAATTCGCGGATATCGTCTCGGGGTGGCAGCCGGACGTCGACTATGTCGTCGACGAGAAGCAGAAGGCCGTGCAGATAACCGAAGAGGGCATCCGGAAGGCCGAAGCCGCGCTTGGTCTCGAGAACCTCTATGCCGAAGGCGGCATGAAGCTGGCGCACCATCTCGACACCGCCGTGCGCGCGAAGGCGCTGTTCCATAAGGACAAGGAATATGTCATCAAGGGGCAGGGGAAGGAGGCGGAGATAATGATCGTGGACGAGTTTACCGGCCGCATGCAGCCGGGCCGCCGGTGGTCGGAAGGCCTTCATCAGGCCATTGAAGCCAAGGAAGGCGTGCCGGTGAACAAAGAGACCCGCACCTATGCTTCGGTGACCTTCCAGAACTTCTTCCGCATGTACGACGGCGTCGCGGGCATGACCGGCACCGGGCTTTCCTCCGAAGAGGAGTTCTATACCGTGTACGGCCTCGATGTCGTCGTCGTGCCGACGAACAAGCCCGTGCAGCGCATCGACCGCGATGATCTCATCTACCAGACCGCGGCCGGCAAATACAAGGCCGTCGCAAAGGAAGCCGCGCAGCTCCATGAGAAAGGCCAGCCGGTGCTCATCGGCACTGTTTCCATCGAAGACAATGAGATCGTCAGCCGCTATCTTTCCGAGGCAAAGGTGCCGCACGAAGTGCTGAATGCCAAGAACCACGAGCGCGAAGGCGAAATAATCGCGCAGGCGGGCGAGAAGGGCAGGGTGACCGTGGCGACGAACCTCGCCGGACGCGGCGTGGACATCAAGCTGGGAGGCGCCGTCGTCTCGAACGAGGCGCGCGACGAAGTGCGCGCGCTGGGCGGCCTGGCCGTCATCGGCACGGAGCGCCACGAGGCGCGCCGCATCGACAACCAGCTGCGCGGGCGCTCGGGCCGCCAGGGCGATCCCGGCGAGACGAGGTTCTACGTGTCTCTGGAAGACAAGCTCATGCGCGTGTTCGCGGCGGACACTATCAAAAGCGTGATGGGTACGTTCAAGATACCGGAAGACGAGGCGCTCGAGAGCCGCATGATCACGCGCTCCCTGGAGACCGCGCAGCGCCGCATCGAAGGGTTCAACTTCGACGCCCGCAAGCAGGTGCTCGCCTACGACGACGTGCTTAATACGCAGCGTCTCGCGGTGTACGAGAAGCGCCGCACCGCGCTTCTGGGTACGCCCGAAGAAATCGAGAATGTCGTGCTCGAGGCGCTGGGCGGCGATGAGGCCGCCGTCGAAGCGTATCAGGCCAAGAAAGCCGAGATCCCGCCGGAAGCGTTCGTGCCGCTGCTGCGCCGCCTCGTCCTGCAGGTGACCGATGCGCTCTGGCTCGAGCAGCTCGACACTATGGAATACATGCGCCGCTCGGTATCGCTGCGCGCGTACGGCCAGCGCGACCCGCTTGTCGAGTATCGCCGCGAAGGCTCGCTGCGCTTCCGCCAGATGGAAGCGGGCATACAGGACGCGATACGGAACGCCATTCCGCGCATCAAGCCCGCGGATGATTCCAAAGTCCGCGCCGAACAGGAGCGCGTGCGCCGCGCGCTCGTCGCCGCGAGCGAGGGAGGCGATGACGGAGCCGCCGCCGTGCGCGAGCCGGTGGTGAATCAGGGCGCGCAGTACGGCCGCAATGACACCGTCACGATTCGGAAGGGCGAAGAGACCCAGACGATAAAATACAAGAAGGCCGAGCCGCTCCTTGCGGACGGCTGGTCGATCGTTTCGTAACGCGCAGAAGGTAGTCGCGGCAAGATTTTCGAGAGGAGCGGCTATTGACGCATGGGATTTGATCGCGGTACGATGTTCATACAACGGCTCCGGCCTCCGAGACCCCGCGAACGCGGGGTCGATTGTTTACTGCAGAAGGTCCCGGAATTTCTCGAGAAGCTCCAGATATTCGTGGCGGGGGAGCGTTCCCATCTTGCGTAGCAAGCGCTTGCCATCCAGCAGGCGAATCTGGGAAAGCAGTATGGTTGTCGGCCGCTTAAGTTCCCGGCTATTGAAATAGTAACGGCCGGATCGCTGCTTAGTCGTGGCGGGAAGACCCCAGAATACTTCCTTGTTGAACTTCTTGAATATAAGAACGGGGCGTTCGAAATTTTCGTTCTTTCCATCCTCTTCGAATCCTACATTCGTACCCAGTGCGCTCCACCAGATCTCGCCCTCGTGGAAGAAGGAATACTGTCCTGATTCGTGTATACGCTTCTTGATGCCGAACCATCCTGCGAAGTCTTTCATGCCCAAACAGTATGAGAATGCAGATAAAAGAAAGTTCAAGGAACTATAAATAAATGCGAGCCTGTGAAGGTGCGGGATTTCACAGAATATAAAAAGTGTGTTAATCTGATTTCACCATGGCATTCGTCGATGAAGTAAAAGTGCACGCGCAGGCGGGCAACGGCGGCAACGGAGTCATCCGCTGGCTGCGCGTGAAAGAGACCGCAAAGGGCGGCCCATCGGGCGGCGACGGCGGACGCGGCGGCGACGTCGTGCTTGAAGGCGTGCGCGATCTCGCCGCGCTTGCTAATTACCGCTACACGAAAAAGTTCCGCGCGCGAAGCGGCGAAGCCGGCAGCAACTTCAATCGCACCGGCGCGGACGCGGAACCGGTCGTGCTGAAAGTTCCCGTCGGCACGCTCGCGACGCTTTCAGATGGCCGCACGTTCGACATAACCCGCGAAGGCGAGCGCGTCGTCATATATAAAGGCGGCTTCGGCGGCAA
>DASVLW010000049.1:0-11011 GCA_036384675.1 Minisyncoccota bacterium
ACAAGCGGAAGGCGCTTCCGAAAGTCCAGTACTTCGAGGGCGCCCGGGGAGTCGAGCAGGCATATGAAGACATGCTCGAGCACAACGCGGGCAAGATGATATACGCGCTCACGGGACTTGAAGGCGCCGTCTCTTCGCTCACACCGAAATTTCAGGAGTATTTCCTCGGAAAGCGCGTGCGCATGGGAATCAAGGCGGATTACATCGTGCCGGCGACCACGGCCGGGGTGCAGGCGACCAGGCAGGATGATAGGCACGCACGCGTCGCGCGCTTCATTCCGCCGGAGTTTAACTTCAATACGGAGATATGCGTCTATGACGACCGCGTAAACATCCTTTCGTACGCCCAGGAGAACCCTATCGCGCTTATCATCGAGGACGAGACCATCGCGCACGCGATGAAACAGATATTCAACTACATTTGGTCGACCGCGAAGAAGGCGTAGCCGTCACGGGTTCTTCACCGAGGTTACCGATACTTGATGAGGTATTAGCACTATCTCACCAACCATATGCCACGAGGAGACAAATCGTCGTACACCAGCAAGCAGAAGCGCAAGGCCGAGCACATCGAAGAAGGGTATGAGAAGCGGGGGACGAGCAAGAAGGAAGCGCAGCGGCGCGCCTGGGCGACCGTAAACAAGGAAAGCCATGGCGGGAAGAAGTCAGGGAGCGGCCGCGGCAAAAAATCGAACAAGTCGTCGAGCAAAAAGGGAGGCCGCAAGGGCGGGAAGTCGCGCTCGCACGCCGCGAGCGTCCGCGCCGGAAAGAAAGCGGCGCGCACCAGAAAGCGCCGCGGCAGTTAGCCGCGGCGGCAACCCGGTTTGACAGCGCCCCGGCATCATCACGACGCACATCTATCTTTCGGGCAGGAAGAAAAAGATTTTCCTGCCCATGAAATACCTGGATCGCGTCGACGATCTCAATATCGAGGAAGGCTTCGAATTCGGCTCGTTCGACGAACTGCTGCGGTAGGAACCGCCCGGAATACGCCGGGCGGTTTGTTATTTTTCTTATGGGCACGCTAACTTGTGTAAAAAGAGATAAAGTGGTATAGAAATAAGGAATTACACCGCACATTCAACGAGCCTGGGAGGGCATCGAATGCATACCATCCGTCAGTGGAAAGAATACGCCATCGAGGCGATCGGCGAAGCGCTTGCTCATGTCGAGCCGCAGCCAGACGAGACCGGAGAGGCGCTTTATTGGCGGGCGCTGGAAGCGGTCCGGAAGAACTCAAGGACCGCATACCTGGCGCTCCTTTTGTTCTGGCAGGACGACTATCGCGTGCTCGCTCACAATTATGTCGCGAGCGAGATGCGGAAGTCCATGCCGGGCTGGCGTATCCGCAAGGCGACGCTCGAGGAACGCGCGAGCTCCGCGCGGGCCGGCACTCCCTGGCTCTCGTGGACTGCTCACGAGCAATACCTGCGCCGTGCCGCCTGATCGCTTCTTGTTCCAACCCCTAACCCCGCCACCCTCACCGGTGGCGGTTCGTTTTTACCTATTCTTCGAATGAAACTTCCTATGCACGTCGTGGAGCTGGGAGTTGGTGACATGCGTATATATCTGGGTGGTATTGATGGACGCGTGGCCGAGCAGCATCTGGACGCTTCTGATATCGGCGCCATTGCTTAGGAGATCGGTGGCGAACGAGTGGCGCAGGACGTGCGGCGTGACTTTTTTCGTGATGCCGGCCTTCGTCGCGTATTTCTTCACCATCATCTCGACCGCGCGCGGCGAAAGCCGCGCGGGCATGGGGAGCGCGCCGCCTTTTTTCTTGGGAAGCAGGGGAATGCCGACGAACAGGGCGTCGCTCATGTCCTTGCGTGCCTTCTGGTACGCGTGAACCGCGTTTTTTGCGGCATCCGAAAGGAATACGACGCGGACTTTGTCTCCCTTGCCGCGGATGGAGAATTCGTCGCGGGAAAGATCGAGGTCCGAATCGAGCGAGCAGAGCTCGGACACGCGCAGGCCCGTGGAGAAGAGGAGCTCGAGGATGGCGCGGTCACGCAGCGATTTCTCATCGGCGCCGTCGGCCGCGCGGATGAGCCGGTCGAGCTCTGCGGGGGATATGAGGTCCAGGTGGCGCTCGGGGACTTTTGCGAGCTCTATCTTTTCGGGAGAAATGGCAGGGATGTCGCGCTTGCGCAGGAATTTCAGGAACGCGCGCAGCGCGATGAGGTAGTAGTTCTGGGTACGGCGCTTCATGGAGTCCTTGCCGGTGCCCGCCTGGCGGTTGAGCCAGAGGCGGAAATCGCGGACATTCTGCTCCGTGATGTCGGTCGTTTCCTTGATGCCCATCTGCGTGAAATAGCGGGTGAGGTAGCGGTCATAGTTCTCGATGGTCTTCACCGCGCGGCCCCGCTCTATCTCTATATATTCGAGGAATTGGCGCTTGGCGCTCTCTGCGTTCATGCCTCAAAGGATAGCATCCGCTTCGCACAATCTACGGCGGCCGTACTACGCAACCCTTGCATAATTATTCAAGGTATGGTAGAGTCAGCCCATCATGCTTACCACGAAGAAGAAGGCGAACGTCATCAAGACGGCAGCGCGCCACGAGAAGGACACCGGCTCGGCCGACGTCCAGGTGGCCATTTTGACGCGCCGCATCGACGATCTGACCAAGCACCTGCGCAAGAACGCGAAGGACATCCACTCGCGCCGCGGCCTTCTTCAGATGGTCGCCGACCGCCGCAGCCACCTGCGCTACCTCGAGAACAACGACAAGCGCCGCTACAACGCGGTTATCAAGAAGCTTGGGCTCAAGAAGTAATTTCGCTTCGGCAATAGCCAGGGAAACGACCGCTCCGGGCCGCTTGGCCAAGTCTTAGTCGTTTTTATGGCTGGTGCCTCCGCTCCAACTTCTTTGCGGGGTGGTGGTAGTATGAAAAGGCAGCAGAAGCTGCATTTTAGTAAGCGTTTTTCATAAGCACACTACATTTATATGGCAGTCATCAGGCATTCAGCGCAGCGCGTCGGCGTATTCATCGACACGCAGAACCTCTACCACAGCGCCAAGCACCTTTATAAGGCGCGCGTTAACTTCGCGAACGTGCTGGCGGAAGCCGTCGGCGGACGCATACTCGTGCGCGCTATCGCATACGTGATCGCGACCGAAAGCGGCAGCGAGGACAATTTCTTCGACGCGCTCACCAAGATCGGCATCGAGACGAAGGTGAAGGATTTGCAGGTGTTCGCTGACGGCGCGAAGAAAGCCGACTGGGACGTGGGCATCGCCATCGACGCGGTGAAGCTCGCGCCCAAGCTCGACACCGTGGTCATCGCGACGGGAGACGGCGACTTCATCCCGCTCATCCATTATCTCGAAAACGTGGGATGCCAGGTGGAAGTCATCTCCTTCGGCAAGTCGTCTTCGGGCAAGCTCAAGGAAGCGGCGCACGCGTTCACCGATATGGGCGAGGATCCGAGGAAGTTCACTATCGGTTCGCGGGGATAGGGAATATGCATACATAAAAGGAGAATCCCGGGCCGCGCTTCGCGCGGCCCGGGATTCTCGTGCATAAAACGCCTTCTGCGCGTACGGCCCGGGTATAATCAAGCGAGCGATGAACGACGACGTGCAATCAAAGGAGATACAGGTCGACGAGCCGCGGCACGTGGTGCGCACCTATGCGTCCGATATGGCGGCGCTCGCCGCGGCAGGGAAGGTCGGCGCGTCGGACGTACCGACGCTGCCTGAACCTCCGCCGACTCCCGCGCCGGCACCAGCTCCCGCAGCACCCGCCGCGCCGGCACCGGAACCGATAGTGACAGAGTCCGCGCCGCAACCCGCTCCGGCCGAAGAGGAAGATCGCACGTCGATACTCGCGCGGCTGAAGGCGCGCGCGAGCGCATACGCCGAAGAGCCCGCGCCGCCCGTCGATTCTGGCGTATCGCGCTTCTCGACCATCCCGACGACATTCGACCAATTCGGCGCGGCGCCGCCGCTCGCGAAAGAGCCGGAAGCGCCCCGGGCGATGCCGGCGCCGCAGCCGGCGGCGTTCGTTCCCGAACGCGCAAATCCGATACCTTCCATTACGAGCTACCCTGCGGCCGCAGCGCAAACGCAGTCTCCGCTGCACACATACACGGGCGACTTCGCCGACCGCATCAACGCGCAGGGAGCGACCGCGTTCTCGGTGCTTGCACAGGAAAAAGATTCGCGCGCACCGGCTCCGGCGCCCATTCCCGTACAGCCCCGCCGCGCGCGTACCATACTCATTATCGCGGGCAGCGTGCTGCTGATAGCGGCCGGAGGCGGCGGTTTGTTCTACGCCTATACGCTGTTTCAGGCGAAAGCGCCGGTGATGGTCGCGCCGGGTATTCCATCGCTGATATTCGTCGATGATCGCGTTGCGCTTCAAGGTACGACCGACCAGCTGCGGCAGGGGCTCCTGAATGCCGAGATGCAGCCGCTCGGGGCGGGGCAGGTGCGCCTGACCTACTACGCGATAGCGACCACGACCGCTGCGGGCGTCACGGAGGACATCCCGCAGCCGGGCGGCGCGCTCGTTGCCGCGCTCATGCTGCCGGCCCCTGATCTCCTGCTGCGGCAAGTGCTTCCTGACAGCACCGTAGGCGTCGTGCGGGCGGGCGACGAGGCCCGACCTTTCTTCATCCTGCGCGTGAGCTCGTATGACCGCTCGTTCGCGGGCATGCTCCAGTGGGAGCCGAACATGGCGCGCGACATGGCGCGGATGTATCCGGCGTATCCGGCGGCAGGGGACGCAACCGATGCGGCATCTTCTACGAGCACGAGCATCGTGCCATCGGCGGCGGCCGTTCCGTATGCCGCCCAGTTCCAGGACGAGATAGTGTCGAACCACGATGCGCGCGTCCTGCGGGATGCCGCCGGCCGTACGCTCCTGCTCTACGGATACCGCGACCAGCAGACGCTCATCATCGCGCGCGATGAAGCCGCCTTTACGGAACTCCTCAATCGCCTCGCCGCGAGCAAGCAGTAGGTGTCAGAACGAAAGGGCCGTGCTACGATTCCGGCATGAATACCGATGCATATAAAGCGCGTCTCTCCGAAGAGGCGCAGAGGCTTGAGGGTGAGCTGAAGACGGTGGGGCGCAAGAACCCGTCGAACCCGAACGACTGGGAAGCGCTGCCGCAGGACACGGAACTCGCTGCGGACCCCAATGACGTCGCGACGGAAATCCAGGGATATGAAGACAACACGGCGATACTGAAAGACCTCGAGACGCGATACAACGAAGTGCTCGCCGCCCTGAAACGCATCGATGATGGCACGTACGGCACCTGCGAAGTCTCGGGCGAAGCCATAGAGGAAGACCGCTTGGACGCCGACCCAGCCGCGCGCACGTGCAAGGCGCACATGAGCACGTAAATAGCGAGACATAAAAACAGCGCGGCCCTTGGCCGCGCTGTTTTTAAATTAATTTCATATCGCGGGTGCTAGCGTGCGCGCATGAATGACGACATGCAGGAGACTGAGGAATTATCGGTGGACGATATCGCGGGCGCAGACATACAGATGGACGGAGCGCCGGGAACCGGTACGGCAGAGGCCGCGCGCAGAAGCGCGCGGAAGAAAAAGAGGAGCGAGAAAGATGCGCCCGGGTATGCGTCGCTCACGAGCGCGCAGCCTGCGGGGGCCTCAGCAGAATTAGTTACCATAGAGGCAGATCTGACGCGCGGACTGCATGCGTTCTCGGTCGTCGGGCTCACGGATAAGGCCATCGCGGAAGCGAAAGACCGCATCAGCGCGGCGATACGGCAGAGCGGATTCAAGTCGCCCAAGATGCAGAACAAACGCATCACGCTGTCGCTGTCGCCGGCAGACCTGAAAAAGGAAGGGTCGCACTACGACGTGCCGCTCGCGCTCGCGTACCTCGTCGCGGCCGGAGACATCCCACCCGCCGCGGAGCCGGCGCTGTTCTCGGGAGAGCTCGCGCTCGACGGCAGGGTACGCGCGACGCGCGGCATACTGCCGCAGGTGCTCGCGGCCAGGCGCGCGGGAATTAATCGCGTCTTCGTACCCGAAGCGAACGCGCGGGAAGCGCTGCTTGCGAGCGATATCGACGTGTATGCGCCGAAGACGCTAAGGGATTTGGCGGCGCACTTTGCAGGAGACAAGCTTTTAAAGCCGCTGGAGCGAGTGAATATCGAGTGCGTGCCGCCGCCTTCGACAGACCTTGTGGACATAAAAGGACAGGAGGGCGCGAAGCGCGCGCTCGAAATCGCCGCGGCCGGCCGGCATAATCTCGTACTGCATGGGCCGCCGGGCACAGGAAAGACCATGCTCGCGCGGGCGCTGCCGGGCATATTGCCGCCACTCACGCCCGACGAATCCTTAGAGGTGACGGCGATACACTCGACGGCGGGCGTGCTGCCGGAAGGCGAAGCGATACAGTATCCACCTTTTCGCGCGCCGCACCACGGCGTATCGCACACGGCGATGGTGGGCGGCGGGGCGTATCCGCGGGCGGGCGAAGTGACGCTCGCGCACCGGGGCGTGTTGTTCGCGGACGAGTTCGTGGAGTTCGCGAGCAACACGCTCGAAGCGCTGCGGCAACCGCTTGAAGACCGCGTCGTGACGGTGTCCCGCGCGAAGGCGAGCGTGACATTTCCGGCAGACTGCATGCTCGTCGCCGCGCTCAATCCGGCGGACACACTTTCGGCGGATGCGGAAGTCGCCGTGCGGCAGGCACTGAAGCAGGCGCGCAAGATATCGCGGCCTATCGTGGACCGCCTCGACATCTGGGTCGAGGTCGCGCACATCCCGCACGAAGCGCTCGCGGCGCTTTCGGAAAGCGAATCGTCCGCAACGGTACGGCAGCGGGTGGTTGAAGCAAGAAGGCGGATGGAACGGCGGACGGGCAAAGCAGGGAGCGTGAACGCGCGGCTGTCTTCGCGCGAACTCGATGAGGCCGGCGCCTTCACCGACGCCGCGAAAGCGGCGCTCTTATCGGCCGCGACGAAGCTCGATCTTTCGCCGCGCTCGTATCACCGCGTCATGCGCGTGGCGCGCACCATCGCCGATCTCGCGGACGCTGACGAAGTCTCGCCCGCGCACATCCATGAAGCGCTCCAATACCGTCCGCGCGGATTATTCGGGTTTGAATAACTACGACTTTATATAGAAGGGTTTGCTCAGACGTGTGCGTATCTGCTCGGCGCGTGCATGATTCCTCGATATGCGCAGGCGACTTCTGCTGCGCTCAGAGAGTAGTGCTTCTAGCTGAATTTGGGTATCTTCAGGATTAGTTTCGTATATTTCGTCTATTGACTGCGCAATAGCTTTGTCGAGATACACCTCTATTAAGTAATCGCCGATGACCGTAACGTAATACGTGTTTGAACTGAATGCCGCAGCGATATGGTATTGGCGGCTGTCCGTCTTGAAATCGCCGCGGATAGAACGGTCGAGGAGAGAATGCCCACCCACAGTCATCAGGAATTGACGGCCCGCAGCTTCAATCTGGCGCACTAGCTGCTGCTCAGTCTCCTTGCGGGCGATATAAAACCAGTAATGAGGATCGTACGCGAATACTGCCGCACCCGCGGGCGCGGCATGGATGATCATGTTTTGCGCATGCCCCCAGAACACATCGAGATGCCGAGTGTTGAGGAATACATACGAAACACTTTCACGGTCAGCGAGATCGGCTATTTGCGCCTGATCACTCCCTATGTAAGCGTGGCGCATGACCCCAATAAACTCCTGCATACGCTCAATCCAGGTCGTATTGAGCGCCGCAGTTTTTTTATAAACGATGACTATTTCTGCTTTCTTTAGCTTTCTCAACGCAGCATAAAAGCCCTGCTTAGTAAGTCCGCCGCGTCCCGTCCGTACACGCTCAAAGAGCTCGTGATTGGGAAGGGACCCATGCTGAAGCAGGGAAATTATCATTTCCTCAGCGTTTGAGGGGCGCAGGATGTTCATGTATCTAGCATAGCAGAAGTAAAGAATTATTTTACTTTGTATGCACAAATACAACTTTATTTACATAAGTCAAATAATTTTAATAGGCTCCTTGTATGGACAGGCTTGTCGTAGTGTCGGGCGCACATGGCGCTCTCGGGCGTGCTTACGTTGAATATTTCAGTGCCCAGCTACATACGCGGTGCATTACGCTAACCCGCACAGGCGCGGGCGAGAATGAAATCGAGATAGGGGACTTACTCAACGCGAAATCCGTCGCCGATGGCGTGGAACGTATATCCCTAAGTGAGATCTCGAGCGTCGTGCTAATACATCCAGTCGGTAAGTTCAAATTTGAAGAGACCGGCGAACCAGAAATCGACAGGGACGGCGATGGTATCGACGATGAAGTATTTGTATCCAACGTTGCAACGTTCGAACATATCGTTAAGCCCTTGCAAACACTTATAGAGAGAAGCGAGCGTCGCATACCGCTTACCCTCTGCGCATTCGGGTCAGTGAGTGATGCATACGACATTAAATATTGGCGTTCATATTCTCGCTCGAAGAGGGCATTACGAGATACCATGCATACTCTTGCCGATCAGGGTGCAGGCTTTATAAATTCGATATTTATCGAGGTAAGTACAGTGAACACCGAGAAGGAGCGCAAACTGCGGCCTTTTGCAGACAATGTATACTGGCTCGCTCCCCAAGAAATAGTAGCGAGATCTGTTCGGCGCATAGAGAAAGCCAGAGGATGGAACAAAATCAGTATTTATAAGCCTATGCCGGGATTCAATACCAGGTACTATAGCGATCTTGATAGCGTCCGAGAAAAATGGAGCAAAGAGATGGGCAAGGAACTGTGTTGAACGAACCAAATACGAAAAGAGCGGACGGCGCGGCCGTCCGCTCTTCAACATATCAAACAATTAAAGAGTGCAGAGAGAGCGCAGCGCGCAGGAGCCGAACGGATTGCGCGCGCCGCGGACTTCGAGATGGAGGTGCGGACCGGTAGTATCGCCCGTCATGCCGACGGCGCCGATGACCGTGCCGCCGCTGACGGTCTGCCCGACCGTCGCCGAAACGGTGCTCATGTGCGCGTAGAGCGTCTGGACGCCGTTGCCGTGGTCGATAATGACGTCATTGCCCCAGCCGTGATTGTAGCTGCCGTTGGTCGAGACGAAGATGACCTTGCCCGGGCCGATGGCGCGGATAGGGGAGCCGACCGGCGAACCGAGGTCGACCGCGTTCGTGTCGTGAATGCCCTGCGTAAGAATGGCGTGCGAGAGCGGGTTGCTCGTCCAGAACGAACTCAGATCCTTGCCGCCGGTGCCCGCGAGTCCCTTCGGCGCTGCCGGAGACTTCGCGGAGGCCGCCGGCTTCTTGGCGCCGGACGATGCCGCCGCGGAAGCGGTCGCTTCGCCGCCCGGGATGATGACGGAGGAACCGGCGACGAGCGGATCGCCGTCGTCGAGTCCGTTGAAGGAGGCAATATCCTCGGCGGTACCGCCGTACGTCTTCGCGAGCGAGGCGAGCGTCTCGCCGCTTTTCACGGTGTGCTTGATGCCCGAGACCGGAAGGATGAGGAGTGTGTCCCCCGGGTGGATATCGGTGACGCTCTTGAGGTTATTGGCCCAGAGGATGGTGTTCTGGCTCACGCCGTACTGGGAAGCGATTTCCGAAAGGGTATCGCCATCGCGAACGATGTAGGTCGAGATGGTGTTGCTCTTGGGAGCGGCATAGGTGTCAGGCGTGCCGTTCGGGCCTTCCTGCGCCATCAGGGCGCCCTGGGACACCATCATGTCGCCCGGGCCGACGGTCGCGCTCTGGTCGGCATGGGCCACGAGCACGGCAAGGTCGCTGGTCGGGATGAGGCTCGGGGTATCAGCCTCTGCGCAGGAGAACAAACAAAAAGCCCTCACTTCGTGGGGCAAGGTAAAAGCCACGATGCTAAGGGCAAGCGCGGCCGCGAAATAAGCATTCTTAGAACCGTATGCGTTCCGGCGGGGGCCCTCGGCAGGCGTCTGGCCGAAAAGATGTTTGATGAAATCTATAGGAAAGGGACGGGGGACAGAGGGGCTTCCGCGTACAAGAACGGCTAAATACCTAGTAAATAAGCCATTCCTTGAATTCAATCAAGCAACCAACCTGAAGATTGTAGCGTGAAGCGCAGGTGAAGCGCAAGCGCGGGGGAGGGTGGCTGTGCATAGCAAAATCCGATGCTAACGACGGCTGATCTCCCGATATTCCTCTTTTTTCGGCTCGGGGTCAGCGATAATTTCCTGTCGGACCCGCAAAACGCAGGAAATTATCGCGTCCTGTCCTCGCCTGCAAAAGCAGGAATAATCGGAAGCCTCGGAATAACGAGCGGATGTATGCGCTAAGACAGCCGGAAAGAGGCGCGTTTTTGGAATAAGTAGAGCTCTACCTATATAGTGAATTGGTGAATTACCTTGATGGCCTGAACGAGCGGCAGAAAGAAGCGGTACTGGCGACTCATGGACCGTTGTCGGTGCTGGCCGGCGCGGGTTCGGGGAAGACTCGGGTGCTGACGACGCGTATCCATCATCTGATACGGGAAGGGGTCGCACCGGACAAGATCCTGGCCGTGACGTTCACCAACAAGGCCGCCCGTGAGATGCGGGAACGGCTCGCGGTACGACTCGGGGAAGCGGGAGATGCGCTGACCGACCCGAATCCGCATCGGCGCGTCGGCGTGCCGTTCATCGCGACGTTCCACGGGCTCGGGCGCGAACTCCTGGAGAGCTACGGGACGCTCATCGGCGTGCCGCGGCATTTCACGATATTCGATCGCGACGATGCGGAGCGCGCGGTGAAAAACGCGCTCAAGAAGCTCGGCGTGGACCCGAAAGAAGTGCCGACGCGCGCGATACTCGGGCGCATCAGCAAGGCGAAGGGCGACGGACAGAACCGAGAGGAGTTCAATGCGAAGCACGGCCGCGAAAGCTTCCGTTCGCGCGTGACCGCCGAAGCGTGGAAGTATTACGACGATGAGTTGAAGGCGGAGAAGGCACTCGATTTCGACGATCTCATACTGAAACCGGTGCAGCTCCTGGAGAACTATGCCGACGCGCGCGACGCCGCGAG
>DASVLW010000050.1:0-4869 GCA_036384675.1 Minisyncoccota bacterium
GGTCCTTGCGGTCCGGCAAGTCGTTGACGACGCGGCGGTCGAAGCGGCCGGGGCGCGGGAGCGCGGGGTCGAGGACATCCGGGCGGTTGGATGCCGCCATCACGATGACTTTCTCCGTCGGCTCGAAGCCGTCCATCTCGACGAGTATCTGGTTGAGGGTCTGCTCGCGCTCGTCATTGCCGCCGCCCACGCCCGAGCCGCGCACGCGGCCCACGGCGTCTATTTCGTCCACGAAAATGATGGCCGGCGCCGCTTTCTTCGCCATCTGGAAGAGGTCGCGCACGCGGGACGCGCCGACGCCCACGAACATCTCGACGAATTCAGAACCGCTGATGGAGAAGAACGGCACGCCGGCTTCGCCGGCTACCGCGCGCGCGAGCAGGGTCTTGCCCGTGCCCGGCGCGCCCATCAGTATGATGCCTTTCGGGATGCGAGCGCCGATGTCGAGGAACTTCTTCGGGTTCTTGAGGAAGTCCACTATTTCAACAAGCTCTTCCTTTGCCTCCTTGGCGCCAGCGACATCCGCGAACGTGACGCGCTGGCTCGTGTCGGCCGGATCCGTCACGCGCGCCTTGGACTGCCCGAACGTGAACGCCTGCATGCCGGCGCCGCGTACCTGGCGCGTCAGGAACCAGAACAGCACCCCGATGAATATGACCGGCAGCAGGAACGGCGCCAGGGTCTGCAGCCAGAACAGGAACCCGCTCTGCGCCGCGATGGTGATGGCGACCTTCGCGAGCTCGTCGTCGGTGACGCCGTAGTTCTTCAGCGTCTGCGTGAGGCCGGTCGACGCTTCCTTCATGGACGTCTTCTCGGTGCCGTCCGCATACGTGAGCGTCAGGTCGTTCTCGGTGACCTTGATGGTCGTGATGCTGCCGTCTTTTACGTCCGCCGCCACCTGCGACAGGGGGATCTTCTCGTCATGCGGCTGCCCTGCCGCGATGAACGAGTACGCGCTCATCAGGATGAGGAATATCAGGATGGTGGACAGCAGGTTGCCGGTAAAGCCGGGGCCGCCCTGGGGTATGAACTTCTTCATCCCGTCCGGAAGCTTGGACGGGTTTTTCTTCTTCGGCTTATCGGTCTTTTCGGGCTTCGGCGCGGCTGCCATGGTGCGGGCACTATACCATTTCCTTCAATAATGCGCGCCGCTGCGCGGCGCGCGGGTCGCGGATACGAGGGCGCCGAGGGTATACTGGGGCCCATGAGCGAACGGAAACTGGCTATCGTGATGTCCGGCGGCGGCACCCGCTCCGTATACGGAGCGGGCGCGCTTCTCGCCATCGCCGAACAGTACGGCCTCACCGAGCCCGAACTCATGGTCGCCGAGTCGGGCAGCGTGCTGAGCTCCATGTACTACCTGGCGAAGCAGTACCCGCGCATGGTCGCAGGATGGATAAACGTGCCCGGCACGCCCGGATTCATGTCGATGGTGCGCCGGCCCTTCATCAATCTCGACATCATGGAACGCGCGCTGCGCGAAACCATTCCGCTCGACACCGTCGCGCTCGCCGTCGCAAAGACGCTGCTTTACGTCCCGCTCACGCGCGTGCGCGACGGCGCCGTGGTCTATCACCGGCTTTCGAGGGACGAAAATCCCTATGAGCTCCTGCGCGCGGCGGAAGCCCTCCCTATTTTCTACGGCAAGCGCGTGCCGGTCGGGAATGAGCTCTACGTGGACGGCGGATTCGGCGCGCACCTCGACGACCACGTGCGGTACGCGCTTGAGCAGGGCGCGACGCACGTCATCGTGATACAAAGCTCAGGCGGTCCCGGCAGCTGGATGCGCCGCCTCTATCAGACCGCGGGCATGCTGTGGCGCCGCGAAGGCCTCACGGGCCTCGCGTCCGCGGCCCAGCACGAGATAGCGGCTCCGCGGAAGCTCGTCGTGCCCGAACACGTAAAGATGGTGCGCATCGCGCCCACCACGGCGCTGCCCGTCTCGCTGAACACGAAAGCGAAAATGAAGCTCCGGTCCGCGTTCGATCTCGGATACGCTGATACAATGGCGAGCGGCGCCCTGCGCGCATTCTTCGCATGACGCTCATCGAATACAAGAAAGCGGGGCTGAAATTCGAACGCATCGAGGAGCTCGAGGCGGGCATCGAGCTGTTCGGGCACGAAGTGAAGGCTCTCAAGAGCCGCCAGGGCTCTTTGGACGGCTCCCGCATCGTCGTGCGCGGCGGGCAGGCCTATGTCGTCGGCATGACCATTCCTCCCTACCAGGCGAGCAACACGCCCCAGAGCTACGACCCCGAGCGCTCCCGCCGCCTCCTGATACGGAAGGCCGATATCGCGAAGCTCTCGGACGCCGAGTCCACCAAAGGCTTGACAGTAGTGCCAATTAAGATGTATACTAAGAACAACCTGGTGAAAGTGCGCGTGGCGATAGTCCGCGGCAAAGGCAAGCGCGACCAGCGCGAAGACCTGAAGAAACGCGACGCGAAACGAGAAGCCGAGCGCCTGCTTAAATCAAGGTAAGATAGCGTAAGCCGCTATCGGGCAATCCCGGAAAGATGATGAGCCCTCGCTCGTCCTCTCCCCGGGGGTGACCGGTTTCGACGGTCTGTACTTTGGCAATGCGCGACGCAGTGCACGCCCGCATGACACTGAAATCCAGCGGGCACTCAAACTTGCCAACACTTCTGTTGCAAGCGTGAAGTCTCCGTACTTCGGTACGGCAGGCTTCGCGTTCGCTCTCGCGTAAAAGCTTAGCGCTTTCGCCAGGCGACATCCCTTCTCTTCTGGTTCCTGAAGCAGAAGGCTGGGGTGGAATAATCTTCGGGATCGGCACGGACGCTTCCCGCGGCCGCCGCCTAAACTACGGGATCAGGCAGGAGTGGTTTCGCGGACGTTCCGCGCACCCTGCCCCAGTCTCTAACGTCCGCTACGCGTCGTAGATGCATGCCAACGGTCCGGATTCGGACGAGGGTTCGATTCCCTCCACCTCCACAATACTTGACAATACACTTCGTATAGTGTATTGTGTTTCTGGTTCGCGTATAGGGAGATTGCGATGTTCACTCGATTGACGTTCTGGCAACGTCTCGGCTCTTACGAGCACGAAGTTGCCTGCGACTATTACCACAATGGTCGTCGCTACACGGGCGGAAATAGCGGCACGTATTACACTGGTCGCACACGCCCCGCCAGATAATGTCCATCAATGCCCAGCCCGCCGAAGGAGACACCCAATGAGGCCTCTACTTCAGCGGGCTGTCTTCTTTTGTACGGTTCAACTACCATAACTTCGTATCAGCTCATACGAACGCAACACATAATCCTCAAGCCGGTTCCAACTATCCGATAGAATGTCCACAGCTATCGAAACAAACCGCCATATGGCGGTTTGTTTTATTTCACCAGATACGTAGTGAAGCCGCGGCGCACGAGTTCTTCGTACGCGCTCCAAACATCATCTGGAATTTCCTGTTCTATCTGGAATCCCTTCGCGGGATATTCCTTGATGCGCGCCAAATCCCCGACCAGCATGTTTATCAGGCGCTCTTTGGAATGTTCCGAGTCCGGATAATCTTCAAAGGAAATAGGCGGAGAAGACACTGAGAATTCCATACCGGGCCATTGCTTTGCGAACGCCGCATACGTCCGGCGTTCCATGTACGGTTTTTGCAGCAGGAGCAGTTTCTTGGGACGCAAGCCCTTTTCTTCAAGCAGCTTTTTCGTGAACAGGATGTTCTCCCCGGTATTGGTCGCTTGCGGCTCAAGGAGCATCGCGTCCTCGGGTACGCCCAGCTCTTTCGCCACCGAAGCGAATTTCTCCGCTTCCGCCATACCCCACTTCTCGCGGGCATTTCCTTTGAGGCCGGTATCGCCCGAGAAGACGATGAGCGGCGCCCATCCGTCGAAATACAGCTTCGCGGCGTATTCCGCGACGCGCAGATCGTTGCTGCCGAGTACGAATATGGCGTCCGCGTTTGCAAGCGGCTGATGCATGAGCATGTAGTCCCATATGATTTTCGCGAGCTCGTCGTCTTTCATTGCTTGAACATCTTCCACTCGCAGTCCCTGAGCGTTACTAACTCCAAATCTTCTGCCGTATGCTTCAGAATTTCTACCGCGGCGTCGCTCGGCGGCAAATCGGGACTTCCGTAATGGCAAATGACGCGCAGCGGTACGAGTCCCAGACCTTCTCGCATTGCCGCTTCCGAATGAGAAGTGCCGTACATGGCGAGCGCATAGGCTCCCGCGGAAGACCCCGCCACTGATTTGCCTTGTACCAGAGGCGCGAAATCAGGGTATGTCCTAAGTACGGCAAGAAGTTTGTTCGTGCTGCCTCCATGGAAGTAAACGGCGTCCGCTTGTTTAAGCTGCTCGAGGAAACCTTCTTTCGTTGCATGAACGAAATGGAATGTCTTGCCATGCGATTGTTCTCTAATCCATTTGGACTGTTCTGCGAATACATCCGCCGTATCGTCAGAGCGCGATGCGAAGTAAACGAGCAAGATAGTACCGCCGTCAGGAATATCGCGCGCGAACTCTTCGTAAAACGAACGATTGAGTTCGTTTTCTCTTCGAGTAAACCCTCCATGGAGAAGAAATTTAGTCATGTACTTCAATCGGATACACGTCTGTCGCGGGTTCTTCGTACGGATGTGCGGCGCGTATCGCCTTCAGCACGTCTTGCAGCTTGTCGCCGGCGCACACGGTTTCGATGCGGTCTTCTGCGGCTTCCTCCAGCTTCCCGACTTCGCCGACCATCGGATGCGCGCCTTCGCCGGGCTTGAAGCGGCCGATGCCTTTAATAGTGAATGTGCAGTGCGTGTAATTCCCTATGACGCCCGCACCGGCGCCTGCCATCGCTTCGCGCAAAGCATCGGCATGATCTTCAGGAACGTAAACGACGATTTT
>DASVLW010000051.1:0-11834 GCA_036384675.1 Minisyncoccota bacterium
AGACTCGACGCTGACGGTCGGCTACAGCGCGACGCAGGCCGCGCAGACGGCCTGCCTGACGCCTGATCCGTCGGGCGGCCCGGCTACCGCTACCACGACGGTGAACGTGAACGGGACCGCCTTCTCGGTTTTTTCCTCGAGCGACGCGGGTGCGGGCAACCTCTACCACACGGTGAGCTATCGCGCGCTCCATGACGGGAAATGCTACGCCATCGAATACACCATCCACTCCACGCAGCTTGCGAATTATCCGGCATCCTACGGCCTCACGCAGTTCGACGAGGCGAAAGTCGAGGCGCTGATGGACCGTATCGTGAACACCTTCTCGTTCATCTAGCCGGTCTCCTGCTATACTGGCACCATCGTGAACCGGGTATTCCTCGCACTGCTCATCCTGACGCCCGTTGCCCTCGCCGGCGGCTGGCTCGGCTGGTCGCCTCTGGCGGTGTTCCTGCTGTCTGCCGCGGCCCTTATCCCCCTGGCTAAATTCATCGGCGACGCAACCGAGGAACTCGCGGGACATACGAACCCCGCCATCGGCGGACTCCTGAACGCCACCTTCGGCAACGCGACCGAACTCATGGTCGGCATCTTCGCGCTCCATGCGGGGCTCATCGAAGTCGTAAAGGCGTCCATTACCGGTTCGATCATCGGCAATCTGCTGTTCGTTCTCGGCACGGCGATGCTCCTCGGCGGCTGGAAGCGCGAGCGCCAGAACTTCAACGCGACGGCGGCGAAAGCCGCGGGCTCGATGCTGCTGCTCGCTACTATCGCGCTCGTCATCCCGGCGATATTCGGCGCGACGTCCGGTGCCGCGCTGCCCGTCGAGCACTTGTCCGTGTTCGTCGCCGTGCTGCTTATCGCGGCATACGTCGCGCAGCTGTTCTTCACGCTCCACACGCACAAGCACCTGTATCAGGAGGAATCCCGCGTAGACGCGCTCCGCTGGAAGCTCCCGACCGCGCTGCTCGTTCTGTTCGCGGCGACGGTCGGCGCGGCAGTGGTGAGCGATACGCTCGTGAACTCCATTACGCCGCTCGTCGAGCAGTTCGGCTGGTCGCAGCTCTTCATCGGCGTTATCGTCATCGCCATCGTCGGCAATGCGGCCGAGCACCTGTCGGCCGTGACGGTGGCGATAAAGGACCGCATGGACCTGGCGCTCCAGATATCCATCGGGTCGGCGACGCAGCTCGTCACGTTCGTGGCGCCGGTGCTCGTGCTGCTGTCGCTGTTCTACGCAACGCCGATGAACCTGGTTTTCAGCCCCTTCGAGCTCGTCGCTATCGTCTTTTCGGTATTCGTGACCAACGCGGTCGTCGAAGACGGGGTGAGCACGTGGTTCGAGGGGTTCCAGCTCATCACCGCCTATATCATCATGGCCGTAGCTTTCTTCTTCTATGTCTGACGCCCTCACCAAGGTATTCGTGCGCAATGTGATATTCGGCGTCGAGGACAGCCTCGTCTCGACGGTCGGGCTCCTCGCGGGCATCGCGTCGACCGGCATCGTGCCGCGCACGCTCCTGATGACCGGCGTCATCTATATCGCCGTCGAGGCGCTCTCCATGGCCGTCGGCAGCTATCTTTCCGAGGAATCAGTAAGCGAGCTTGAGACAGGGACCGGCATCCTGTCGCACGCGTCCATCGGCGCGCTTGTCATGTTCGCGTCGTTCGTCATCGCGGGCTTCGTCCCACTGGTGCCGTACCTTCTTCTGCCTCCCGCGACCGCGCTCATGGCGTCCGTCGTGCTGTCTCTGGCCACGCTCTTCGCCCTGGGTTTCGTGCACGGACGCATGTCGCAGTCCAAGCCGTGGACGCGCGCGCTGCGCATGGCCCTTTTGGGCGGCGCCGCCATCGCGCTCGGTATCGTCGTCGCGCGCCTGTTCGGGGTATCCTAAGACACCTAAAATCTTTCTAAAATAGTTCTAAAGGCTTCATAAACGAGAAATCCACCGTTTTTTGCTTGTTTCCCCGGGAGCATTGGTATAGTCGAAGTATATGCAGACTTTGTATGCCGTGCGCGATAACGCCCTCGTTTTAGATAATCCGGCTAAACGCTATGTCCTCACCATCCATGACCTGCCGGCCGAAGATAAGCCGAGAGAGAAGCTGATGTCAGCAGGGCCCGAGGCGCTGTCGCTTGCGGACCTTATGGCGGTGCTGCTCACGACCGGCACGCGCAAGGAAGACGTGCTATCGATGGCGAACCGGATCATAAAGGAGTACGGCGAGCACAGCATCAAGGGCGCGAAGAAGCCCGAGCAGCTTGCTGCCGATCTCGATATTCCGCTCATAAAGGCCGCCCAGATAGTGGCATGCGTCGAGATAGGGCGGCGGCTATTCTCCCGAAACCACTCCGGCGCGGACGTCGTACGCACCGCCGAAGACGTGTTCGAGCATGCCAAGGACATGCGCGGGCTTCCCAAGGAACACCTGCGCGGCATCTACCTGAACGCGCATTACAAGGTCATCCATGACGAGGTGATATCCATCGGTACCGTCGACACAAACATCGTGCATCCGCGGGAAGTCTTCAAGCCCGCGCTTGAGTATTCCGCAGCCGCGGTCATCCTGGCGCACAACCATCCGTCGGGCGAGCTTGAGGCATCGCCGGCAGATGTCGCGGTGACGCGGCAGCTCGTGGAGGCCGGCAGGATGCTCGGCATCCCGCTCATCGATCACGTCATCGTGACGCGCGAAGGATTTAGGAGCGTTCCGGGAGATTACCAGTAATTCCTGCCTATGAATCAGCCTTGCAAAGCAACAGCATATGTCCTGAACCGCGATTCGCGCATCGCTGCGGCGGCGGACGCCGTATCGTTCCTGTTCAATGATGCGCCGTCCGGCGGCGGCTGGAACGGCATGCCGCTCGCTGAATTCATAGAAAGCTCGCACGACCGGCTCTGCATGCGCCTGAAGGCGCTCGCGGACCCGTCGGCTGCGGTAACGGCCGAAGACGAGCGCTCGCTGCGCTCCATGCTCGAAACGCTCATCGAAGCCAAGCGTGTGTGGCAGGAAATGCAGGCCGGAACGGGCAGCGCGGCATAGCCGCGCTGCGGAATACGCAACATCGCGCTCCGTGCGTACCGTATACTGATACGCATGGAAGGGATACCGCGGCCGCTTGAAACGCCGGAAGACGAGCTCGCGTACCTGCGTTCGCAGGTGGAAGCCAAGGAGCGCGAACTCGCCGCGCTGAAGCAGGAGCGCCCGCGCGAGTCAGTCGCGCGCGATCGCATCCTCCATCACGCGAACACGGCGCCGGCGGAAGTCCTCTCGCCCGCGTATCAGCTGCCTGACAGCGAAGCGCATGCGCTTGCCCTGAATCTCGACCCCGAGGGCGACGACGAGACGATGGCGGACCTGCGCGCTATCGCCGAAGAGAAGGGCATCCGGAACGCGCTGTCGGTGCTCGAAAAGATGCAGAGCCCGCACCTGGAAGACGATTTCCACCGGTTCCTCGTGCAGTACGTGGCGAGCGGCATGCCGGTGAACGGCTGGAACGAAAAGGAGCCGGCTTGGAAAGCGCTCCACATGACGCTCTATGAGATAGCGCTGCCGGAACCGGAAGGCCAGACGGCCGAAGGCCGCACCAAGACGCTCAAAGAGCTCATTTCCGCGATGGAGCAGTTCTATGCGGGCATGCTGTCGGTCGGGAGCGCGTACGCAGGCGAGCCGTCGTATTTCACGCTCGAGCTCGCGGTGCCGGCGGATCAGGCGCACCTGCAGTTCTATGCGAGCGTTCCCAACGGCAAGCGCGATCTCTTCGAGAAGCAGCTGCTCGCGATATTCCCGGACGCGCAGATAGTGCCGCAGCCCAACGACTACAACGTCTTCGCGACCGACGGCGCGGCGCTCACGTCGTCGGCGTCGCTCGCGACGTATCCCGCGCTGCCCTTGAAGGACTACGCCGATTTCGACTACGACCCGCTGAACGCGATACTGAACGCATTCGCCAAGATCGCAGAACAAGGGGAAGGAGCCGCCCTGCAGCTCGTCATATCGCCCGCCGGCGACCGCTACATCCGCCATTACCGCAAGATCCTCGGCGAATTGCGCAAGGGCGAACCGTACGACCGTGCATTCCATACCCCTGAAGGGCTCGTGGGCGAGATGGGGCGCGAGTTCGGTGACTTGCTTTTCGGGCGCGGCAAGCCAAAAGAAAAGGAGCATCAGTCCGAAAACCGGGCCGTCGAGGCGAACAAGCCCGCGATAGAGCAGGTGGAGAAGAAGGTGTCGGCGCCGATAGCGCTCGCCAATATCCGCATACTCGCGTCCGCGCCGGACGACGCGCGCGCGGCCCAGGTCGTCGGGGAGCTCGAAGCGGGATTCAATCAGTTCAACAACACGCTCGGCAACGCCGTCGTGTGGAAACGCGCGGCCGGCAGCCGGGCGCGCGCCGCGGTGCGCGATTTCTCATACCGCGTGTTCTCGGAGAGCGCGGCGCTGCCGCTTTCCCTGCGTGAACTCACGACGATATTCCACTTCCCGCCGAACGGCATCGAGTCGTCGCCGCACCTGAAGCAGACCCGCGCCACGCAGGCGCCGGCACCTATCGGGCTGCCGGCGGCGGGCATCGCGCTCGGCATCAATACCTATCGCGGCAAGGAGACGAAGGTGTTCATGGAGCCTGCGGATCGCCTGCGCCACCTGTATGCCATCGGCCAGACGGGTACCGGCAAGACCGGATTCCTGCGCACGCTCATCGAGCAGGACATCAAGGCGGGCAACGGCGTGTGCTTCATCGACCCGCACGGTAACGACATACTGGAAGTGCTCTCCGTCATCCCGCCTGAGCGCTATGAAGACGTCATCTATTTCGATCCGGCGTATACGCCGCGCCCGTTCGGCCTGAATCTCCTCGAATACGACCCGGCGTTCCCGGAACAGAAGACGTTCATCGTGAACGAGCTGCTCGCGATATTCCGCCGGCTCTACGGCGACGTTCCCGAATCCATGGGCCCTATGTTCGAGCAGTATTTCCGCAACGCGACGCTGCTCGTCATGGAAGACCCCGCAAGCGGCTCGACGATGATGGATATCGGACGCGTGCTCACGGACAAACGATTCCGCGACTACAAGCTCTCGCGCAGCATGAACCCGGTCGTCAACCAGTTCTGGCGGGAGATCGCGACGCAGGCCGGCGGCGACGCGTCGCTTGAGAACATCGTGCCGTACATCACCAACAAGTTCGACGACTTCACCGCTAACGACTTCATGCGGCCGATTATCGGCCAGCAGGAATCTTCGTTCAAGTTCCGCGATGTCATGGACAACAAGAAGATATTGCTCGTAAACCTGTCCAAGGGCCGACTCGGCGAGCGCAATGCGAACCTCATCGGCCTCATCATGGTGGGGAAGATATTCATGGCGGCGCTTTCCCGCGCGGATAACCCGCGCGGCGACTTCGCGCCGTTCTACCTCTATATCGACGAGTTCCAGAACATTACGACGGACTCCATCCCGGGTATCCTGTCGGAAGCCCGCAAATACAAGCTCTCGCTCACTATCGCGCACCAGTTCCTCGCGCAGGTGGACGAGAAGATACGGGATGCCGTATTCGGCAACGTGGGCTCGATGGCCGTGTTCCGCGTCGGCGAGGAAGACGGCGAATTCTTCCAGAAGCAGTTCGCGCCGGTATTCGCGGCGACGGATTTCGTGAACATCGAGAACCGCAACGCGTACGTGCGCATCCTCGCGAACGGAGTGCCGCAAAAGCCGTTCAATATCCGCACGCTCGATCTTTCGCCGGGCAACCCTGACCAGATAGACGACCTTAAGCAGCTTTCCTATCTTACCTATGGGCGCGACCGTGCTACGATTGAGGAACACATACGAGCCCGCTATCTTTCGTAACTACCTATGCCGAAAGGAGAACAAGGATTCCCGCCGCCCAAGCCGCAGAAACGGAAAGAGTCTGCGGATGACTTCGCACTGGAGGCGCTCGCAGCCCATGACTACGAGCAGAGCCTGAAGCCGGCTTCGACCCGGCGCGCGGAAAATGCAGACGAGAAGCTGCCGGGCGGTGCCGCTGATACCGGCGAGAAGGGCTACGCGTCGATTCCCCGGGAAGACAGCAAGGACGGGAGCCCGATAGAGGCGACGGTCGGCGAAAACAGAAAGCAGCTCAAGGGCGCCGTCGAAGAACTCATTAATTACCAGGAAGTCTCCCCGCCGCCTTCGTTCGAGGATGTGCGTCCCGGCGATATGGCGAGCTATGTCGGTAACGCGCCGGCGGACAATCGCGGCGTGGAGCACTGGACGGATCCTGACCCCACGCACGTGATACGGCAGCATACCGCGGCGAATAAGGCCGCGACCGCCGCTGATTTTGAACAGATACGCACGGATGCGCTCGAGAAGTTCGACGCTTCATCGAAAAGGATTCTCGACGAGAGCTTCGGGAAGAAGGAAGAACCCGTGAAGGCCGGGGTAAAAACAGGCACCGAACCGCACACGGTCCCTACCTACGAACAGATGAACCCCAAGGGAACCCTGAAAGAGTGGGTCATGGGCAGGGAATGGGTCATGCGCCGCAATCAGGAGCTGGACAAGAAAGCGGAAGGACTCGGCGTCGGCGCGTTCATCAAGGGGCTCGGCGAGAAATACAACAAGATACCCTGGCAATGGAAAGTCGGGATCGGCGCGGCGCTTCTGGCCGGGACCATTGCGACCGGCGGCGTCGGGCCGCTCGCGACCGCGTTCGCCGCGCTGAGCGCGGGGCGCAGGATTGCCGGCGGGCTCGGCACGTACGCTACGGTGGACGGTCTTCTTCAGCGTTCTTATGACAAGAAAGCCCGCATATGGAATTCGCCAGGCGGGCGATTCCTCATCAGTGCGACGGCGGGCGTCCTTGCCGGCGGGGCGCTGGGCTATTTCCTGCACCACGAAGCCGGAATTCCGGCCGGCTCCGATGAAGGGAAGCATGCAAGGGATTTCCTCGCAAAAAACTGGCCGGGTACGGGCGCGGGACACGGGGTCGGGGCGATGCACGTCGCGCCGATAGATATTCCCGCGGAACCGCCGGGCATACCGTTCCATCACGTCGACGCGGTCGTAGCTCATAAGGGCATGGGCGGCATCAAGCTGTTCAGCGGGCTACAGGAGCATCTCGCTGCCGCGTACGGGGACGGCCCGCGCCCCCCTTCGGTGCAGCATATTCTTAACCTCAAGCCGGAAGAGCTTGCCAAGCAATACGGCTTCTATAAGCCTGACGGTACGCTCGACAGCGCGCGCATCATCGACGGCAGCGCGCTCGGCATGGACGACCACGGCAACGTTGTCTTTACGCCTAAAGGAGGCAGCTCCTCGGTGCTGTCCATCGCGGATAAGTTCGGAGGCCGATTCTTCGACAGCCATCACGGAGCGGGGCTGCACCACGGAGCCTCGGTGCATGGAGCAGAAGGGCATGCCGCCGCTGCCGTCGACGAGCGCGAAGTGACTAAGCGGCTCAATGAAACAATGAGCGCCCGCACGGGAGTGCCCGGCCATTACGAATATATGAGCGCGAAGGAAGGAGTTGCCCGCGACGAAGCGTGGCGCAGGCTTCAGGAACAGCATGCACCGAAACCGACGTTCTTTGAGCGGCTGTTTGGCGCGGCACCTTCCGAGCATGCGGCTTCGGGAGCGGGTCCTGGAGATCATTTTTCTTCGCCATCTCCGGCAGACGCGCAGCCCGATCCGCATTCTGCCGGGTTGCCATCTCCGGCTGAACACATTGACCTTTCAAGGGCGGGGATATATCCAGACAAGCACGGCACGCCGATAGCGTTCGGCGGAGGCAGCGTATTGGATCGCACGAGGGCCGCCATGGAATACGTGGCGAAGCACCATGACGCGAAGGTATATTTCGACTCGTCGGATACGAATGTACAGGGCATCAGAGTGCCGCATCTGAGCGTCGCTTACTGGGATGAGGCAACGCAGTCCGTGCAGGCTCCCAATGAAGCCATGGACCCGAGCCTTGCGGGAATGCCGCTTCCGACCGCAGAGGACTTAGGCAGCAGTCAGCCGCTCAGCTAAAATAACCCATGGTATGATTTCACCTATGCAAGACGACATGATGAAAACGATCGCCGCGGACTTGGGCGTAAGCAGCCTTCCGGAAGCTGAGCAGCAGGAAGCTATAACCCAGTTCGGCACCATCGCCCTGAAAGCTTCGAGCATCGCCGTTATCGAGGCGCTTCCCATGAATAAGCGGCAGGACTTCCTCGCCTTGTCTGAAGCCGGCGACCCTGCTCAAATTCAGGCATTTCTGGATCGTGAAGTGCCCAATCACGCGGAAATAACGCAGAAGGCGGTTGCTGAAGAGCTGCGCCGCTTCAAGGAATACCAAAAAACGGCAGCTTAATCTTTCACCATGAACATCACTTCTACCGGCATCGCGGTCTCTCTGGCAGTCGTCATTGCGCTCGGATTCCTGTTCTTCGGAACGAGGATATTCACGCCGTTCACTAGCGGACCCGCCGCGGTCGCCACGACGACCGACGGCATGCCGGCGCTCGGCGCTGCAGGAGCAGCAGATACTTCTAACCAATCGACGACCATGGAACCAATCGACGCGCAGAACCTTCCGACCCAGCTTACCGCCCGCGATGAAGTCGTCGGCACCGGCGCAACGGCCGAAGCCGGGGATACCGTTA
Organism: Minisyncoccota bacterium; assembly: GCA_036384675.1. Classification (GTDB taxonomy): domain Bacteria; phylum Patescibacteriota; class Minisyncoccia; order Phycocordibacterales; family Phycocordibacteraceae; genus C7867-001. The sequence goes on from DASVLW010000051.1 coordinate 8,640, forward strand.
CCGTGAACTACGTCGGCGCGCTGCCGGACGGAACGGTCTTCGACGCATCCCAGAATCATGGCCAGCCGTTCTCGTTTACGCTCGGCGCCGGCCAGGTGATTCCGGGCTGGGACAAGGGCGTGGCCGGCATGAAGGAAGGCGGCAAGCGCATGCTCATCATCCCGCCCGCTGACGCATACGGCGCGCAGTCGGTCGGCTCCATCCCGCCGAACTCGACGCTCGTATTCGAAATCGAGCTGTTGAAGGTGCAGAAGCCATAACGGACAGATGCGTATACAAAAAGCGCGGGTGTACCGAAACGGTACCCCGCGCTTTGCTTTGTGATCCGAGGATCACGGTAGATTAGCTATTCGGCGCGCTTCCCGCCCGCGGGCCATGCCAGTCAGGCATGTTCCCGGGCGTGCGGTTGTGCGTCCGGACGATCGAGGTCTGCGCGTGCAGGCCTTCGCACAGTTTCCGGATATTCGGAATCTGCGCGCGGATGGCCGGAGGAATGGCCCGGCCGCGTTCCCAGTCACGGAGCGTCTGTTCCGTGCTGGCACCGACGCCCGTGACTTTCGCCTCGGACCAGATCTGCTCGCCGTTGATGGCGCCGCCGACCAGGCCCGTGGCACCGCTTACGATCGCGCCGGCAACCGCTGCCGCATGGCCGTATTTGATGCCTTGGGTCGCCCCAGCGGCACCGTAGCCCAGGCCGTACTGAAGCGCGCTGACGCCTTCCGTCTCGATCGGGTCGGAGTACTGCGGGTCGATCTGCGCCTTGTTCAGGTTGGCAGCGACTGCAGCAACGACGGCCTGATCGGGAGAAACGGCGCCGCTTGAGCTGGTGATGGTGATCATGGACATGGGATCGCGCCCGAATCCATTCATCGATCCCGGAGACGTCTCGCTTTGATTGGCGGAGACGCAGCCGGCGAGTGCCATTGCCAGACAGGCAACAGCTGCAAGTTTGTTCAGCATTTTTCTACCCTCTTCTCGCTGTTGGGTCTAGCCGACATGGCTGTGACCGGGTGTTCAGTTAACCCACCTATTATTATAGACATATGTTTATTCTTGTCAAGAGTGCGCCGGCCCGCACCCGGGCAGGGAAATGTAGCCGCAAAACCTTGCCCAAACGGCGGCCGGCCCGTACTGTCTATGCATATACGCCATGAGCGCGATCTCTTTTACGAGCGAGAAGAAAACGCAAGACGGGCGCGGCCGTGCAGGTACCCTAAAAACGCTGCATGGCGCTATAGAGACGCCCTCCTTCGTACCGGTCGGCACCAAAGCCGATGTGAAGGGCATCATGCCCGCGCAATTGGCGGCGGCTGGCGCGCAGCTCGCGCTCGCGAACACGTATCACTTATATCTGCAGCCGGGCGAAGCGATAGTGCGGGACGCGGGCGGGCTTGCGCAGTTCATGAACCTGAAGCGGCCGGACGGCTCACTCATGCCGACCATGACGGATTCCGGAGGCTTCCAGGTGTTCTCGCTCGGCGCGGCATTCGGCAAGACCGTGTCCAAGTTCGTAAAAGGGGAGACGCCCGAAGGCGAAGCGGAGCACGCCGCTCCCGCCGTCTATGATGCGGACCTCGCGAGCCAGCACGGCCAGCTCGCCGTCGTCGACGACGAGGGCGTTTCGTTCACCTCGCACCTCGACGGCTCGCTTCACCGCTTCACGCCGGAACGCTCCGTAGAAATTCAGCACGCGCTCGGCGCGGACATGTTCTTCGCGTTCGACGAATGCACGTCCCCGACCGAACCGTATGAGTATCAGAAGGAGGCGATGGATCGGACGCACCGCTGGGCCGAGCGCAGCCTCAAAGCGCATCGACAGAACATAGATGCGAACAAGAAGCAGGCCATATTCGGCATCGTACAGGGGGGGCGGCACACGGACCTGCGCGCCGAAAGCGCGAAGGAAATCGCTTCCATGGGATTTGACGGCATCGGCATCGGCGGATCGTTCAGCAAGGAAGACATGCGCGGGGCGTTGCAGGCTGCCGTCGGGGAATTGCCGGAGGGACTGCCGCGGCATTTTCTGGGCATCGGCGAGCCGGGCGATATCCTGGAAGGCATTGCCAATGGCATGGACCTGTTCGATTGCGTCGCGCCCACGCGCATCGGCCGCCACGGGTCCATCTACACCAAGCGGGGGATCATCCACATCCAGGGCGAGAAATACAAGAACGACCTGAGCCCGCTCGATCCGGAAACTATCATCCCGGGCACCGAAGGCTTCACGCGCTCGTATGTCGCGCACCTTGTCCGCGCGAAGGAATACCTGGGCGCCGTCATCTGCAGCCTGCATAATCTCGGATTCATCATCCGGCTCGTCGACGAAGCGCGGCAGGCCATCCATGAAGGACGATTCGAGTCGTACCGGGAAGAATTCCTGCGGCAGTACTATAATTGACATTCCATAAATAAGAATGTAGAGTAACTGACAGTTCCACCGCTCGGACTGTCCGAGCTACAACAACGGAGAATATCCATGCGCACGAGCGCGATTGTTGCCGCACTTTTTGCTTCCGCCTGTGTTGCCGTTTCGGCTTCCGCGATGGAGTCGCCGCCGCAAGAAATCCCCGGCATTCCGCAGACATTCATCAGCTTTTACAGGGGCGACCATGCCCCGCTCACTGACGAAGAGCTCGCAAGCGCGAAGATCGAGCTGCAAAGCCTGGTCGATGACTGCTTGAAGGATACCGACCCGCGCGGATGCCTGCTCGATGACGTACGCGAAGATGACGAGGACGGCAACTTCGGCCTCGATATCCACGCGATCGTCATCACGACATCCCTGGAAGCGGCGCCGTCGAAATAGCCAGCCGGAAGCCCCGGGAACCCATGCCGACACCATCGGCATGGGTCTTCTTTTTACGGAGAAACGCAAAATGCTATACTGGCAAGTCCAATGAGCAACGTCTTCAAATTGCATAGCCCCTTTCCTCCGGCGGGCGACCAGCCGAAGGCCATAGCGAAGCTCACCGAAGGCCTTGAGAAAGGCCTGAAGTACCAGACGCTGCTCGGCGTCACGGGCTCGGGCAAGACGTACACCGTCGCGAACGTCATCCAGAATTTCGGCAAGCCGACGCTGGTGATGGCTCACAACAAAACGCTCGCGGCGCAGCTCGCGCAGGAGTATCGCGAGTTCTTTCCCGAGAACGCCGTGCATTTCTTCGTTTCCTACTACGACTACTACCAGCCGGAAGC
>DASVLW010000052.1:0-17112 GCA_036384675.1 Minisyncoccota bacterium
GTTTCATCCTCGCGAAGATGCCGGCCAAGCGCCACACGCTCTTCTTCTCGGCGACCATGTCGAAGGATATCGAGCGCCTGATCGGGGAGTTCCTCAAGGATCCGGTGACGGTGTCCGTACGGAGCGGCAATACCGCCAAGACGGTGGATCAGGACATCGTGCGCGCCGGCCACGGACCGCAGAAATTCGAGACGCTCGTCGGCCTCCTGTCGGACGCCGCGGAATTCTCGAAAGTCCTCGTCTTCGGCCGCACCAAGCACGGCGTGGAGCGCCTCGCGCGCGACCTCGTCATGCGCGGCATCAAGGCCGAGGCCATTCACGGCAACAAGACGCATGGCAAGCGCCTGAAGGCTCTCGAGCTCTTCAAGAAGGATCACGTGCAGGTGCTCGTGGCCACCGACGTCGCCGCACGCGGCATCGACATCTCGGGCGTCTCGCACGTCATCAACTTCGACCTGCCGAACTCCTACGACGACTACGTGCACCGCATCGGACGCACGGGCCGCGCAGGCAAGGCCGGCAAGGCGCTCACGTTCGTCGCGTAACGCGCTTAATTTCACAATGAAAAGCGCCCCGCACGGGGCGCTTTTCCTATAGACGGCGAGCGGAACGAGGGAAGCAATAGGGGCAAAAGACAATATTCAAGCTGCCGGGCGAGCGGCGTTAGTGATGGGCGTACCTACTGTATAGATTGGCTTTTGCCCCTATTGCTTCCTGAGCGAGCGGGCGTGGTATCCTTACGGGCATTGCCAACCCGTTAACCATAGCTATGGACAAATCGACCTTCGTTGAGAAATACATGACGCCGATCGCGGTGCTTCTCGGCGCCGTTATCATCGCGTTCGCGCTGGCCTACGGCCACGGCGCGGTCACCGGCACGACCGGCGGCGCTGCCGGCCAGCCGACCGCGGCCGATGTCAGCAAGATAAACACCAAGAATGAGCCGTTCATCGGGGATGCGAGCGCGCCGGTCACGATGGCGGTCTATTTCGACTATCAGTGCCCGTTCTGCAAGCAGTTCGACCAGATGGCGCTGCCGCAGCTCGTCGACCAGTACGTGAAGACCGGCAAGGTGAAAGTGTACTTCAAGGACTTCCAGTTCCTCGGCCAGGACTCCATCACGGGTTCAGAATTCGGCCGCGCGATATGGGCGCTCTATCCGGACAGCTACTATCCGTGGCTGACGGCCATGTTCTCCGCGCAGGATGACGAAGGCGACCAGGGCTTCGGCGACCAGGACTCGATCGTCGCGATGACCAAGGCGCAGGTTCCGGCCATCGATACCGACAAGGTCGTCGCGTACGTGAACGCGAACAAGGCCGCCATCGACGCGGCCGTGAGCGCGGACCGCGACGAGGGCGCCGCGATGGGCATCAACGGCACGCCGAGCATCATCGTCGGCAAGAAGCTCTTCTATGCGCTGACGCCCGACCAGTTCGCGAGCCAGATCAGCGCCGAGATCGACGCCGAACTCAAATAGCGTTTCCATCGGTCCCGTTATCCACGCTCCCTTCATAGGGAGCGTGGTACGTTTAGGGTATGAAGATCAAGAAATACGGGCACGCGTGCGTGCTGGTGGAGGACGGGGGCGTGAAAGTTATCGTCGACCCGGGCAACTGGAACCCGGTACCCGATGCGACCGGCGTCGCCGCCGTGCTCATCACCCACGAGCATCAGGACCATATGGATACCGGACAGGTGAAAGCCATCGTCTCGAATAATCCGGGCGTGCGCGTCATCACGCACGAGGCGGCGGGGAAGGCGCTCACGGACGCAGGCATCGAATGGGAGAAGATAGAATCGGGAGACATCGTCGACGTGAACGGCCTCTCGATAGAGAGCGCCGGCATCGAGCACGCGCCTATCTACGTGACGAGCCCGTGCCGCAACACGGGTTTCCGCATCGGCGACCTCTTCGTGCCGGGCGATGCCATCCATGACGTGCCGAAGGGCGCGGTGCGCGTGCTCTTGCTGCCTACCGGCGGCCCGTGGATGAAGATCTCGGAAGCTATCGACTACGCGAAGAAGGTGAAGCCGGAGATCGTCGTGCCTATCCACGACGCGATGTATACGGACACGTACCGGGCCGCCATGCCGCACTTCATCGGCGGCATGCTCAAAGAAGACGGCATCGAGTTCAGGCCGCTTGAAGCGGGAGCGGAAATCGAGCTGTAGCGCGCGTGCTATCCTGTGCGGATGATAGATCCTGAACTGAAGGAGTCCCTCGACCGCATCGAGGCGACCGCGAATGCGGCCTTTGAGGCCGCGGACAAGACGCGCAAATACATGTACTGGACCGGCGTTATCACCATCGTCCTGTTCGTCCTGCCGCTCATCGGGCTCGCGTTTGCCGTCCCGAGCTTCATCAACACCTATACGACCGAGCTCAACAGCATCGGCGCGTATTAGCGCGATCATGCTGAACCGTCTTGCTGCGGCATGGGCGTGCGCGCTGCTCGCGGCGTTCTGCGCGCTCGCGTTCGCCGTCGTACAGGTGCCCGGACTGGCGGGAGTTATCGACGCGCCGGCAGGCGCGTTCTTCGGAAATCCTTCGCCCGCGCTGGCGACGGCGGCGCTCGCCATAACGTTTCTCGGCAGCGCGGCCGGCATCGTTATAGTCATGTTCGGCGTCGCGGCATATTTCCCGACGCCGCGCATCGTCGCGCGGCTCATCATCGCCGTCGGCGCCGCCGCTGCCGCGGCGGACTACCTGAAGTCAGTATTCGAGCGCGTCCGCCCGCCGGGCGCATCGCTGTATGTCGCCGACGCCTCGTATTCCTTCCCGAGCGGCCATGCGACGGCCGCGATGGCGCTGTATTCCTTCATCGCCTGCCTGTGCTACGTGCGTGCGCGCACTCCGGGCCGCCGGGCGCTCGCGGTCGCCCTGCCTGCCGCGCTCATACTGCTCATCGGCGCGAGCCGGCTCGTGCTCGGCGTCCACTATGCGACCGACGTGCTCGGCGGCTATCTGCTCGGCGCGTTCTGGACGGCGTTCGCGTTCAGCCTTCCGCCCCGCATCCGCATCAGATAGTTATACACAGGGTCCGCGCAGGCCGTGTGGTATAGGGAATAGGCATTATCTATATAGGCTCGCATACACCAGAGGCATGAAATCATTCTTCAACGGGGCAAGCCGGTTCTGGTTCGCCCGCTCGCTCGGCATTCTTATCATCCGCCTTGAAGTAGGCTTCGTATTCCTGACGCACGGCCTCTCGAAGGTTGAGAATATCAGCCGCACGACGCAGATGTTCGTCGGCATGGGATTCCCGGCATGGGTCGGATTCTTCATCGGCTGGCTCGAAGTCATCGGCGGAGCGGCGCTGATACTCGGCATACTGACGCGGGTGTTCGCGGTTGCGTTCGGCATCGAGATGCTCGTCGCGGTCGCGCTTTCGCTCGCGCGCGCCGGCAGCTCGATGGCGGCCGCGGCGCCGTCCTGGCAGTCGACTATCGGCGGCATGGAAATGTTCCTCGCCATCATGTCGTTTGCCATAGCGCTCATGGGGAGCGGACGCTACGCTCTGTATGCGATGGAATGCCGCAACTGCGGCGGTATGAAATGCGACGGCTTAGAGTGCCCGGGCCCCAGGAATCCTTAATCAGCCGCTCATCGAGCGCATGTAACTATCATCATCATGGCTAAGCTCCTCGCCGTATCCGGCAGCCTCCGCGCGGGGTCCTACAACACCGCGCTCGCGCAGGCGTTCATCAAGCAGGCTCCCGCCGGCACGACTATCGAATTCATCGAACCGTCCGATGTCGGCGCGCTCCCGCTCTTCAACCAGGACATGGAAGCGGCATTCCCGCCGGCAGCGGCCGCGCTCAAGGACCGCATCAAAGCGGCGGACGGCATCATCATCGCCACGCCCGAATACAACCGCTCGATTCCGGGACCTCTGAAGAATTTCATGGACTGGACGTCGCGCCCGTACGGCGATAACGCATGGAAAGGCAAGCATGTGTACGTCGCCGGCGCGACCGGCGGCGCGGTGGGCACCGCGCTCGCGCAAGCGGCGCTGCGGCAGGTGCTACTCTATCTGGACGCGCGCGTGCTGGGCCAGCCGGAGTTCTACCTCACGGGAGCGGGCGAGAAGTTCGGGACCGACGGCACCCTGACCGACGAGAAAACGCGCGAGCATATTGACGCAGCTCTCGGAGCGCTCATTACCAGCATACATTTATAATTCTATGGCTATCGAATGGAACCGGGTCACGTGGTATTCGCAGATAATCGCCATTATCCTGGCGGTCGTCATATTCGGGCTCGGGTATTGGCTCGGAGAGCAGGGCGGCGCGGCGCGCGAAGACGCCGCCATGGACATGCAGATGCAGTCCGGAGCGATGCAGATGCCGGCACCGGAAGGCACGCCGGTCATCGCGGACGTGACGTACGCATGCGACGCCGGCAAGACCGTGCGCGCGATATACAAGCAGAACAGCGTGAACCTGCTCCTGTCCGACGGACGGAATCTGGACGTGCCGCACGCGCTGTCGGCGGACGGCGGGCGCTACGCGAACGACGACGAATCGTTCGTCTTCTGGAACAAGGGTACGACGGCATTCATAACCGAAGGCGCGGGCGCGCAGAGCACGACCACCTTCGCGAACTGCAATCAGATGCCGCAGCCGGAGTGAGAAACGTCGGGGAGCGGAACGAGGACAGCCCCAGCCAGAAAAAGGACTAAGACTTGGCCAAGCGGCCCGGAGCGGTCCTTTTTCTGGCTGGGGCTGTTCGAGTGCAGCGGGCGTCATTGACGTTTCATGCAGCCGGGTATATACTTAGTCTCTCTAACTATTAGAGACATGAAGAAAACGTCATCTTCCCGCGCCCGCCCGGGCGACCAGCTCTTCCCGCTCATGTTCGAGATGGGGAGGCTCTTGAAGCACCAGTTCAGCGTCGACGGCTACGGGCCGTCGTCCTACCTGCACCTCGAGACCCTGCGGCACCTGCGCGAAGCGGGGACGCTCGACATGGGCGCGGTGGCCGGCTACCTGCGGGTGGCGGCGCCGTCGGCCACGGCGCTCGTTAACGCGCTCGCGCGCGACGGACTCATCATCAGGAAGCCTGACGCTCAGGACCGCCGTCGCGTGCTGCTGTCCGTCTCGGCCAAGGGCGTCCGCACGCTCGAAGACGCTGCCAAGCGCCGCGAAGCGGCGTTCGCGCGGCTCACCGCGCCTCTGTCCGCCGCCGACCGAAAGGAAATGGCGCGCATCCTTACCATCATTACCAAACGCTAGACCCCTAGACTCGCATGCCTTCACTTACCGAATTGCTTTCCCATACCGCCGTCCGTATCGCGCTCGCCGTCGCGGCCGTCATGCTCGTGGCCAGCGCCGCGTACTATTTCATAGAATCCCGCCCGCCGGCGTACGCGTTCGCGACCGCGGCCGTGGGCGCCGTGACCGACGACGTGACGGGCACCGGCACCGTTTCGCCGGTGCAGAACCCTGACATCGCGTTCGCCGCCGGCGGACGTGTCACGTACGTAGGCGTGAAGGTCGGCGATACGGTGACGCAGGGCCAGCTCCTCGCGTCCCTTGATACGGGCGTCCTCTCGGCGAACCTCGCGTCGGCGCAGGCGCGCCTCGCGGGACTCGTGAACGGCCCGCGCGCCGTCGACGTGGCCGGGCAGCAGACCGGCGTCGATCAGGCGAAGCAGACGCTCGCGAACACGTACGCGTCGCTTCCGGCGACCATCGCGAGCGACGCAGCGAGCGCCGAAGCCGCCGTCCATAACACGGACTATCTGTTCGGCTCGCTGAACGCCGTCGACCATCCGCACGTCGGCTTCGTAGCGGGCGATTCGGGAGCCGCCGAACAGGCCGGCATCGACCGCGGAAATCTGAAGGCGGAGCTCGATGCGTGGGACCGCGAAGTCTCTGACCTGAACGCGAACCCGTCGGAAAGCGCGGCGGATGCCGAGCTGGCGAAGAGCATCGCTCACCTGAACGATATCCGCGATTTCTTCGCGCAGCTCACGCAGGCGGCCAATTCCGCGCATCCGGCGCTCAGCGCCGACGACACGAGCGCGGTAAGCGCCGGCTATGCGACGGTGAACGGGCTTATCGTTTCGCTTACGGGCCAGAAGCAGGGGCTCGCAAGCCAGAAGCTCGCCGTGCAGTCGGCCGAGGACGCGCTCGCGCTCACGCAGGCGGGTGCGACGCCCGAAGACCGGCAGGCCGCGCAGGCGGCCGTCGACGCCGCCGCGGCAACGCTCGCGCAGTCGCAAGCCGTCGCGCCGTTCTCAGGCACGGTCGCGAGCGTCGCGGTGAAGGCCGGCGACGTCGTCGCGCCGAACACGACGGCCGTCGCGCTTATCCCGGCGGGGAATTTCGAGGTCGATATCTACCTTTCCGAGATCGACGTGACCAAAGTGCACGCAGGCGACGCAGCGACCGTTACGCTCGATGCGTACGGCGCGGCGGCCCCGTTCAACGCGGCGGTCAGCTCGGTCGACCGCGCGCCGACGCCGGTGAACGGCATTCCGTCCTACAAGGCGACGCTCGTATTCGCCGAATCCGACCCGCGCATCGCGGCGGGCATGCACGCGAACGCGCGCGTGCACGCGGCGGCGAAATCCGGCGTGCTCACCGTCCCGACCGCGGCGGTCGACACCGACGCGCAGGGCGCATACGTGCTGAAGAAGGAGGGCGGCGGCACGATGAAGACGCGCGTCGAGACCGGCATCCGCGGCACGGAATCCGTCGAGATCGTCTCGGGTCTCGCGGCTGGCGACCAGGTCGCGCTCATCACCGGGCAATAATTCACGATTCATATAATCATCTATGGCTGACTCGCATACAGAGAAGAAGGAAGCGCCGGCAGAGCCGGTGAAGAGCCGCGTGCCGCTCATGGTGGCCGCCGCCATCGTGCTCGTGGGCGGCAGCTTGTTCGCCGGCATCGCGTACCTCGGCGTCACGAGCAACCGCGTCGCTATCGACAAGGCGACGGTACAGGCGCCTGAAGTGACGCTGTCGCCGACCGCGGGCGGCACGCTTATGCAGGTGTACGTCGCGCCAGGCGACGTCATCGCGCCGAACACGGTCGTCGCGGAAGTGGGCACCGAGCTCATCAAGTCGACCGCGGGCGGGCTCGTCATCGACGCGGACACCGACATCGGCTCGGCCGTGGCGGCCGGCACGGCGGTCGTGACCACCATCGACCCGTCGCAGCTGCGCGTGGTCGGGCAGGTGGACGAGGACAAAGGGCTCACGCGGCTGGCGGTGGGCGACCGCGCGACGTTCACGGTCGACGCGTTCGGCGGCACGTCGTTCACCGGCGTCGTCGACGAGATAAGCCCGACCTCGCACGCGGGCGACGTCGTCTTCTCCATTTCCGATAAGCGCCAGACGCAGGCGTTCGACGTGAAGGTCGCGTTCGACCGCGCGGCGTATCCCGAGCTCAAGAACGGCATGTCGGCGCGCATCTGGGTGTACACCAAATAACCGATGATCGAGAAGGCGCGCGCGAACGGTTCGCTCAAATGGTGGGTCCTCGTGACCGTCATCATCGGCACGTTCCTCGGGCGCCTCGATCAGACCATCGTGAACCTGGCGCTGCCGAGCATCATCGATGACTTCGGCATCACCGTGTCGGCCGCCGGCTGGATAGGCACCGCGTATATCCTCGCGAACGCGGTATTCGTCCCCATCTGGGGCAAGCTCGGCGACACCATCGGCCGCAAGAAGGTCTACCTCATCGGCTTCGTCATATTCCTCATCGGCTCCGTGCTCGCCGGCCTTTCCTGGAATCTCGGGTCGATGCTCGTGTTCCGCGTCATCCAGGCCATCGCGGGCAGCGCCGACTATCCGACCGCCATGGCCATCCTCGCGGCGACGTTCCCGGATCAGAAGAGCCGCTCGCAGGCGCTCGGCATCTGGTCGTCGGTGTTCGGCGCTTCCGCCGTGCTCGGACCTCTGCTTGGCGGCCCCCTGATCGACCATTTCAGCTGGCGCGCGGTATTCCTCATCAACCTGCCCATCGGCATCATCGGCACGTTCATGGCGCTCACGTTCGTCGAGGAGTCGAAGTTGCCGGACCGCGTCGTGAAATTCGACTGGTGGGGCTCCATCACGCTCGGCATCACGCTCGCGGCGCTCGTGCTCGTGCTCGACAAGGGCCAGGACTGGGGATGGGGCTCGGCGTACAGCCTCATATCGTATGCGGTCACCATCATCTCGGGCATCGTCTTCTATCTCATCGAGCGGAACCATAGCGAGCCTATCGTCGACCTGAAGTTCTTCAGCAACGCGACATTCATGAACACCATTTCCAATAACTTCCTCGTCTTCATGGCGATGATGGGCTCGATATTCCTCGTGCCGGTCTTCGCGCAGACGTACCTCGGCTACAGCGCGACCGAGTCCGGCTACCTGTTCATCCCGATGGCCGTGGGCCTCATGGTCGCGGCGCCCTTGGGCGCATCGCTCGTGGGCAAGGTGAAGCCGGGACCGGTCATCGGCATATCGACCGTCATGGCGGGCGTCGGCATATTCCTGTTCTCGTTCCTCGACGCGCGTTCCACCGCCATCGACCTCATCCTGCCGCTCATGATCATGGCCTTCGGCATGGGCTTCGGCATGGCGCAGCGCACGAACGCCATCGCGTCGGCCGTGCCGCCCGAGGAGATCGGCATCGCGTCGGGCGTGCTCGCGCTCGCGCGCAATATCGCGGGCGCCTTCGGCATCGCGCTTTTCAGCACGCTTCTGGCCTGGGCCATCGAGCGCAACGTGCTGTCCATCGCGAGCCGGAGCGTTCTGAACGTCGTGACGCCGGCGAACCAGCAGATATTCGCGGCGCTGATAGAATTGAAGGCGCAGATAGACGCCTACGCGCTTATCTATGAAGTCGCGGCCGTGATGCTCGTCATCGGCGGCATATTCTCATTCTTTATTAAGCTGCCGGAGCGTACGCTTACCGCCGAGCAGCACGCCGCGCTCGAGGCCGGTTGATCCGCATGAAAAAAACCGAAACCCGGACTGATAATGCTCGAAGCGAGGCGGCGCCTGCCACGCCGAGTCTTTTCTCGCTGCTGCGCCCGTACGCGGGCATCATCGCGCTCCTGGTGCTGCTGACCGTCCTCAGCAACGGGCTCAACCTTCTGGTGCCGCAGCTCATCAAGCACGCCATCGACACCTATACGCTCGGCAGTTTCGCGCTCCTGCGGCTCATCGAGGAATTTGCTGCGGTTGCAGTATTCATCTTCGCCTTCACGTACGGCCAGAACGTCGTGCAGGTATACGCGTCCGAGCGCGTGGCGCGGGACCTGCGCAACCGCGTTTCGGCGAAGATATCCGTGCAGCCGTACGAATACATCGACCGCGTCGGCCCGAGCAAGCTCCTCACCAACCTGACGTCCGATGTCGACGCGGTGAAAACGTTCGTGTCGCAGGCCATCGCCGCGCTCATCTCGTCGGGGTTCCTCATCATCGGCGCGTCCGTACTGCTCCTGCTGCTTAACTGGCGGCTCGGGCTCGCCGTGCTCGCGGTCGTGCCGGTCATCGCGGGTACGTTCTATTACGTGCTCGGCCATGTGCGCAAGCTCTTCACGCGCTCGCAGGAAGCCATCGACTGGCTCAATGCGGTCATCAACGAGAGCATCCTCGGGTCGTCGCTCATCCGGCTCCTCAATTCGCAGCACTACGAATACCAGAAGTTCCTCGCGGCGAACGCGGAAGCCAAGGATATCGGCATGAGCATCCTGCGGCTGTTCTCGAGCCTCATCCCGGTCATCACCCTGTGCACCAACCTCGCGACGCTCGTCATCCTGACGCTCGGCGGGCATTTCGTCATCAATGGAGCCATGACGCTCGGCGACTTCACGGCGTTCAACAGCTACCTCGCCATCCTCATCTTCCCGATACTCATCATCGGCTTCATGAGCAACGTCATCGCGCAGGCGAGCGCGTCCTATGCGCGCATCGGCCGCGTGCTCGACGCGCCCGACGAACGCAAGACGGGCGGCCTGAAGGCAGACCTGCGCGGCGACATCGAAGTCAGGGACGTGACCGTCCGTTTCGGAGAAAAGGTCGCTCTGAAGGACGTGTCGTTCGCGGTGCCGGCCGGGCAGCGGACGGCCATCATCGGCCCGACAGCCGCGGGGAAGACGCAGCTGCTGTACCTTCTTACGGGGCTTCTTGCGCCCGAATCGGGAACGGTCTTGTACGACGGCCGCGACATCAACGAATACGACAAGCAGGACCTGCATCGGCAGGTGGGGTTCGTGTTCCAGGACAGCGTCATGTTCAATTTGTCGCTGCGCGAGAATATCGCGTTCAGCAAGACGGCGAAGGACGCGGATATCGAGCTCGCCATACGGACGAGCGAGCTCGGAGACTTCATCGATACGCTGCCGGACGGGCTCGATACCGTCGTGTCCGAGCGCGGCACGTCGCTATCGGGCGGACAGAAGCAGCGCATCATGCTCGCCCGCGCGCTCGCGCTTAATCCGCGCGTGCTGCTGCTCGACGACTTCACCGCCCGCGTCGACGCGCAGACCGAGAAGAAGATACTCGCGAACGTCGCGAAGAATTACCCGGGCATCACGCTCGTGTCGGTGACGCAGAAGATAGCCTCGGTCGAGGCGTATGATCAGATACTGCTCCTGATGGAAGGCGAGCTGCTCGCGCGCGGCACGCACGAGGAACTCATGGCGGCGAGCCCCGAATACGTGCAGATATTCGAGTCCCAGAAGAGCACCAACCAGTATGAACTACAAGCTTAAAATCGCGGATCAGGCCAGCGAGCGCGAGAAAGGCGTGCTGCGCACGGCGCTGCGCCGGCTCGTGCCGCTCATGCGCGGGGAAGGCCGCGCGGTGGCGGTGTCGCTCGCGGCTATACTCGTGACGGCCGCCTCGACGCTCGCTGCGCCGATACTCATCGCGCGCGCGGTGGACCGGTACATAGCCGGCGGCGACTTCCGCGGCGTACTGGTCATTTCGGGCATCCTGCTGCTCATCTATGTGGTCGGCACCGTCTCGAACTACGTGCAGGTGCGCACCATGGGCGCGGTGGGGCGCCGCGTGCTCTTCAACCTGCGCAATTCGATATTCAACAAGCTGAACTCGCTGCCGGTGGCGTTCTTCAACCAGAACAAGGCGGGCGACCTCATATCGCGCATAAATAACGACACCGACAAGCTCAACCAGTTCTTCGCGCAGGCGCTCATGCAGTTCCTGAGCAATTTCATACTCATCGCGGGCGCGGGCGTATTCCTGCTCGCCATCAGCGCGCGGCTCGGCGCCGCAGCGCTTGTGCCGGCGGCCGTCGTGCTCGCGCTCACGCAGCTATTGTCCCCCTGGGTGCGGCGCAAGAGCCTCGCGAGCCTGCGCGCGCTCGGCGGCATGAGCGGCGAGATACAGGAGAGCCTCAACAACTTCAAGGTCATCGTGGCGTTCAACCGCCTCGACTATTTCCGCGATAAGTTCCGCGAGGCCAACGAAGCCAATTATGCCGCATCCGTGTCCGCGGGCGTCGCGAGCAACACGTTCACGCCGCTCTATACGCTCGCGAGCACGCTGGCGCAGCTCATCGTGCTCGCGTACGGCATCTATCTCATCTCGCACGGCGCCTTTACCATCGGCCTCCTGATCGGGTTCCTGCTCTATGTCACGAACTTCTACGCGCCGCTGCGGCAGCTCGCCGCCATATGGTCGAGCCTGCAGCTCGCGCTCGCGGGCCTCGACCGCATCTCGGAAGTCCTCGCGCTTGAAAGCGACATGCGGACCGTGGCGGAAGCCGCAGCGCCGCGCGCCGGCGACGGCTCCATCCTCGCGTTCGAGGGCGTCACGTTCCGGTACGAAGACAGCGGCAAGGAAGTGCTCCATGGCGTCAGCTTCGCGCTCCAGAAAGGGAAGACGTACGCGCTCGTGGGCCCGACCGGCGGCGGCAAGACGACGACCGCGAGCCTCATGGCGCGCCTGTTCGACCCGACCAGCGGCACGGTATACCTCGAAGGCCGCGATATCCGCTCATACGAGCCTGCCGCGCGCGCGCGGAAGATAGGATTCATCCTGCAGGAGCCGTTCCTGTTCACCGGCACCGTCCGCGACAATATCCTCTACGGCAACGAGGAATATAAAGGCCGCACGAGCGAAGAAGTCGTGGGCCTGCTGGAATCCGCGAACCTGCATACGCTCCTGTCCCGCTTCAGCGAGGGACTCGATACGCCGGTGAAATCAAGCGGCGACGGCATCAGCCTCGGCCAGAAGCAGATCATCGCGTTCATGCGCGCCGCGCTGCGCCGCCCGGACATCCTCATCCTCGACGAGGCGACCGCCAACATCGACACCGTCACCGAGCAGCTTCTGGAAGACATCCTGGAGAAACTTCCGCCCGAGACCACGCGCATCATCATCGCGCACCGGCTCAACACCATCGAGAACGCCGACGAGATATTCTTCGTGAACGGCGGCAGCGTCACGCAGGCGGGCGACATGGAGCATGCCGTCGACCTGCTGCTGCACGGGCATCGGCAGAGTTAAGTACCGGGGCTATCGTTATAGTGTCGTCTCAAAGAGACAACCGTCTTATATAAAGAAGAACCGCCCTTGTCGTGAGACTTAGGCGGCAGTTGGGGTGCGAAATAAAACCCCAAAATATTTTTGTAAATACTCAAGAACTGTCGGGTGCACTTCAAGCACCTCAATAGGCGTTATCGGTTCGTATGCAATGCAACAGACGCCATCACCGATATCTTTTGTGAATGGAGTCTTCGGCAGCACATAAAGATACCCCACTCCTCCCTTGAGTTCATTTGGAGCAGTGACCGTGATCTCTGCTGATTTCTCAAAGTCGACACGCCATCCCCAATTGCTGCGATTTTCGTGAATGATGGAGTAAAGAAGGGAAATCGGTGCATACTGACTTCCATATACGCCGCACTCTTTGTGTAGCGGATCTTCGCTCTCAATCAGGCATTGTCTTGGTTCAACGACGCCAAACCGGAATGGGGAGCCATGAAGAACAACGTTCCCATAGGTACCCCGAAGACAGCGGAATAACTCCGGACCATCCATTGAAGCCTCCTAGTTAGAACAAACGGAACTATAGTCTATTCCGCTTATTTAAGAAAGCTTCCGGGGCCAATACGGGCCGGTGGTAGAATGAGGGCATGAGACTGAGGCGGGTGCACTACTACAGCCATCACGGGCGGCGCAAGCACCCGACGACCGTGCTGCACCGATTCGCCACGGGCATCGTGCTGCCGGTGGCGCTCGTGGTGGCCGCAGGCGCCATCGTGACCACCGCGTGGCTCGCGCCGGCTACCTATACCGTGCAGGCGGGGACGCTGGTGCTTGCGCTCGGCGCGTCCATGCTGCGCCTGCTGGCCGCATACGCGCTCGCGCTTCTGATAGGCGTGCCGCTCGGCCTTCTGGCCGAGCGCAGCCGGCGCTTCGAGAGCGTGCTGCTGCCTATATACGACGTGATGGAATCCCTGCCGGTGCTGGCGTTCTTTCCCATCATCATCCTCTTTTTCCTCGATAGCGGGCTCTTGGAGGGCGCCGCGGTTTTCATGATCTTCTTCACCATCCTGTGGACGATATCGTTCAGCACCATCGGCGGCATGCACCAGATTCCGGAGGACGTTCGTTCGGCGGGCCGGGTGTTCGGCCTGTCCGCATGGCATCGCCTGACCAGGATAACGCTGCCTGCGCTGTTTCCGCCTCTGTTGACCGCGTCCATCCTCGGCATCGCGGACGGATGGAACATCGTCATCGTGGCGGAGACGCTCCATGCGTACGCGCCGGTCAATTCCCACGCGGCGGACCTGTTCGGCATCGGCAGCATCCTCGTGAACGCGTCGACGAACGGGAACAACGCGCTGCTGCTTTCGGCGATGGGGCTGCTCGTCGTTACGATCGCCGTGGTGAACCTGGCGCTGTGGCAGCCGCTATTGGCCCGCGCCGAGCGGTTCAAATTCGAATAATATGGAACCTTCCCGCGCGCCGATACTTTCGTTCAACGATGTTTCATTCGCCTATGACCGGACGCTCCCGACGGTGCTGCACGACGTTTCGTTCAGCCTGAAGCCGCGCTCCTTCACGGCCATCGTAGGGCCGTCGGGCGGCGGCAAGTCGACGCTGCTGCGGCTCGCGATAGGCCTCGACAAGCCGACGCGCGGCACGGTAGTGAACACGGCGCGCACGCGCATGGTATTCCAGTCGGGCGCGCTCCTGCCGTGGCTCACGGCGCTGCAGAACGTGAAGCTCGCGTTCGCGGACAAGCCCACGGGCGAGGCGGCGGAGAACCGCGAGGCGCACGCCGCGCTCGCGGAGCTCGGCATCCGGGAATTCGCCGACGCGTATCCGCGCAATCTTTCGGGCGGGCAGCGCCAGCGCGTGGGTATCGCCCGCGCGCTCGTGGCCGCGCCGGAGCTCATGCTGCTCGACGAGCCGTTTTCCGCGCTCGACACCGAGACGACCGCGCGGCTCGTCGAGGAAGTGGAGCGGCTCTATCGCGAAAAGGACATGACGTTTCTCATGGTGTCGCACAGCATCGAGGACGCGGTCGTGCTCGCGGACGAGATACTGGTCGTGGGCAAAGGCGGCCTGCAGGGGAAGGTGGAAGTCGACATTCCGCGCCCGCGCCGCCGCGACGACCCCATGGCGCAGCGTCTGGCGGCGCGCGCCAAGGAACTCATCGGGCGCGCATCATAGCCTTGCAGCCTATGGACGAAGCGGCATTCGAGAAGATAGCGGTTTCCGAATGGGAGCAGGTGCCCGCGCACTTCAAGCGGCAGGTCGAGAACGTGGCGCTCATCATCGAAGATGAGCCGAGCGACGCGGTGCGCCGGGAAGACGATCTGGAGCCCAACGAAACCCTGCTCGGCCGGTATCACGGCATCCCCAACAGCGAGCGCGGCGCGTCGTACGGCATCGGCGGGACGCTGCCGGACACCATCACGCTCTACCGGCTGCCGATACTCGAAGAGGCGCAAGAGCTTGCGGACGAGGCCGGGGCGGCGGAGCCGCCCCGTGATTTCCCTGCATTCGTGACGCAGGCCGTACGCGAGACCCTGTGGCATGAGCTCGGCCACTATTTCGGTATGGATGAGGACAGCGTGCGCACCCGCGAACACGGCCATTCCAACCGTTTCCGTCCATAAACGCACTATCAACAGGGTCCTTCATCAGGCCTCCACGAAGGGTACGGCAGGCTATACTTTAGAAGGGTACCGTACGCTTATTACGTAATTACCATCCATATCACGCATATGTCCGCAAAAATGCTTGCTCTCGTGCTGGGTATCATCGTGGTCATCGTGGGACTCCTGGGCTTCGTCGCCAACCCGCTTGTCGGCGCGACCGGCATGTTCCTTACGAACGCCGCGCTGAACGTCGTTTACATCATCATCGGCGCGGTCCTGATTATCGTGAGCGTGTGGGCTTCCGCCCAGTCGGGCCTATGGCTCAAGATCGGCGGCGTCATCTACCTGATCGTCGCCATCCTCGGATTCCTTATGGCGTCCCCGGTGCTCGGGTTCCTCGCCGTCAACATGGCGACGAACTGGCTCCATGTCGTCCTCGGCATCGTGATGCTTGCCGCCGGCTTCTGGGGCACGGAAGGAATGGCTATGGATATGAATCGCCCCGCGGCGATGTAGCCGTACGGGCCAAGAATCTCGTCTTTATGCAAGGAGCGGCGGCCGACAGGCCGCCGCTCCTTGCGTTGCTATGGAAATAAACAACCCTCGATCGCAAGCGTCGAGGGGTGGTGAGTGGGCGGTGAAGAAGTAGAACGATCAGGGGGAGGAAAGCGGGAAGGAAGGGATAGCGCCGGCGTAACTTGCGAGGATGCCGGCTGCCGTGAATGCTTGCTGGGAACTTTGCAGGAATATGATGATGGTCTTGCAGAGTTCAGCGAACACGAGCGGCATGAAAGAAACAAGCACGAGGAAGAAGATTCCGAGGCCTATAGATCCGGAGATTCTCATAGAGAAGTCGGGTGAATAGATAATCCATGATGCGGCGCATGCATGGAGAGACTGGTCAGGGTCTCTGTCGGATATGCTTCTTGCGAGGTGCTCCACTCCCTAGAACCCAGCAGGCGCGGGGAAGGTTTCAGGCTCCCGATCCAGCCGATTTGAGCAAGTCGGCAAATTGCTGCTGGACCTTCTGGAGCTTGGGCGCGATGATGACCTGGCAATAACCCTGGTTCGGGTTGCTGGCGTAATAGTCTCGATGGTAATCCTC
Organism: Minisyncoccota bacterium; assembly: GCA_036384675.1. Lineage (GTDB taxonomy): Bacteria > Patescibacteriota > Minisyncoccia > Phycocordibacterales > Phycocordibacteraceae > C7867-001. Next base: position 16,195 of record DASVLW010000052.1, read on the forward strand.
GGCAGGATAGACGGCCGCGTCCTCTTCGACGGTCGTCACGATGGGGTCGCCTTCGCCGGACGAGTCCTGGAGCTCCTTGATGAATGCCTTCGCTGCTGCGGACTGCGCGGGCGTCGTCGGAAAGATGGCGGAGCGGTATTGCGTGCCGATGTCGTTGCCTTGCCGATTGAGCTGCGTCGCGTCGTGGCTGCCGAAGAACACCGTCATGAGCGAGCGGTAGCTTACCTGGCCGGGGTCGTAGGTGACGCGCACGCCTTCGGCGTGGCCGGTCTGCCCGGTGCACACTTGTTCATAGGTCGGGTTCGGCATCGCGCCGCCGGCGTATACGGGCTCGACATTCGCGACGCCCCTCAGCATCTTGAACACGGCTTCCGTGCACCAAAAGCATCCGCCGCCGAACACCGCCGTTTCAAGAGCCGGGCCGGTTTCCATATGCGTATGGTAAAGCACGCTTGACGTAGTTTCAATCGGGGGCAGTGGTATCATACGCGCATATGGCTGACTTCAACGGACCGTTCAGGCGCTTCTGGGAGAATCAGTTCGTGCCGCTCGGCGTATTGCTCGCCGGCGGGCTTATCGTCGTCGGGCTGATCGCCGCCTCGACCGCGCTATCGATAAAGAATGCGAGCAACACGCTTTCGGTGACCGGCTCCGCGATGACGGACGTGTCCGCCGATACGGCGAAATGGACGATAACGGCCCAGCGTTTCGCGAGCGAAACGGGCGTGGGCGGGGCGACGGCCGCCGTGGGCGCGGATACTCAGAAAGTCGTAGCGTTCCTCCATGCCGCCGGCGTCGCCGACAGCGACATCACGCTCGGCACGCTTCATACCGACCAGGATTATTCATACAACCAGGACGCGAACGCGCCCAAGCGCTACGCCGTCCGCCAGGACGTGACCGTTTCGTCGAAAGACC
>DASVLW010000053.1:0-5415 GCA_036384675.1 Minisyncoccota bacterium
TAGCGCAGGCGTCCGGGCACGGTCTTTGGCATCGGCTCTGCGCGGCAATTCCTATTGCCGCTATGCCAAAGCCGGACGCTGGAGCTTAAGAAAAGGCCCCGCTGGGGGCCTTTTCTGCTCCTTCCGGGCGGTATTCCCGAGTGAGCGTTATCCGATGGAGCCCGCGAGGCTGTAGATAGGGATGAGCACGGCAGCCAAGAGCGTACCGACGCCGAGGCCGAGCATCACGATCATCAAAGGTTCGATAAGGTCGACGAGCGTGTCGACCGCCTGCGTCACTTCGCGGCGGTAGAACTTCGCGAGCGTCGTAAGGATGTTGCCGAGCTCGCCGGTCTCTTCGCCGACGCGGATCATGGCGATCATGATGCCCGGAATCTCCGGGTGCCTGCCGAGCGCTTCCGAGATGGACGCTCCTCCCTTCACCGCGTCCCCCGCCTCGGTGAGGATGTCCTCGTACGTCTTGCTGCCCACGACCGATGCGGTCACTTCGACCGCCTCGACGACCGGCACGCCGGACACGAGCATCGTCGCGAAATTATCCGCGATGCGCGAAAGGTAAAGCTTGCGGTACAAGTCGCCCACGTACGGCACCCGCAGCTTCAGGTGGTCGTAGAGGAGCTTGCCCGACGGCGACTGGAGGGAGCGTACGGCGAATCCCGCGAGTATGACGAGGCCGATGAGAAGGAATATCCCGTAATGTATGAAGAAATAGGAGATGCTGATGACGACCTGCGTATAGACCGGCACGGGCTGCCCGGAATCGAGAATGACGCTGCTGATGTTCGGGATGACGAATATCAGCATGAGGATCATCACGGCGAAGAACGTGGCGATGACGAATGCCGGGTAGATGAGCGCGTTCTGCGCCTTGCTCATGACTTCGTACGTGCGGTCGAGATAGTCGGCGAGATAGCCGAACGTCTCCGAAAGCTTTCCGGACTCCTCGCCCGAACGCACCATGTTCACGTAAAAGGCGGTGAATACCTTCGGATGTCGCGCGAGCGCCCTGCTGATGGGACTGCCGCCCTGGATGTCGTCAGCGACCTGGGTCAGGATTTCGGCCAAATGCTTGTTATCGACTTCAGCGGCCAAGAGACGGAAGATGCGCAGCGCGGAGACTTGGGCCTCGAACAGGGTCGCTATCTGGCGCGAGAGGATGACTATTTCCTTGTTCGAGACGCGGCTGAAGAACGATATCTCGATGCCGAGCGGATTCTTCTTATTGGCCGGCTCGATGGACGAGACGATGAGCGAGCGGCGCTGCAGCGTTCCCACCGCCACGTCCATGGACAGGGCTTCCACGGTGCCTTCGCGCTCGTGGCCGTCCTTGTCTATGGCGCGATAGGAGAAAAGCATGGTTTAGAGGTAGCGTTCGAAGGTCTTCGGGTCGAGCGCGCGCTCGTACGCATGCTCGACCGTCACTTCCCCGCGGCGCACCAGCTCCGCGAGCGAGCGGTCCATGTCGACCATGCCTTCCTGCGAAGACGTCTGGATGACGGTGGTTATCTCGTGCGTGCGGCCCTCGCGGATGAGATTCGCGATCGCGCTGTTGTTGATGAGCAGCTCGTACGCGGGAACGAGGCCGCCGGCGATGCGGGGGATGAGCCGCTGGGAGAATATGCCCGCGAGCGAGCCCGCGAGCTGCACGCGCACCTGTCCCTGCTGGCTCGCCGGGAACAGGTCGATGATGCGGTCGATGGTCTGCGCCGCGTTGTTGGTGTGCAGGGTCGAGAGCACGAGGTGGCCGGTCTCCGCGGCCGTCACGGCCGATGAGATGGTCTCCTGGTCGCGCATCTCGCCCACCATGATCACGTTCACGTCCTCGCGGAACGCGCCCTGGAGCGCCGTGTGGAAATCCGGAGAATCGATGCGCACTTCGCGCTGGTGGATGAGCGACTTCTTGGGCGTGAAGATATATTCGACCGGGTCCTCGATGGTGACGATGTGCTCCGCGCGCGCTTCGTTGATGCGCTCGAGCATGGCGGCGAGCGTCGTCGACTTGCCCTGCCCCACCGGCCCCACGACGAGGAAGAACCCCTGCGTACGCTGGGTGAAGACTTCGAGCACCGGCGGCAGGTTGAGCGTCTCGAGCGTGCCTACTTCGCGCGGTATGAGGCGCATGGCGAGCGCGACGGTGCCCTGCGTCGTGTAACCGTTCACGCGGAAGCGGCCCGCGTCTTTCTTGTGCGCATAGGAGAAGTCGATCGCCTGCTCTTTCTCGAACGTTTCCTTGCACTGCGGCGGCATGATGGCGTTCAGGAGCGCCGCCGTCTCTTCGGCCGAGAACGCCTCCTGCTGCACGATGGGCACGAGCGCTCCGGAAACGCGGATGATGGGGTTCGTGCCCGCGCTGATATGAAGATCCGAACCGCCCTCGGCGATGACCATGTCGAGCAATTCGGAAAGTCGTGCGACAGGGTCCTTGCTCATGCGGTCTTTTCGACTATCTTCATCGTTTCCGCGAGGACCTCGGACGGTATCGCGGATGCCTTGATGATGTACCCGTGCGCGCCGAGCGCCTTCGCGCGATCGATGTCGGTATCCTGGCCCTGATTGGAAAGCACGATGAGCTTCGCGCCCGGCACGAGTTTCTCCTTTCGTATCGTCTCGAGTATCTGGAACCCGTCCATGCCCGGCATAACGATATCGAGGAGCACGGCGTCGGGCGCGGGCTTGGTGCGCAGCGCATCAAGCAGCTCTTCTCCTTTTGAAAAAGCGGTCACTTCATGGCCGGCCGCGGTGAACTTGACCGCGTACATGTCGAGGAGGAAGCGGTCGTCATCGATGAGATAGATGCGGTGTGCCATAGAAATAAGTGGATTATATCGCGTCGGCGGGCTCTGCCGGGAACAGCGTGCCGCCCAGCGTGTTCACTTCCTCGAACGGGATCTCTCCGGCGAGCGCTTTCATGATAGCATCCTCGCGCATCGTCATCATGCCGGCCGCGCGCGCGGCTGCGTATACGCGCTCTTCGACCGGATCGGCGAGCACGACTTTCTCGATGGTCGGATCCATCTTCAGTATCTCGAAGACTGCCATGCGCCCGCGGGTCCCGTTCGGGCAGTCGGCCGTCGGGGCGGCGCGATAGAACTGCTTGAACGGCGGAACCTTCTTGCGGACATCGGCGGGAAGATCGGCAAACTCCTTGTCGAGCAGCAGCTTGATACTTTCCGTCACGGGCACCGGCTGCCCGGCTCCCTCGCACAAGCGGCGCACGAGGCGCTGGCCGATGGCCGCGATGAGCGTCGGCGCGATGAGGTATGGGTCGACGCCCATGTCGACGAGGCGCGGGATGACGCCCGCAGCGGTATTGGTGTGGATGGTCGAGAACACGAGGTGGCCGGTGAGCGCCGCCTGTATCGCGAGCTGCGCGGTCTCCTTATCGCGGATTTCTCCCACCATGATCACGTCCGGGTCCTGGCGCAGGATGGATCGGAGTCCCGATGCGAACGTATAGCCGATTTCCGGCCGGACCTGCGACTGCGCCACGCCGTCAATCTCGTATTCGACCGGGTCTTCGACCGACACCACGTTCTTGGTCTCGCGGTCTATCTCCGAAAGCATCGAGAAGAGCGTCGTCGACTTACCGGACCCGGTCGGACCCGAGATGAGGATGATGCCGTACGGCTTATCGATAAGCTCGCGCAGAGTCGTCATCTGGTCGGGCGACAGGCCGATGGAAGCGAGCGTCTGCGCGGATTTCGCGCGGTCAAGGATACGCATCACGACCTTCTCGCCGTATTCCGTCGGGAAGGTCGATACGCGGAAGTCGATCTTGCGGCCTTCGACCGTCGTCGAGAAACGCCCGTCCTGCGGCTTGCGGCGTTCGTCGAGCCGCAGCTGCGCGAGCACCTTGATGCGCGCGACGACCGACTGGTGAACCTTCGCCGGAAGCTCGAGCGACGTATGCAGGTCGCCGTCCATGCGGAAGCGCACGCGCGTCTTCTCGGGCGTCGGCTCGATATGGATGTCCGACGCGCCGCCTTCCACCGCGTAGCGCAGGATGGTTGCGACGATCTTCGTGACGGGCGCGTCGGCCTTTATGGTCGCTGCCGCGGCTTCCTCGCGCTCCTGCCGCTTCTTGTCGAGCGGCGTCTCGGCGTCCGCCGCGCCTTCGAACTCGGTGAGCGCCTCGCCCACTTCCCCGGAAATGTTCCCGTATTCCTCGATGATGCGGTCGAAATCGGCCTGCGTTATCAGGAACAATTTATACGGGACGCCTATCTTGCTCGATATGAACTGCAGCGCGTCCATCGCCTCGATGTTGTCCGGATCGATGATGCCGACTTCAAGCGCGCCGTCCTTCACGGTGAGCGGCACGAAGCGGTAGTGGCGCGCCGATTCTTCGGGTATGTACGCGAGCGCGGCCTCGCCGATCTTCTCTTCGGGGCCGAGCGATCGCGTGGGGATGCCGTAGCGCGCGCTTACCGCCGCCAGCACGGCATCCGGCGCGACGCCGTGCTTCTCCAGAGCGGCATCCATCGTCGAGCCGCCCCGCACGTCATCCTCGACCGCCCGCGCGTCCTCGGGTTTCAGGAGCCCTTTCTCGATGAGGAGCGGCAGGACATTCATCCGTATAGGACGCCGCTACTGGGCGGCGCCGAAAGGTGCAAAGGGGTCGGAGCGTCCCGAGCTTTCAGGAATGACTTGCGTGCTGATATCGACGAGCGAGGTGAGGCGGGGGTCTTCAAGCACTTTCGGATCGAACGATATGGGGTCGAGCTCGCCGGACAGCTGTATGAATGCGGCTTCGTTCGCGTCAGCGGGCGCGCTGCCCGATAGCGCCGTAGCGCTCGATGAACCGTCAGGCAGGAAAAAGTACGCCGCGGCGCCGAGCAGGACGATGCCGAGGATGATGAGAAGGATGTTGGTTCGTGAAGCAGTCATAATAGTTCGTGTATCAGCGCAGCCAGTATATGCGGAGCGTCATGGCGTACGTATAGACGCCGGTCGCCGAGGCTTTCACCTTCAGATCCATCACGTCCATGGGGCGCAGGCTGGTCTCGATGCCGGTAAGGAACGTTCGGAACGCGCTATAGGTGCCGGTCGCCGTGACGGAGAGATCCACCGAATCGACCAGGCTGTTGTTCTGAAGCCCAGAATCGCTCGATTGCCCGCCGCCCGAGATGGTGAATCCGGACAGGCCGACGCCCGAGCGGGCCGCGAGCGCGGTCAGGTCGAGGATCATGCGCACGTTATCGACGCCGTCCGGCAGGAACGTGGTGAGCCGGGTGAGCGCATCGGGCGAGAGCTTGTTCCGGTCGGCCGCGAGCTCCGCTTCGCGCGTATTGTATTTGTCGGCGGCGTCGAGCGCCGCGTTATACTGCGCGACCTGCATCCGGAGGGCGGCTATCGGGCCGGCATACGTCGGACGCACGTAGCCGAGGAATATCCCGATGGCTATGAGAAGGAGTG
>DASVLW010000054.1:0-13594 GCA_036384675.1 Minisyncoccota bacterium
GAGGAATACAATGCGGGCAATGATGTTCATCGAGCGTGCGCTCAAGGAGATTGTCGTCTTCGTGATACTCGCGGTGATCATAGTGCTCCCCATCAGGCTTTTCGTCGCGCAGCCGTTCGTCGTCGACGGCGAATCCATGCATCCCACGTTCGAGAACGCCCAATACCTCATCGTCGACGAGCTTTCATATCATTTCGAATCGCCCAAGCGCGGCGATGTCATCGTGTTCCGCTATCCGGGCGACCCGTCCGTCTTCTATATAAAGAGAATTATCGGCCTGCCGGGCGAAACGGTGCATATCGACCACGGGGCCGTCACCGTAACCAAGGCCGATGGCAGCTCGCTTACGCTCGACGAGCCGTATGTCGTCGCCGAAGATGCGACGTACACCGAAAACTCCGCGCTCGGCCCCGGCCAGTACTTCGTCATGGGCGACAACCGCCCGAACAGCTCGGATTCCCGCGTCTGGGGCGTGCTGCCGCAGAACGACATCATGGGCCGCGTCTTCCTGCGCCTGCTGCCGCCGAATGAGACCGGGCTGTTCCCGGGCGCCGCCCACCTGCCGCAATGACGACCACGCTCCGCACCGACGAGATATTGAAGCGCGCAGGCGCCGTCGGCGCATCGTACGGCTTCACGCCGTTTTCAGTGCTCGCCGCGGCCAAAAAAGGCGCTCCGGCACGCTCGCCCCTGCCCGACGGCTTCCAGATGGAAGCGCTCGACGACACCGCGCAGCATGTCGCCGCGTTCCTGAAGCAAGTCCGGGATGCGAACATCATGCCGGGGCTCGGCCAGCCGCTCTTCGTCTGGCACAGCAACGCCGCGCCGGGCCGCGCGGCGCCGAAAGAGATAATCATCCAGTTCCATGCGATAAGCGCGGGACGATCCATCGCGGACGCCGTGATGATCCGCGCGATGCGCGCGCTCGTAGGCGAGATAACGAAAACCGAGCCGGTCGTGCGCATCAACTCCATGGGAGATAAAGAGACGCGCGGGCGTTTCGCGCGCGAGCTCGGCACCTTCTTCAGGAAGCATGGCGCGGCGCTGCCGGCGGATTGCGTCGCCTGCGCGAAAAACGACGTGTTCGGAGCCGCGGAAATGATGATCGGCAAGGATACGACCGAGACGCTGCCGTCCCCGACCGATCATCTTTCGGAAGCCAGCCGCAAGCACTTCGAGGATGTCCTGGAATACCTCGAGACGACCGAGACGCCGTACGAACTTGCGCCCTGCCTCCTGTCGCGCGGCACGGCGTGGTCCGATACCTGCTTTGAAATACAAGCGGACGGCGTGAAGGCATGGGGTTCCCGCTACCACGAGCTCGCGAAGCCGTTCCTGAAGGGGCCGCTCGCGTCTTCGATCGGGGGCGTCCTGCGCATCACCCCTCCCGTGAAAGCGACGGTGCCGGCGATGAAGCCGTCCGCGAAGCCGCGTTTCGTCTTCGTGCACATCGGCGATGACGCCAAGCGCGTCAGCATGAAGATGGCGGACAGCCTGCGCCACGCGCGGCTGCCGCTCGCGCAGTCCATCGGCGTCGAGTCCCTGACCGAGCAAATGCGCCTCGCCGAGACCCTGGACCCCCAATACCTCCTGATAATGGGCCGGAAAGAGGCGCTCGAGCGCTCGGTCATCCTGCGCGAGCGCTCGACGTACGCCGAAACATCCATCCCCCTCGATCTGCTGGTTGACCGGCTCCGGGATGTAGCCTAGGCACAGGCTCCGGCTGGACAACAGAGTCCTCTCCTGCTACATTTCTATCTATGCAAAACGCTGAACGCGTAGAGGTGCGCCGCGGTAAGAACGAGAGCTCGGCGAGCTTGATTCGCCGCTTTTCCCGCCGCGCGCAGGGTCTCGGCCTCGTGCGCGAGATGAGGAAGCGCCGCTACTTCATCCGCTCGAAGTCCAAGAACGTCGATCACCAGCGCGCCATGATCCGCAGCGCCCGCAGCGTGAACTATCACGAGCTGGTAAAGCTCGGCAAGATAGACCCGGCTACCTACGGCAAAAAAGTCCGCAAGGGCGCGCCGAAACGCCCGACGACGTCGGCTACTACGACCGCAACGACGTCGACCACCACGGCGACTGCCGCGTAGCCTGATGACGGGCGGTACGCTCGATATTCGGAACATGACCCGGCGCTCCGCGCCGGTTTTTCCGTTTGCCCGGGCCCGCAAAGCCGTGCTGCCCCGCTTCGACGTATCGCTCGCGTTCGTGACGCCGTCTGAAGCGCTCGCGCTTAACAAAGCGCTGCGCGACAAGTCATATACGCCAAACGTGCTTTCCTATCGCACCGGAGACAAGGACGACAAGAGCGGCGAGATAATCATCTGCCTCGCGGAAGCGCAAAAGCAGGCGCCCGCGTTCGGGCTTACCTACTCTCAATTCGTCGGATTCCTCTTTATCCACGGACTGCTGCACTTGGAAGGCACGCGTCATGGGCCTACAATGGAACGGACGGAACGCAAGCTCTTTGAGCGCGTGGCCGGCATTCCCTATCCAAAAAATGAAACGCCGCATCGCAACGGGCATCGACATCGGGACCCAGCAGGTCAAGATCGTCGTCGTTGAGGAGCTCGCAGGACCTGCGGGTCCCACGGTGCGCATCATAGGGACCGGTTTCCACGAATCCAAAGGCCTGCGCCAAGGCTATATCGTCGATAAGGACGAAGCGGCCATAGCGCTGCGGGCGGCGAAAGCGCAGGCCGAACATTCCGCGCAGATGCACATCGCGAGCGGCTTCCTCGCCGTGGGCGGCATCTCGCTCGACGAAGTCCGCGGCGCGGGCGAGACGGTCATATCGCGCGCCGATCAGGAAGTGACTGAGCTCGACACCGAGAAGGTCCGCCACAACGCGCGCGAAGCCGCGCGGCCGCATTTCGTGAACCGCACCATTCTCCATGAGATTCCCCTCGAATTCCGCGTGGACGGCGAGAAAGTGCTCGGCGACCCCATCGGCATGAAAGGCACGCGGCTCACGGCCGAATACCTGTTCGTGACCTGCCTCACCCAGCACGCCGACATCCTCCAAAGCGCCGTCGAAGACGTCGACATCGAGGTCATCGACCGCATGGCGTCGCCGCTCGCCGGTTCCTACGTGACGCTTACCAAAGACCAGAAGATGAAGGGCTGCGTGCTCGCCAACATCGGTGCCGAAACCGTTTCCATAGTCGTATACGACGAAGGCCTCCCTATTTCCGTAAAGGTATTCCCGATGGGCAGCAGCCACGTGACCGACGACCTGGCGCTCGGATTCAAGGTCTCGCTCGAAGAAGCCGAGCGCATCAAGCTCGGGCGGCTCACGGGTGCCATGTACACCCGCAAGAAAGTCGACGAGATAATCGCGCAGCGCTTCCGCCAGATGTTCGAGCTCGTCGACAAGCACCTACGCACCATCGGCCGCAAGGGGCCGCTTCCGGCCGGCATCATCATTTCGGGCGGCGGCGCAGGGCTCGGCTCCGTGAGCGAGATAGCGAAAGGATCGCTGAAGCTCCCGGCGCGCGTCGCCGACATCCGCATATCGCCCGACGCGAAACTCCGCGATGCCACCTGGGCCGTCGCCTACGGGCTCGCGCTCTGGGGCCTTACCGGCGACACCGAGGCGCCGAAGGCAAGCTCGGGAAAGCGCATCAGCCGCGCCGCCGAAAAATTCTTCCGCCAATTCCTTCCTTAGCTTCCTCCGCGTCTTCCTCACGTATCGATTTCGGGCGAACGACGGCATATCTTCGAAAAGGGGCTCTCGGAGCGCGACGGCGCGAGAGCGAGCGAATTTTTCAGCAGAAAAATTACGCGTACCCTTTTCGAGATATGCCGGAGTGAAGCCCGAGACTCGACACGTCCCTCCCTCCGCGTCAAGGTTTGCAGACCCGCGATTTCTAGTATTATGAGCCCTAAGTACTGCGGGGCCGCATACTTTTTAGCCACTACTTTCTTTCATTATGTCTAAGCGCGTTGAGCCCGAAATCGAGACCTTCGCACGCATTCGCGTGGTCGGCGTCGGCGGCTCCGGCGGCAACGCCATCAACCACATGGTGAATTCCAAGGTGAAGGGCGTGGAATTCGTGGCCGTGAACTCCGATGCGCAGGACCTGCACCGCAGCCTCGCCAAGCGCAAGATCCACATCGGCAAGAACCTCACCCGCGGCCTCGGCACCGGCATGAACCCGGATCTCGGACGCCGCGCGGCGGAAGAGACGCGCCAGGAAATTCAGGAAGCGCTTCAGGGCTCTGACATGGTGTTCATCACCTGCGGCATGGGCGGCGGCACGGGCACGGGCGCATCGGCGGTCGTCGCGAAGATCGCGAAGGAAATCGGCGCGCTCACCATCGGCGTCGTCACGCGCCCGTTCTCGTTCGAAGGCGCGCAGCGCAAGGACATCGCCGAGCGCGGCCTGCTCGAGCTTAAGAAGGAAGTCGATGCGTTCATCATCATCCCGAACGACAAACTCCTGTCGCTCGCGGAATCGAACATGAGCGCGAAGTCCGCGTTCGCGCTCGCCGACGAGATACTGCGCCAGGCCGTCGAAGGCGTTTCCGACATCATCACGACGCCGGGCGAAATCAACACCGACTTCAACGACATCAAGACCATCATGGAAGGCGCGGGCCCGGCCCTCATGGGCATCGGCGTCGCCGACGGCGACCAGCGCGCCAAAGAAGCCGCGCAGAAGGCCGTCAATTCCCCGCTGCTCGACGTTTCCATCACGGGCGCCAAGGGTATCCTCTTCGTCGTCGCGGGCGCGGACGACATGGGCATCCTCGAAGTGCAGGATGCGGCGAAGGTCATCAACGAGTCCGTGGACAAGGACGCGAAGGTCATCTTCGGTATGATGCGCGACGACAAGCTCAAGAAGGGCCAGATCCGCATCATCGTCATCGCGACCGGCTTCCCGGAGCGTTCGAGCGACATGAGCATGCCGGCAGGCTTTGAGCGCTCGCTGTTCTCGATGCCGGCCAAGGAGCAGACCGACACCCGCGGCAAGATTTATCATGAAGTGCTTCAGCGCCCTGCCGTGGCAGAAGCTGCCCCAGAGCCCGAGACAGCCGCAGAACCGGCCCCGGCGCCCCGCAAGGAGCGCGCAGAGCCTATCGTGACGGCCCAGCCGCAGCGCCGCGAAGAAGCGAAAGGCCCGACGCCGCCGCCGATAGTCGAAGAGGACGACGAGGCATGGGGTGCGATTCCCTCGTTCCTGCGCCGACACAAGAAGTAGGCCGAAGCGCCAGAACAATCCCCGCCTCCGGCGGGGATTGTTCTTTGCTATACTGCGCGCATGAATGACCTGATTATCATCGGCGGGGGGCCGGCGGGAGTCGCTGCGGGCGTGTATGCGGCCCGGAAGCACCTGAATACGGTGCTTATTGCGGAGGAATTCGGCGGGCAGTCGACCGTATCCGAAGGCATCGAGAACTGGATAGGCACGGTGAAGATCCCGGGCGCGGAACTCGCCAAGGCTCTGAAGGGCCACCTGGATGCGTACAAAGGCGACTTCGTACAGGTCGCTGAAGGCGAGCGCGTCGAGAAACTCGAGAAGATCGAGAACGGCTATCGCGCGACGACCAGGAGCGGCAAGACATTCGAGGCGCGCGCCGTGCTCATCGCGTCGGGCGCCGCGCGCCGCAAGCTTCCGGTGCCGGGCGCCGACGAGCTCGAGAACAAGGGCCTCACCTATTGCGCGTCGTGCGACGGCCCGCTGTTCGCCGGCCAGGATGTCGCGGTGGTGGGCGGCGGCAACGCGGGGTTCGAGACTGCGGCGCAGCTGCTGGCGTATGCGAAATCCGTGACGCTCGTCCACAAATACAAGGATTTCAAGGCGGATGCCATCACCGTGCAGAGCGTCCTCAAGCACCCGAACATGTCCACCCTCGGCGGCTGGCTGCCGACGGAAGTGAAAGGTTCGCCGTTCGTAAGCGGCCTCGTCGTCCAAAGCCTTGAGAACGGGGAGAAGAAGGAGCTGCCGGTGACCGGCGTATTCGTGGAAATCGGCGTGATGCCGAACACCGTATTCGCGAAGGACATCGTCGCGGTCGACGACGTCGGCCGCGTGAAAGTCGACCCGCGCACGCAGCGCGCGTATGGCGTTGACGGGGCCGTCGTGCCGGGCCTCTGGGCCGCGGGCGACTGCACGGACGAGATATACCACCAAAACAACATCGCGGCGGGCGATGCCGTGAAGGCGCTTGAGGACATATACCTTTGGGTAAAGAGGAATTGATGCGGCCAGCGCGAAACGCGAAAAACGCCCCGGCTCGCTGGGGCGTTTTTCATTGGAATGGGCAGTCTAGCTGTTACTGCCGTTCGTCTCTTCGTCGGCCTCTTTGGCTTCGCCGGCAGTATCTGCCGCTTCCTGATGCTTGTCGGCAGCCTCCTGCTCGTTCTCCTGGTCGTCTCTAAACATAAGCGTATGGGTTATCCTCGCGAGTAAAGGCTCACCTGTCCCTTATACCAGCCGGAATCTAAAGCTTCGATGAATTTCCTATCAAATCCTCGATGCGAGTTCCCTGCGCGTAATGCTTCATGCCCGCCGCGCTCCTCCATGCCTGCATAATCGGCTCGACAACGCGCCATGCTTCGAGCGCTTCATCTCTTCCCACGAAGAATTCCTTCGTTCCCCGGACTGCGTCCTGATAGGCAGCGGCATACCCGTCGAATCGCGCGAGCTTCGTGAGGGCCGCATAGTCGACGGTGCCGTCCTGCCGCATGCGTTCTATGAAATTCGGATCGAATGATATCGTCGTGCGCACGCCGCGGTAGGTTATGCGTATCTCGGTCCGCTTCTCGGCGAGCCCCTTGCCGGTCGCAAGCAGTATCGGCACGCCCGCGATGCGGGGGTCCGTCGAGGATATTTCTATGGCGGCGAATGTCTCGGCGTTCGAATCGTATCCGAGGGCGTCAGCATATCCTTCATACTGCGCGCGCTTCGCGCGCGCAGGATCGGCCGTACATCCCGTCAGGGCCGCAAGCCGGCCTTCGGTCGTGCCGCCCTTGCCCGCCCCGGCAAGAAGCACGGCCGCGAGCTCGAGCAGGTGATTTTGGAGCACGTCGCGCAGCGCGCCCACGCCATCATAGAATTCCGCGCGGCGGCCCGCATCCGCAGATTCGCTCGCGATGATATCGATGCGCTCGACCGCGCCGGACGACAGCTCGGGCAGGAGATTCGCGCTCTCCGCGAGCACGCGCGCCATCCGCTTCTCGAGATAATGGTCGACGCGATACGTCCGGGATTCGGGAATGCGCGCGGCGAGGAAGGCATCCAGTTCGCGAGCGCTTGCCAGATCGGTGCCGAACGGCTTTTCAAGCAGCAGCCGCGTTCCTTCATGTGCGAGACACCCGGCATCCGCGAACGACGCGATGATAGGCTGCAGAGCCCGCGGCGGTACGGACAGGTGGAAGATGCGTATCGCCGATTCGCCGAACTCCGCGTCGATATCGCCAAGGCGGCTCTCGAGCTTCCGCGCGTCTTCCGCGGTATCGAAGCTGCCCGCGAACATCTCGATACGGCCGGCGAGAGCATCGGCGTCCGGCGTGCCGGCCAGCAGGTCCGCGGCGGAAACGTTCGCGCGCCGCGTCGTTCCGACGACGCGGAATCCGCGGGCGAGTTCTCCGCCCGCGGCGAGCGCGCCGATAGCCGGCAGCAGCTTGGCGCGGGACAAGTCGCCGGTAGCGCCGACGATAACGAAAACGACGGGCGCGGCATCGCCGCGTTCCGTCGTTTTCGTGGTATCCATATCGTTCATCTGCGGAGAGGGGGAGATTCGAACTCCCGAAGAGCTTTCACCCTTGCCGGTTTTCGAAACCGGTGCATTCGACCACTCTGCCACCTCTCCTTGGTCATGACCATAGTATCGAGGTGGCGGTGGTCGAACAAGTTCGTCCTCCGCGCGCCGGCCTTGCAGACAAGACATCGGCGCGTACCTTCGGCACCGGATGGGACAAGCTGCTGCTTGCTGTCCCATCCGCTCTGCCGCCTCTCCTATGAACGCCGCAGGGGCGGCGTCCGGTCGAAGCTATCCTAGCATTCTTGGGCTAAAAAATGTAGGATGATTCCGTTACGAGGCCTCATCGTCTAACGGTTAGGACGGCGCCCTTTCACGGCGTAAATCGGGGTTCGATTCCCCGTGGGGTCACATTATATAAATGCCTCGAACTCTGTTGCCGTTACTGGTGTCACAGACAGGCGGCTACCCTTCCGGAACGTCGCCATACCGGAAAGCTTCTTATTGGCGCGCATCTCGGTGATTGAGACCGGCCGCTTGAGCTTGCGCACGAACGCGACATCCACCAAGTCCCAGATCGGCTTGTCTTTGGTCGCGCGCTTATCGTAGTAGGGACTTTTCGGATCGAACTGGGTCAGGTCGGGGTGCGCTTTCGACGCTACTTTCCCGATGCCGTACACGCCCGGCACTGCACAGCTCGAATGATAGAACAATACACCGTCGCCCGGCTGCATTTCGCGCATGTAGTTGCGCGCCTGAAAGTTGCGCACGCCTGACCACGGCGTCTTCTTGTCGCGCTTCAGGTGGTCGATGGAGTAGCTTTCCGGCTCGCTTTTCATGAGCCAATACCGTTTCGTCGCGGCCATGCGGCAAGTATATACTGTCGGCATATATGGCCGGTACCTATGAAAACCGCTTGCCCGAACAAATGCCCGAGCCCGGCTTCTATTATCACTACAAGCACGACCCGACGGGCGCGGTGAACAACTACGCGTACGAAGTGATGGGCGTCGGCCACCACACGGAAGACGATTGCCGCCCCACGGACGCGAACATGCTCGTGTATCGCCCGCTCTACGAATCATTCGTCTATAATCACGGAAAGATGTTCGACCTGCGCCCGCTCCATATGTTCTATGAATCAGCCGAGAAGGACGGCGTACCGGTTCCCCGATTTCAGAAGATAGAGGATCCTGCCCTCATCAACGAGCTTGCGCGGATACGCGACGCGATGTATCCGCCGGCGCGGTAATATTGCAGCAGGCCGGATTCCGGCCCTACTAACATCTGTATGTTTCTAAACTCTCTTGCTGCTTCGCTTGCGGCCGCCGTCGCGGCCAGCGCGTCGTTTGTGGGCGGCGTATTCCATCCAGGTCCCGCGGCGAACAGGCCGTCTGCGGCTGTTCACGCGACGAACACCGCCGCGTGGCCGCGTCCTGGCGCCGGAACGTCAACGCCGGCGCGCCCGCCGTTCCCCGGCACGACAACGCGTCCATGGACTGCAACGTCAACGCGCCCGTGGGTCGGCACATCGACCCGTCCGGTGCCGCTGCCGTTCGCAAGCAGCACCCTGCAGCATCCGGCCACCTCGACTCTCGTCCGGCCGCCCATAACGATCGACCCGCCGCGGCTTCCCGGCAAATTCATAGACAACGCGAACGCGGCCCCTGTTCCCGCTCCGAGCGTGTGGGCGCGGATACGAGCGTGGTTCTAGTTCACGATTGAGAGGCTTCCCTGACGCAGGATATGCGGTTCGCCGCCGCGCGCGTCGACGATAGTGGAGCCTTGAGAGGACCTGAGCATTCCACCGTCTATGACAAGCGCGATATCGACCGCGGAACCGAGCGCGGCGCTTATCGCGTCCGGATCAAGGCCCGGCTCTTTACCGGCAGGGTTCGCGGACGTGGACGTATACGCGGCACCGAACGCCCGCGAGAGCGCCGCGCAGAACGGATGCGCGGGCGCCCTCAGCGCGACGCTGCCGTCCTTTGACACGAACGGGGAAAGCGGGCGCTCGGCATCGAGCACGAGCGTGAGCGCGCCCGGCCAGTGCACATCTGCGAGCTTCTGCGCGAGCGGCGTGAAATATCCGTACCGCGCGGCCATATCCATATCGGCGACCGCCAGCAGGAACGGCTTCCCGTCCGGGCGGCCCTTGAGCCGCGCGAGGCTTGTCAGCGCCTCTTCGTTCCCGGCATCGGCGCCGAGGCCGTATACGGTATCGGTCGGATAGAGGACGATGCCGCCGGCGCGCAGCGTGGCGGCCGCCCACGCGGCCGCGGTATCCATATCAGTATCCGAAAGCCGTATCCGCTCCATACGTTGAATCCTACGTAAAAACACGGTAATCTGCCAACACGCGCGGTTAGCTCAGTTGGTAGAGCACTTCCTTGACGTGGATGGGGTCATAGGTTCGAGTCCTATACCGCGCACAAAAGACAGAAACGCCCCGCCTGCGCGGGGCTTTCTGCTTTTGTGCGAGGCGCAGCTATATCCGAGGCTCTGCGAGGATAGCGAGCCGGGGCCGAGAGCACTTAGCAGAATGCGAGCGGCAGCGCAGCATTATGCTTAGTGACTCGTGGCCACAGAGTGCGCGGCCGTTCCAGTTGCGCCTTGACAACCCATCTCCTACCATGTATTATAGCATCGAACCCTTTCAGGAGTACCCAATGTTCGGAACGATCAAACCCACGGCCCAGACCAAGGGCGAGCAGGCGGCGGTGCACCATCGGCTCGCCGATGCCCAGCTCGAATGCGGCCTCGACCACAATGGTCCGGCACTGATGTCGAAGGAACGCGCTATGGAGCTTGACCAGGGCAGATGCCCGAAGTTCTAAGCTTCTAAACGAAAACGGGGCGGACTGCGCAATGCGGTCCGCCCTTTTCATGTCCGAAGCAGACAAATCCCTGAAATTAAGGTATAACTGACCCAATGAAACCCCGCGAGCGCAGCGAGCGAAAGCCGGACAAAGTCTATATATACGGCAAGCACGCGCTCATGGAGGCGTTGGCGGAAGCTCCGCATGTCCTGAAGAAGGTATTCCTCGCGCCCGAGATCGGCGCCGATGTGCGCGCGAAGCTTGCGGCGGCGAATATCCCTGCCGCGGAATTGAAAGCGCAGGAGGCGGCCGGCCTTGCCGGCCGCGACGCCGTACATCAGGGCGTCATCGCGGTCATGGATCCCGAGAAGCTCATGGTGCCCTTCGAGGCTTTCCTGTCCTCGCTCGACCTCGCAAAGAACCCGGGTCTCGTCATTTTGGGCGAAGTGCAGGACCCGCATAACGTCGGTGCCATTATCCGCTCCGCCGCGGCGTTCGGGTTCGCGGGCGTGCTCATCCCCGAGCACAACCAGGCGCAGATAACCGGCACCGTCGTGAAGACATCCGCCGGCATGGCGTTTCGCGTTCCGCTGGTGCGCATCGGCAATGTGAACCACACGCTGCGCGCGCTCAAAGAAAAAGGATTCTGGACGTACGGCCTCGCCATGGACGGCGCAAAGACGCTCGCGGACGAGCCGTTCGATACCCCGATCGCGTTCGTGGTGGGCAACGAAGGCGCGGGCGTGCGCGAGAAGACGCTCGAGACCTGCGACATCACGCTTTCCATACCGATGCATGGGCGCACGGAATCCCTGAACGCGGCCGTTTCGGCCGCGATAGTGTGCTACGCATGGAGCCTCCGGCATCCCGAAGCTCTTTCATAATCTATGGCAACCAACACGAACATCTCGACAAACGATTGGTCGGACTACGAGCTGCTCGACTCGGGCGAGAACATGAAGCTTGAGCGGTACGGCATCGTCGTCGTGGCGCGCCCTGAAACGCAGGCGATATGGAAGAAGCGGAAGCCCGAGCTTTGGAGCACGGCAGTCGCGGAGTTCTCGTGGAGCGAAAATAAGGGCTCGTGGCAGACGCACGGGCCGATGCCGAACCCTTGGCCGGTGCAGTGGTATAGCGCCACCGCGCTTGCCCGCCTGACCCCGTTCAAGCACGTGGGCGTGTTCCCCGAGCAGGCGCCGAATTGGGCATGGACGGGTGAAAAGATAGCCGCGCTGAGGGCTAGCGGCACTGAATCCCCTTCCGTACTGAACCTCTTCGGGTATACCGGCGTCGCGAGCATAGCGGCGGCGCAGGCCGGCGCAAAAGTCACGCACGTGGACGCGTCCAAGCAGTCGGTGGCGTGGGCCAAAGATAACGCCGCGGTCTCCGGCCTTCCCGAAGACGCTATTCGCTGGCTCGTCGACGACGCGCTCGGCTTCGCGCGCCGCGAAGTGCGCCGCGGCTCTACATACGACGGCATAATCCTCGACCCGCCGGCATTCGGCCGCGGCGCCAAAGGCGAAGTCTGGCATATCGAGGAGGATCTGCCCGCGCTTATGGACGCGCTCAGGGACCTGCTCTCGGACGCTCCCGGCTCGTTCCTCATCCTGAACGGCTACGCCGCAGGCTATACGCCGCAGTCCTTCCTGCAGCTGGTCGAGAGTACGTTCGGCGCGCAGCCGAATGCCGAATACGGCGAACTCCGCCTTCCGGAGTCCGGCAGCGACCGGTCCGTATCCGCGGGCATCTATGTGCGTTTCTCCCGATAAGCGGGTACAGTAAGCGCATGAGCGCAGCAAAAACCATCGTCTTCTATCACGGCAGCTGCCCCGACGGATTCGGCGGTGCGTATGCGGCGTGGAAGAAGTTCGGCGGCCGCGCCGAATACGTTCCGTTGACGCGCAGCGATGACGATATGCCAAGCGTCGAGGGCGCGGACGTCTATTTCATCGATTTTACGTACGAAAAGGAGCGCATGGACGCGTTCGCCGCGCAGGCGGCGAGCGTCACCGTGCTCGACCATCACGAAGGCGTCCGGGATGTCGTCGAATCGATGCCAACGCACGTGTACGACAGCAATCGCTCCGGTGCGACCATCGCCTGGCAGTATTTCCATCCTGATACTCCAACGCCCCAGCTGCTGCAGTATGTCGAAGACGATGACCTATTCCGCTTCCGGCTGCCCGAAACGCGCCCGATAATCTCGTACCTCGGCGTGAACCCGTTCACGTTCGAATTCTGGGACGAGACCGCCCGCACGCTCGACAATCCGGAGACGAAAGAGAAACTGCTCGAGAAATGCCGCGTCTATGCGGAGTATTTCGAGCTGCTCGCCCAGCTCGCCGTCGACAAGGCCAAGCTCATCTCGTTTGAAGGCCATGAATGCTATTTCGCCATAGCCCACCCCTATAAGCCGATGAAGTCGCTCGTCGGGAACCTGCTCGCGAAGAAGAAAGGCCCGTTCGCGCTCGTGGTCGCCGCGCACCCGAAAGGCTTCGGCGTTTCCATACGCGGCGACGGCAGCGTGGACGTCTCGAAGATAGCGCAGAAATACGGCGGTAACGGCCACCCGAATTCTTCGGGCTTCGTCATCGAAGCGGCAGGCCCTCTCCCATGGAGCGCCGTCGAAAGCCATGAAGATACTGGCGATTGAAACGTCGTGCGATGAAACGGCGGTGGCGGTCGTCGACGCAACCGGCGGCGAGAACAGCGCGCGTTTCCAGGTGCTCGGCAACGCGCTCGTGACGCAGATAGAGCTGCACCGCGGATTCGGCGGCGTGTTTCCCGCGCTCGCCAAGCGCGAGCACGCGAAGAACCTCGTGCCCGTACTGGAAGCAGCGCTCGAAGAAGCGGAAATGCTGCGCGAGGACACGCAAGCCATCCCGCAGGACCTGCACGACCGGATTGCCGCGCTTCTGGAGCGCGAGCCCGAGCTTTCCGAGCAGCTTATCGAATTCTTGTCGGAGAACGAGAAGCCGGCCATCGACGCCATCGCCGTAACGGCGGGCCCGGGGCTCGAGCCCGCCTTGTGGGTCGGCATCAACCTCGCCAAAGCGCTTGCGCTC
>DASVLW010000055.1:0-9522 GCA_036384675.1 Minisyncoccota bacterium
GATCGCTTCAAATAGCAGCGGGTGGCTGATGACCTGCTCGTCCGCGAGGTGCCGGGCGATGGCGTCGAGATTCTGCCCGCTCTCGACGGTGACGAGGCCCACCGGGAACCCTGCCGGCGCTTTCAGGAGTACCGACCATCCGAGAAACCATGCCGCAAGCGCGGCCGCAAGGATGCACGCATAGAGGCGCCACGCGCCGGCCAGGTGCAGGCGCGTGGCGAATGCCGCCATGTCGATGGCGTCGCGCAGCCGCGAGGATGGTTCGGACGGGGGCATGCGTCAGGTCGGCAGGCCCGGCGGCGCTTCGCCCGTAGTCGACTGCAGGCGCGGCAGGTTCGGCGCCGGTATCGCCGCGGACGGTATGTGGAATATCGTCGCGAGCTCTTCCGTGCTCATGATCGAATATGAGCTTTCATAGGGCGGGAAGAACCACTGGCGGCGGCGGTACGCGTCGACGAGCTCATGCCGGATATGATCCTTGCGCTCCTTCACGCGCAGTTCCCACGGGTAGTCGTTGAATATCGTCATCCAGTTCGTCCAGCCCAGGCTGTTGTAGTTTTCGGAATTAAACTGCTTGAAGATCCCGCCCAGCACCGGAATAGTGACGCCGCTGAAGACTTCCGGCTTCGCGATATAGATGCCGCGGATGCCGGTATCGAACGCGAGCTTCGAGATGTTGCGCTCGACGGCGGCGATCATCTCGGACTGCCCCTTGGTCGGGTTCGGGAACCCTTCCGTCTCCATCATCTTTCCCGTCGTCGGATCGAAGAACTTGCTCTTGGTGCCGGCGCGCTTGCGGATCTTCTCCACTTCCTCGGTCGCTTCGTCCTTCCAGGTATAGGGATCGCCGTTCGCGTTCTTCGTGCCGTATTTCTCGCCCTTATGCGTGCGGATGACTATCTGTATCCACATATGCTCGCCCTTGCCCAGGGAGCCCATGAACTCTACGAGGTTCGCGAGCGGGTCAACCTGCTCGTTCTCCTTGGCGACCTTGTCGAGGCCGTAGTCGACGTACGTCTTTATCGGAAACGGGTCGGGGTTCTTCTTGGTGAAATCGCACCCCCAGACTTCCCACTCGTGGTGGTCAGCGCTTATCTTGCGCGTGTAATCTTCGACCTCGATTATCTGAGCGCCCGGGTACTGGGCGTATATCTGCGCTTCAAGGACGCGGCGGAATCCAGCGCGCGTCTGGACATAGAAATGAACCTTGCCTTCCGTCGATACGATTTCCAGCGACCACCACGGGCGCACCTTGCCTTCCATATACACGCCCCACCATGAGCTCTCGCCCGGGCCGAGGTGGATGCCCGACAGTACCGCCTCCATCGCGAGCGGCGTCTTCTCGTACATGCGCGGCGGGATTATCTCGAGCAGCACCATCTCCTGCGCGGCGATGAATTCGGAGCGTTTCAGTATGAGCCACTGGCGGCCGGCGCTGCGCGCGAGAAAGACCGCAAGCCACAAGGGCGAAAGGAAAAGCGCGATGGAGAGCGCTGCGCCGACGAGCGCGGGCGCGAAGACGAGGCAGAAGAAGAGGATGGCGAGGCCGCACAGGACGACCGGCAGCGGGTCGAGGACGAACCCCGACTTCGACCGCCACTCCTTCATCAGCTTCGTCAGCGCATCGAAAAACGGCAGCGGGGTGGACGGGCCATGGCTCGACATGCGGATAGTATAGCGCAGCGAACGCCGCGTTGCCGCGGCGTTCGGGGAGAAGTCGGCGTTTGAAGCTACGCGGCCGCGTACTTGCCGTCCTTGGTGCGCTTGAAATTCTTCGAATCGTTCAGGTTTACGAGGATGGTGTTGTCCTTCACGTAGCGGACTTTGCGGACCTCCTCCATGACGCGCTCGCGGGTGAGCGGGCCCTGCTTCTTGAGGATGTCGCGAATGACGTCGCGCACGACGCCCGGGCTGTAGCCCCATTCGGCGAGCGCATAGAGGCCGCGGCCGACGAGCACGAAGCGCGGATCCTTGATGAGCTCGTTATGGGTCGTCGCGACATGCGCCTTCTTCGCGAACAGCGAGCTGATCTGCTTGGCGACGTCCGAGAAATGCATCGGCGTCCCCTTCTGCTTGATGACGAGGTATGCGTAATCGCGGATGCCCTTGGTGCGGATGGCCGGCGCTTCGGAGCGGCCCCACTCGGCGAGCGGGTTCGCGCCGATGGTCTTAGAGAGGGAAAGCCAGCGCTTCATTATTTCCTCGTTCTTGTAGGCGTCATTCACGCCCTTGAGCTCGTCGAGGAAGCGGTCGAGGAGCTCGCCTTCCGGCAGCACGTCCTCGTCCGAAAGGGCTGCATAGAGGCTCGAAAGCGCGGCGTGCACCTTCTCGGCGGTCGTGCTGTCGACGTGCCAGCGCGCATAGAAATCGTCGGTCTCGCGCTCGCGGAAGAACGCGCTGCCGACCACGAGCAGGAAGCGGAAGCGGTTGCGGCTCTTCTCGTCCTTGGCGAGGCCGGCGAGAAGCTCGTCTTCGGGCACGATGCCGCCGAGCGCCTCGATGTGCGCCTGCAGCTCGTCGAAGGCCTTTTCCGCGCCTTTGAACGCCGCTCCGCCGCGGACGGCGTCGAGGCCGGCGGCTTCTATCTGGCGGACGCGCTCGCGCGTGATGCTCCAGCGGTCGCCTATCTCTTCGAGCGTCTGGCGCTCGGCAGAGGCTCCAAGGCCGAAGCGATATGTCAGGACTTCGCGCGCGCGTTCAGGGACGTCGGCAAGAAGCTTCTTAACGAGCGCCGCGGGATCAAACGATATCTGCGCCTTCGCGGCGGACGGCTTCTTTCCCGCGGTGCTGCCCTTCTTCATATCAGTCTTTGGCATAGTCGTTGTGTAATAGTGTGTTCTATTTATATCAAACGCAGTGTTTTTAGTCAAACAGGGGGCTTCGGAGCAAGATACAGCCGCCGGCAAGCCACGCTCCGGGCCGCTTGGCCAAGTCTTACGACTTGCCGGCGGCTGTATCTTGCTCCTCGCCTTCGCGTTTTTGGGAATTTGCGACGACCAGGTTCAGGATTCGGCCCGGGACATAGACCACGCGGGATGGTTTTGCTCCGTGCAGGGCCGCGGAGACGGCCGGCAGGGCAAGCGCGGCCGCCAGAGCGTCCGCTTCGGACGCGTCCGGGGCAAGCGCAACGTCGCCACGGCGCTTGCCGTTTACCTGTACGGCCACGGTCGAGGTTTCCCCTTCAAGCAGCGCATGGTCGTATGCGGGCCATGCGGCGGCATGAACGCTCCCTGCTTCGGGGTCGAGTGTCTGCCAGAGATGCTCGGCGAGATGCGGGGCGAACGGCGCCAGCAGGCGCACCAGATCCTTCTTGGCGGCGAGCGGCGCGGAATCGAGCTTTTCGAGGTCGCGGACGAGCACCATGAGCGCGGAAACCGCCGTGTTGAGCTTGAAGCGCTCAGTGTCGGCAGCAACCTTCGCTATAGCGCGCGCGCACGCGCGCGCGACGCCGGGCGTCATAACGCCGGTTGTCTCTGCGGTCACCAGAGTATTGATGCGGTCGAGGAACTTGCGCATCGATACGGCCCCTTCGAGCGTCCACGGATAACTCCCGGGCTCGTTGTAGGGGCCGATGAACGCCAGGTAGAGTCGCACGGCGTCCGCGCCGTACTTCTGCACGAAATCATCGGGGTTCACGACGTTTCCCTTGGACTTGGACATCTTCTGTCCGTCGGGTCCGAGGATGATGCCGCGGTTGAAGCGCTCGTTGAACGGTTCCTTCGTGGGGGTCAGGGCGAGGTCGTGGAGCGCTTTGTAGAAGAAGCGCGCATACAGGAGGTGCATCGTCGTATGCTCGCTGCCGCCGGAATAGCGGTCGACCGGGAGCCATTTCTTCATGAGGGCCTGGTCTGAAAAATCGTGCTCATCCTTGGGATCGAGATAGCGGGTGTAGTACCAGGACGAGTCCACGAACGTATCGAGCGTATCGTATTCGGGCGTCCAACCCTCGCCGAATAGCTTCGTGACGCGCTCCTTGAGCTCTTTGGACGACGCGAGCGGCGAAGCCGCGCCGCCCGGCGCGAAATCGACGTCGTTCGGCAAAAGCCACGGCAAATGGTCGGCCGGCACCGGATGCGGCGCGCCCTGCGGGTCATAGACGACCGGTATCGGGCAGCCCCAATAGCGCTGGCGCGAGACGAGCCAGTCGCGCAGGCGATACTGGGTCGTCATTTCTCCGCCCGCGAGCGCGACGATGTCCGCCGCGGCTTCGCTGCTGATGCGGCCCGTGAACGGCCCCGAGTCCACGAGCGAGCCCGTGCCGGTGTACGGCTTGTAACCGTCCCGGAGCCATGCGAGCGCCTGCTTGTGCGTATCGGCGGTAAGAAACCCGTCCATCTCGCCGAGCGTAAGCCATTTGACTTCGTGCTTGGCGTCCTCGTCGGCGTCGAGCGCGGCGCGTTCGCCGTCTTCGAGCTGAGCGACGTAAATATGCCCGTGCACGTGCTTGTTGGTCTTTTTAGGATCGTGATAGAAGATGCCGTCCACGACGCCGAGCTTGCCGACGATGATCGGCTTCTGGTATCCCGTCTCTTCCTGTATCTCCTTGAGGACTGTTTCCTCGGGCGTCACGCCTTCGTCGACGGTGCCGGTCAGAAGCGTGCCCCAGTCCACCTGCTTCCATTTGAGCGCGATGTACTTGTCTTCATCCCAGTGGCGCACGAATACGATGACGCCGTCCTTTTCCTGGACCGGCTCGCCTTCGCGGAACGTGCCGGGCCCGGTCGACTGCACGAACCGCTGCGCGATGACCTGCTTCACGGGCAATCCGTTCTTCCGAGCGAATTCGAAATCGCGCTCATCGTGCGCAGGCACGGCCATGACCGCGCCCGTGCCATAGGAACCGAGCACATAGTCGGCGACATATACGGGCACCGCTTCCTTCGTCGCCGGATTTATCGCCATGACATCCTCGAGGGCGACACCCGACTTGTCCTTGTTCTCGCTGCGCTCGCGTTCGGTTTTCTTCTTCGTCGCCTCAAGATACGCCGCGACCGCCGCCTTGTTCGGCACCATCTCCAGGAGCCGGCCCACAAGCGGGTGCTCGGGCGCGAGCACCACATACGTGACGCCGAACACGGTGTCGGGACGCGTCGTGAAGACTTCGATGGCGCCTTCGTGGTCCTTGAGCGCGAAGCGCAGCTTCGCGCCCTCGCTTTTACCTATCCATGCGCGCTGCGCGTCCTTTATCTCCTCGCGCCACGGAAGCGGCTCGAGATCGGCGAGCAGACGGTCCGCATAGTCGGTTATCTTCAGGAACCACTGCGTAAGCTCCCGCTCCTCCACTTCCGCACCGCAGCGCTCGCAATGGCCGTCGATGACCTGCTCGTTCGCGAGCACGGTCTTGTCGTGCGGGCACCATTTCACCGGCGCTTTCTTGCGCACCGCGAGGCCGTGCTCGTAGAGCTTCAGGAAAAGCCACTGCGTCCATCGGTAATAGTCCGGGTCGCACGCGGCGATTTCGCGGCTCCAGTCGAACGAGGCTCCCATGCTCCTCAGCTGGCCGCGCATGCGCTCGATGTTGCCGTTCGTCCACGCGGCAGGGTCGACGCCGTGCTTGATGGCGGCATTCTCCGCAGGCAACCCGAACGCGTCGAAGCCTATCGGGAACAGCACTTCCTTGCCCTGCATCCGCAGGTAGCGCGCATACATATCCGGCAGCGCGAATGCGTACCAGTGGCCGATATGCAGGTCGCCCGAGGGATACGGGAATTCGACGAGCAGATAGTACGGATCCTTTCCGGACGCGAGGTCCGTTTTATAAAGGTCGAGCGCCGCCCATTTCTCCTGCGCGGCTTTCTCTATCGCCTGATGATCGTATCGGTCGCGCTGCGCCATGACTTCGGTATGCGCACCTAGTCCTTGAACCGCTTGAGGCCGATGTAGAGCAGCACGCCGAGCGCGATGACGGATATGAGGAGGCGAAGCCAATTCCCCGCCTCGCCCCAGTACATCGCCGAAGCGATGACAAGCGCCAGGACGCCGCCGAACGAGAGCCCGCTTGAGACGATGGAGGAGCCTATCGGGAATACCCCGATGATGAGCGCGATGACGCCGAGCGCGACCATAAGCGCGAAGGCGTACATCTCATAGGTGGACTGCGCCGCTTCGAACGCCGGCTGGCAGGCGCTGTAGAGGTCGCAATAGCCGGTCGGGGTCTTCGGCGCCGCCGCGTCGTTCATTTGCGCGGCGTCGTATTCAGTCCAAACGCCGCCCTGCGCGTCGCAGGCCGCGGCCGTCGTTGCCGGCGGCGCGTTCGTCACCGGGCAGTAGGCGCTGTAGTCGGGAGACGGGAGCACGAGCGCGCGGACCACGAGGAAGAAGACGTTCAGGACGATGACGATGCCGAGGACGACAGCCCAGCGGACGAATTTCGGATGGCGTGGCGGCACGGATGCCGGCGCGGTTGCAGTGGTTTCCATAGACGCGGATTATACCACGCATGCCGGACGGCGCGCCTAGCTGTGCAGGAATACCATTACGTCGCCGTCCTTGACGGCGTAGTCCTTTCCTTCCGTGCGGACCTTGGCTGCTTCGCGCGCGGCAGCGTATGAGCCGGCGGCCAATAGGTCGCTTGCGGCGACGACTTCCGCGCGGATGAACTTATCTTTGAAATCAGTGTGGATGGCAGCGCCGGCTTCGGGCGCGCTCGCGCCCTTGCGCACCGTCCACGCGCGCGATTCCTTCGGCCCGGTCGTATAGAACGAGATGAGGCCAAGCGTGTCGTACGCGCCATGGATGAGGTCCGCGAGGCCGTCTGCCTGTACGCCGAGCTCCTGGCGGAACGCCGGCTTGTCATCCTCGGAGACGTCATTGAGCTCGCGTTCGGTGTTCGCATCTACCTGCACATAGCGGCTTCCCAGCGATTCGATGTATGCCTTCGCGGCGTCCGCGCGGCCGTCATTCGCTTCGTCGATGTTATGGCCGCCCGACTTCCCGTTGAAGCAGTAGAGTATCGGCTTCAGGGTCAGCAGGTTCATGGCTTTTACGGCTTTCAGCTCTTCGGGAGAGAGGCCTGCGGCTATCGCCAGCTTGCCGGCGGAAAGCGCCTGCTCCACCTTCTTGAGCGCTGCTTCTTCGGCAACTGCTTCCTTGAGGCCGGCACGCACGTCGCGGCCGAGGCGTTCCAGCCGTCCGCTCACGGCTTCGCGGTCCGCCAGAATGAGCTCCAGGTTGATGACCTCGATGTCGCGCACCGGATCCACATCGCCGTGGACATGCGTGATGTCAGGGTCGTCGAAAAACCGCACCATCTCGAGGATGGCGTCCACTTCGCGGATGTGCGAGAGGAACTGATTGCCGAGGCCTTCGCCTTCCGACGCCCCTTTTACGAGTCCCGCAATGTCGACGAACTCGATGACCGCGGGTATCGTCTTCTCGCTCTGCGAAAGCTTCGCGAGAGCCGCGAGACGCTCGTCCGGCACGGGGACGATGCCGACCGACGGGTCGATGGTCGCGAACGGATAGTTCGCGACGAGCACGTCCGCCTTGGTGAGCGCGTTGAAAAGCGTCGATTTTCCGACGTTCGGGAGCCCGACGATTCCTATCTTAAGCATCCATTCAACTTACCTGCTCGGTATGAAAAAAGAAAGCCGATCGGATCATTTCCCCCGGCGCGCAAGCGCGCCTATCTTGCGCTCCCACGACGCCTTCTTTTCGGGCGAAAGGGCCTCGCTGTTGCCTATCTTCGTGATGCGGACCTTGAGGCCCGAGAATCCGAGGATGCCGCGCGCGATCTCATTCGTGTAGTCGCCGAACAGCAGCCGTATCTCCCATGGCCGCGACTTGGACAGGACGATGACGCGCGCCGTCCTGCCGCTGAGCATGCGATCCCAGCCGAGCCCGTTCTTGCGGAAATGGAATGCGAACCCGGGGAGCCACGCGCGGTCGAAAAATCCCTTCAGAAGCGCCGGCATCGTGCACCACCAGTTCGGATAGATGACGACGATGTGCTCTGCCCACTTCATGTCTTCCTGAACCGCCTTCAGGTCCGGTTCGAGCTCCTGAATGACCTTGTATCCCTTATGGAGTATGGGATCGAACTGCAGATCGCCGATATTCGCGCGCTTCACGTCGTGGCCTGCCGCCACAGCTTCGCGCCCATACACTGATGCGAAGTCCGCGCAGAGCGTATCCTCATTGTCCGGATTGCCCTGAAATACGAAAATCTTCATGAATTCGATTTGGTTAGGAACAGTCGCGCGTACCCCCAGGCGCCCATGGATAGGAACGCGAACAGCAGATAAAAGAATAGCAGCCCGAGATAGCCCGCATCGAGGCCCTTCCACGCGTCGAGGATGAGTATCATCCACCACGCGGCGAAGCCGAATGACGTCGCGACGAGCCACGGGATGCGCTTCATCGCGAGCTCGTATCCCGACAGCAGGACGACCAGCGCGAGCGTGAGCGAAGCCCAGAATGCGGGCGTCACGACCGCTTGCATTGCCGCGGAGTCCTGATATTGAGCGATGATGAGCGCGATGGCCGAAACCAGCACCGTCGCCATGCCCCACTTGAGCGCCCAGAACGTCGTGCGGATATAGTCGCGTTCACGGTCGTCGATGCGGCCGTCCGCGCTCGCCTTCAGGTAGAGCACTTCCGCGAACGTGATTCCCGCGGCGCCGATGGCCGCGCCGAGCGTATGAACGAGCGAGAGGATCGCGATAAGCGTCTCCATGAGCTACTGCCTCATCGCAAGCTTCTGCAGCTCGCCGCGGTACTTCTTCATGACCTCGATGCCGGCCCTGAGTTCCGACTCGCCGCCTTTCTTGCGCTTCTCTATCTCGTCCCCGATCTTCTTGAAAAGCTCCGGGTCCTTCTCGACGAGCCCGATGAGCTGCTGGCGCTGCGCTTCCGGCACGTCCTTCATCTTGAACTTCAGGTACTGATTCGCGAGGAATGATTGGACTGACATGCCTCGAGTATATAGCACGGTGCCGCATATGAAAAACCCGCTTCTTGCGAAGCGGGCCTCCCTTTTTGGTTTTCGCATCAGCCGTCGAAGCCTCGCGCCGGCACCGACCACGCGCCGGTGCTGAGCAGTTCGGGACGGGCGTTCCACCTGTTCCCGATCGCTTCTAACGTATCGCGCCTGATCTGCGCCGCGGTATGCGAAAGCCCGACGACGATTATGATCGCCGTGCTGTTCGGATGCCGTTGCCGATAGGCGACGATATACCGGTTGGATGACTTCACCTGGATGGGTACTTCGCCCCGATCGGTGCATACGAAGAAGTCGTATCCGTCGGCATCTTCCGCTGCCGTCGCGCAGCGGATGGACTGATACCACCGCGGCTTGATCCAGCGCTCTTCCTCGAAAGCTGCCAGGAATAGACGTTCGGAATCCTTCCCGGTTCTGTGCGTTTTTCTCGTTCCCCAATGAACCAACTTCACCTCCTGAATTCGGCGGACTGTGAAGGTTATAGCACGAGCTACACGAGCACGGTAGCCTGGTTCTTCGAAACTTCGGCGATCCCACCGCTTGATACCGGGAACGACTGTTCCTTGCCCGAAGCGTCTTTCACC
>DASVLW010000056.1:0-9337 GCA_036384675.1 Minisyncoccota bacterium
TAGTATGCGCTGTCGACGACGCCTTCGTAGCGCTCGACGACCACGGACGAGAACGTGTGCGTCCCGATGACTTTCGGCGTGAACGCGCCCGCATCCGCAGGCATGTCGGACGGTTCGAGCACTGTATTTTCGAGCATGACCTGCTGCGCGGTCTCTCCGTCGGGAATAGGGTACGCGCGGATAATGATGGTCTGCGCCGACGTCGTCGTCGCGTCCTTCACGAAGGCGCCGACGAGCGTCGAGTCGGCGCCGTACGCGTTCTCGTCGGCGATGTAGCCCTGCGGAAGCGCGTACGATATGCCGTCCGCAGCGTCTTCGACGTTCCCGGCCGGGCACGCGGCGAACGCGCAATCAGGACCCGTGCGCCCGACAGCCGTGCCGTCCGGGCATATCTTCGCTTCAAGCGTGCAGGCGCCGGTCCCGACGATGCTTCCCTGCCGACTCTCAACGCTGTTGCGGTAGAAGAACCCCGCTATGCCGATAAGGATGAGGAGGATGACGCCGATGAAGAGGTTTCTCATATGCGCCCAGTGTACCACCGGCCGTCAGGCGGCCTTTTTGAGCTCGTCGCGGATGTCGCGCAGCACCTTCAGTTCCTCGCTTTCCACCGGTTTCGCGGCGGCGGCGTCCTTCTTCTCCTCTTCCTTTTTGCGGCGCGTCAGGCGGTTGATGAGCTTCACCATGAGGAACAGTGCGAACGCGATGAGGACGAAATTGAGCACGGCTTGGAGGAATATGCCGTATCCGATGACCGCATCGCCGCCGAGCGACAGCGCGAGCTTGCTGAAGTCGTAGCCGCCGAGCAGAAGGCCCACGAACGGCGTAAGGATATCCGTCGAGAGCGCGTTCGTGATCTGCCCGAATGCGGCGCCGATCACGACGCCGATAGCGAGGTCGAGGGCGTTGCCCTTTACAGCGAACGTCTCGAATTCCTTGAGGAAGTTCTTCATGCGGGGAGTATAGCAAATGAGACGTTGGCGCTTAGGCTCGGCCAGGCGCTCGCTCGTCGCCGTCGCTCCTTGCTCCGCCTGGCCACACTCGCGCGACCCGTTCTACTGAACGGGTGCCCGCGCTCGCCTTCGAGCCCCACAGGTCACTCCACGAATAGGAAAAGCGGAATGCTAGCGCATCCCGCTTTTCATTCGAGGGCGACCTGTGGGGCTCGAACCCACGACCACTCGGAC
Organism: Minisyncoccota bacterium; assembly: GCA_036384675.1. GTDB lineage: Bacteria > Patescibacteriota > Minisyncoccia > Phycocordibacterales > Phycocordibacteraceae > C7867-001. The sequence continues at coordinate 1,185 of DASVLW010000056.1, forward strand.
CACAACCGAGTGCTCTACCAACTGAGCTAAGGCCGCCATGAACTCCACTCTTATACCACGCGGCACCGCTTATTTATAGGTCGGATTCTCTTCCGCGACGCCCGCGGCATGGTTGGCGAGCCGCGCGAGTGCGAACAAAAGCGAAGACAGCCGGTTCATGTACGCCTTGGTGTCCGGCGCCAGCACGCGCAGCTTCCCTTCCTCGAGCGCGACGAGGCGGCGTTCCGCGCGCCGCGCGAGCGTGCGCGCGACATCAAGCAGCGCGGAAAGCTCCGTGCCGCCCGCGATGGAGAATCCGGTGAGCTGCGGGATAACGGCTTCTATGGCGTTCACTGCGGCACTCATCTGCTCCACTTTTTCCGCAGCGACGCGCTTGTCCGCGCCCGCGGCTTCCGCCTGCACGATGAACAGCGTCTCCTGCACGTCCCGAAGCATATCGGTCATGGACAGGGTCCGCCCTGCGACCGTAACGTCCGGATTCGTTCCTGCACGCACGGCGGCGCGCGCAAGCCCGAGGAACGAGTTCAGTTCATCGAGCGTTCCGAGCGCTTCGGGCAGTTCGGACGACTTCGGAATGCGTTCTTTTGAGTCGAGTACCTTTGTCGTGCCGCCATCTCCTTTGCCGGTATAGAGCATAGTGGAGATGCTAGCATGCGCTCCGCCATCATTATTGACACCTACATATTTATAGCGTAAAATAGACACAGACGACACGTGTAAATTGAAGGAGAATCAGAATGTTCAAACGGCCTCTGTTGTCGCTGCTGGCTCGCGCCGGCGTCGAAGTTCAGGGCGCGCGCCTCTCTGACGTGCATCCCTGCGATCCGGTCGTGCATGACGAGCGCCTCTATCGGCGCGTCGCCCTGTTCGGCTCTTTGGGCCTCGGCGAGGCATATCAGGACGGGTGGTGGGATGCGGACGACATGCCGGAGTTCTTCCGGCGCGTCCAGTCATCCGACCTGGGCCACGCTGTCCGGTTCAATATCGCCAGCGTGCTCCTCGGCAGCGCGACCCGGATCATGAATATGCAATCGTCGCTGCGCGCGTTCATGGTGGGCGAACGGCATTATGACCTCGGCAACGACCTGTACGGCTCGATGCTCGATCCCACGATGAGCTACTCATGCGCGTACTGGCAGGAACCGGTCACCGGCATGCCGATCGCAACGCTCGAAGAAGCGCAGCGGGCGAAGATGCGGCTTATCGCGCTCAAACTCAAGCTGGTACCGGGCATGAAAGTGCTCGAGATCGGCTGCGGCTGGGGCGGACTCGCCGAATACCTCGCGAAGGAATGCGGCGTCGAGGTCGTCGGCCTCACCGTATCGAAAGAGCAGGCGCAGCACGCGCGCAAGCGCTGCGAGGGCCTGCCGGTGAAGATCCTGCTGAAGGACTACCGCGATCTGCCCTCGCATTATGAAGGCGGTTTCGATCGCGTGGTGTCGGTGGGGATGTTCGAGCATGTGGGCCCGAAGAACTATCGGGCGTACCTGCGCATCGCGCATGCAGCCATGAAGCCGGGCGGCATCTTTCTCCTCCACACGATCGGAGGAGACGGGCGTCCGCCCGAGCCGTGGCATCATCGCTACATCTTCCCGAACGGCGTATTGCCGTCCGCCGAACAAATCACGCGCGCCTACCGTGATCTGTTCGTGAAGGAAGACTGGCAGAACTTCGGTCCGTACTATGCGAAGACGCTCGCCGCATGGCGAAAGAACTTCGTGCAGGCATGGCCGAGGCTCAATGGCAGGGATCCTGCCCGCTATAACCGGCGTTTCTTCCGCACCTGGATCTACTATCTGACCTCGTGCGAAGGAACGTTCCTGGCGCGTCGGATGCAGCTCTGGCAGATAGTCCTGCGGAAGGCTCCGGCGGACGGCGTGTACCAGGCCGTGCGCTGATGCACGTCCCATCCGTTCGGAAACTCGAAACCCCCGGCTCACGCCGGGGGCTTTTTCTATGTCCGGAAGCGGCGGGGCCGCGCTCCGGCTTTCTCGTCCTCGCGCACGATTCCCCGAATCATGCTTCCTGGTACAAAAGCGAAAACGCCTTTCGGCGTTTCGTCTTTTGTGCCCAGGAGAGGACTCGAACCTCCAAGCCCTTGCGGGCGCTACCACCTCAAGGTAGTACGTCTACCAATTTCGCCACCTGGGCAGGTGTGCCCGCGTACTATACGCGGTCGCGCCGTTCTTTTCAAACGAACAAGCGGCCGTTAGGCCGCCGCGCTCGCCACCTCTTCTGCTGCCGCTTCGGGAGCGGCCTCGGCTGGAGCTTCTGCGGGCGCCTCTGCCGGGACTTCTTCTGCCGGCTCTTCGGCGACATCCGTCGAGACGTTCATCATGCGCATGTTGCGCAGCTGGCGGCGGACTTCCTTGGCGGCCTTCTCGCGGATGAAATAGAGCTTCGCGCGGCGGACCTTGGAGCGGCGCACGATCTCGATGCGCTCGATAGCCGGCGAGTAGAGCGGGAATATCTTCTCGACGCCGACGCCCGACATGGTGGCGCGGACGGTGAAGGTCGCGCCGGCTTCCGTGCCGTGCTTCACCGCGATGACGAGGCCCTCGAAGCGCTGGGTGCGGGTGCTGAGGGTGATCTTCTCTTTCTTGTCGGCGCCCTTGCCCTTCTTGCTCTCGACGATGCGCTGTTCGACGCGCACGGTGTCCCCCGGCCGGATGCCGAGGTTCTTGCGCACGTCCGTCTTAACGGGAGAAATGACGCTGTTCATGACCGGCACACTGTATCACGGGGCGTATAAAAAGCAAAATTAACCTGAAAGCGGCGTATGCGAGGCCTAAAAGTCAGGCGCGCCAGGGAAATTCCCCGCCGCTGCGGCGAAATCGGCAGGCAATGGTGCGGTAATGGTTATGCGCTCTCCGCCCGGGAGCGGCAGGTCGAGCTGGTATGCGTGAAGGCCGAGGCGCGTGAGGCCGAGATCGCATGGGTGATTCGGCGCGTAAAGCGGGTCGCAGACGATTGGGTGATGGATGGCCTTCAGGTGCACGCGTATCTGATGCGTGCGGCCGGTTTCCGGCATGACTTTCAGCATCGCGTGCTTCCCTTCCGGGTCTGCGCCGATGAGGTCGTACCGCGTGACGGCGTCGCGCAAGGTGCCGCGCGCCTTCGGCTGCGCGGAGCGCAGCCGGAAATCCTTGCGGGACCGGCCGATATCGAAATCGATGACGCCCTGCTTCTCTTTCGGCACGCCGTATACGAATGCGAGGTACGTCTTCTTCGTTTCGCGCGCCTTGAACGCTTCCTTCAGGAACGCATGCGCCTCCTGCGTCTTCGCGAGCACCAAGACGCCGCTCGTATCGGTATCGAGCCGGTGCACGATGCCCGGACGCGCGATTTCCGTGCCGTCCTTAAGCCGCTGCGTCTCCCCCACGTCCTTTGATGCCGGGTAATGCGCGGCGAACCAGTCCGCGACCGTCTCCTGCGTATTCACGCCGTCGGCGTGCACCATCACGCCCGCGGGCTTCGCCACCGCGACGATGTCCGCGTCTTCATACAGGATGGAGAGTTCCATACGCCTACCCTACGGCATCCGCGCGCGAACACAACCGCGCACTCCTACGCGCGGCGCTTCCTGACGCGCTTCTCTTTCTTCGGATCGAACCAGACCGCTTCGATATTGTTGCCGTCCGCATCGAGGATGAACGCGGCGTAGTAGCCGGGGCTGTAGTCGCGATAACCGGGCTTGCCGTTGTCTTTCGCGCCATGTTCCCGTGCGATGCGATAAAAATCATCGACCGCCTTTCTGGACTTCGCGCGCAGCGCGACGTGCATGGGCGCGACTTTCGCATGCTTCACGATCCAGAAGCTCGTATGGCCGCCTTCCTTGAAGCCGGCGGCATCGTCGTAGTCCTGCGTCAGCTGGTAACCGAGCGGCTTGAGCGCGCGCTCATATAGTTTCTTCGCCTTCGCCGCGCTCTTCACCGGCACCGAGACGTGCTCGATCATGCGCCGCCTTCGGGATAACCCGAGAAGTTCGTAATGAGCCAGGTCCCGCTGCGATTCTCGAGCGTCATCGTGACCGGGTAGCTTCCGGCGCTGCCGCCGTGCTCGACCTCATCGCTCGTCATCTCGATGACGTTCCCGGCAACGGCGTACGAGCCGTCCGCGCTCAGCGCCGCCGATGTGATATCGATATGATCGGGCCATGGGCTCGAGGTCGTGCGGCCCGGCGCTTCGGCAGGATCGCTTACCCATACGGAGAGAAGTTCAGGCGCGACATACGGCGCGTAGTCCGTCTGTATAGTCTGTCCCGCATCGGGCGCCAGAAGCGACACCATCTGCAATTCCTTGCCGAATCCTGTCACGGCATCACGCACGGCTTGGTCGGCGTTCGCCGCCGGCGCGGTTGCGACGCCCGGAGCGGACGCTTCGTATATGACCGCGCCGATAACGACGATGACGATGACGGCAAGCGCCGCGAGCCACCAGTTCCTTGAAGTATTCATGCGCCCATCATACACGCCGTTCATTAAGGACGGCTGAAGCCCTGCTGCGTTCTGTGCGCGGTGAGGGACTTGAACCCCCGACCTTCTCAGTGTAAATGAGTTGCTCTACCAACTGAGCTAACCGCGCTGGTGGGCATGGGGAGACTCGAACTCCCAACCCTTTCGGGATACGCTTCTGAGACGTACGCGTATACCAATTCCGCCACATGCCCGTCCGCACACTGTGCCACAACCTGCCTTATTCTGGAAGCAGCAGGCGCGCGAGGCGGATGTCGGCATAGGACACGTCTCCGCCGAAATGCGCGTGGATGGGCTTCATCGCGAGCGTCTTGCGCTTCTTGAACGCCGCCTGTATCCGCTCGATCTGGACTTCATACCCTGCTCCGAGCGGCGCCAGGTCTTCAAGAGCGACGCGGCCCGACTCCTTCAGCTGCTCAAGGTGGTCGATAATGGTTTCGGTCTTCACGCCGCGCTCCTGCGCCATTTCCGCAAGCGACTTTCCTTCCCGCAGCAGCGCGAGCGTCGCGTCGACGGTCGGAATTTTCGGCGCCGACTTCGCCGCGCGCATGCGCGCGGCGTCTTCAAGGACTTCCGTGCCGCCGGACGCCCGTATGAAATTGTTCTCCATAGTCTTGCGTTCCGCTTCCCCGAGCGCCGCGAACGCGTCGAGCGCGTTCGCGCTCGCCTCTTTGAATTCGCGGTCCTTCCGCGCTATCTCGGGATGCACCTGCAGCGCGCGGTCGTTAAGGCCGTAGAGCTGGAGCCCTTCGAGCGTGCGCACGCGCGAAAGCGCGACATATCCCTGTCCGTATTCGAATGCCGCGGACAAGTCCACGGTCGCGGCATCAAGCGACATGCCTTGGCTCTTGTGCACCGTCATCGCCCACGCGAGCCGCAGCGGAACCTGCGTGACGCGCGCAAGCGTCTTGCCGGCATCATCCATTTTCCACTCCACCGGCTCCGCAACGACTTCATCGCCATCCAGAAGCTGCACGACCGGATATTTGTATGCCGTCGGCTCGAATCCGACGACGACGCCGAGCGTTCCGTTCGCATAGCGGCCCCCCGGATCGTTCTTGGTGAACATCACGCGCGCGCCTTCCTTCAGGAGCAGCAGCTCAGGAGAAAGGCAGCCGCGCTTCAGGTTCTCGACGAGATGGTCGGGACCTTTCGCGTCCATAAGATATCGCTCGGCCTTCCCTTCTATCGCGCTGAGCGCCGCGTCGTTCATGCGGTCCACGGACGCGTTATGCGTATAAAGGCGCGTCGTTTCGGCGCCAGCATCATCGTCCATGACGACGTCGCCATCGACGCGGCGGTTGTCGAGCATCTCGCGATGGCGCATCGAGACGTCTCCCGATCGGATAGCGGACAGGAGCCCGAGGAATTCCCCGTCTTCCTGCCGGTGCTGTTCGCCGAGGTAGCAGACGATGGGGTTGGCCGCGCGCCACGCGGGCGATGCGAAGGCGAACCCCGCGCCGCTGCGCGGCGCCACATCAAGCTCGCCGCCCAGCCCCACCGGCCGCGTACGCATGCCGCTTTCGCGCGTAATGGGCGGCAACTGGAAGAAGTCCCCGACGAGCACTACCTGCAGGCCCCCGAACGGGCGCTCGCCGCCGCGGATGGAGCGGCAGACCGCATCCACCATGGACAGCGTATCCGCCGAAAGCATGGATATCTCGTCGATGATGAGTATCTTCGCGCCCCGAACCCGCCGCGCGACGCGTTCGGTGCCCGTGATGCGGTCGAGGTCGTATTCGGACAAGTCGCGCAGCACGCCGATGCCGCTCCACGCGTGAATGGTCATGCCGCCGATATGCGTCGCCGCGATGCCGGTCGATGCCGTGATGGCCGGCTCGATGCCGCGCGCGCGCAGCCACTCCACATACGCGTTCACAGTGTGCGTCTTGCCGCTCCCCGGCTCGCCGGTCAGGAATACGTTCGCGCCGGTGGTAAGTATGGAAAGCGCCTGTTCCTGCGTCATCCGGCCATTCTAGCAATTCCCGACATGAAGCGCCCATCAAGGAGTTATCGAGAAAAGATGAACTCCGCGCCAATGCAGCGCGGAGTCGTAACGGGAAGCCTTAGTGGCTGTCTCTTCTCTTGTTGTTCTTGCGAACGGGCCTGAACACGATCCAGAGGCCGAACGCGACGATGGCCAACCCAAGAACCGGACCTTCCAAGGGAGCAATTGCTCCGAGGAAGGCGTTCAGGATATTGAACAGCGCGCGCTGCGCGAGGTCCGGACGGAACGCGGCGAAGATCGCCGCGAGACCGGCCGCGGTCCACAGGAAGCGCCTGGGCGTCCCAAGGAAAAAGTGAGTCCATGCATTCATGCTATCCCCCTAACGGTTGATGGATTTGCGGATGGTGAAGAATGCGAACTGGACGCCAAAGCCCAGCAGGCGCGCCGTCATGCGAAAGCATGGGGCGATGTATGCGGAAGGATCGAGCGTGAGAAGGGATGACCCGAATGCCCTCATGCTTTTTGCCGCCGGTTTCCAGGATGTCCGGATATCGGCGCGATATCGATGCCACGAGTACATTGAGTTTCCCCTGCTAGTTCCTGAGAACTAGTCTATAACATGTGTGGCTATTTGTCAAGTACCGTCGGAAAGCGCCGTTTGCGGATGATGAGCCGCGATAGATGCCGTGCGCCCCGCTTGAATTCAGGCACCGCTTCCGCCATAGGCAGCGCCTCTTCGAGGATTTCAAGCTCCGGATCGGCGTTCAGGTCATCTATAGCTCTGCGTATTGCAATCGCCTGAATCGTCTGGCGTTCGGCGCCTTCTTCAAACCCGATGACCGGCGCGAGACGGACTTCGCCTTCCTGCTTCGTAACCCGCACGGCCTCGCGCATGACGCGCAGCATGGATTCATATACGCGTTCAAGATGGGATTCCCGAGACTCCCCGTCCTCGCGATACGGCCCGGCCACGTTGGGCATGGATGCATGAGAAACGGTCATGTCAAACGAGCAGTCCTGGAACGGCAGGTCCGCAGCATCCGCGACCACGAACGGCGTATCGGTCGCCGCCACTCTCCGCTCGTCGGTCGGATGTAGATATTTCGAGAGGGCGACGACATCCGCGCCGCGTTCGTTCGCGAAGCGGGCGAACTCTCCGCCTCCGGCGCCTATATCAAGCGTCTTCTTCCCGACAAGGTCAGCGACCGTGATGCCGAGATTCTCGAAATTCTCCGCAGCATGCCCTTCATCCCGCTGCCGTACGAGCTCGCGATATCGTTCCGCGCGCGGTTTGCGAGTACGCTCCATGCCCCGATTGTATCAGTATCCTGTGGTGCCCTCGGCTGGAATCGAACCAACATTCGCGGCTTAGAAGTCCGCTGTTCTGATCCATTGAACTACGAGGGCCTTTGGCGCACTCACGTACCCTAGCGCACTATCTCGAAGGGTCAACGAACGGGTATTGCGACTGGTAGCGCGCGGCTTCGGCCGCGCGCCCGGCGAACAGCGCGTCGACGCTCTGGAGCGGCGCGGCATTGAAGGCGGGCGAAGGTGCCTGCGGCGCCGTCCCGCCGAGGGATTCGCCGGACGCGATGCGCAGGAAGAACCATACGTTGAGCGCGAAGCTCGCGAGGAACAGCAGCGCGCACGCGCCGAGCAGGATAAACCAGTCGCGATACGGCCGCAGACGATCGCCGTATGCGACTTTCTTCTCTATGGCTGCTGCGTCG
>DASVLW010000057.1:0-11552 GCA_036384675.1 Minisyncoccota bacterium
ACGCGCGGATAGCCTCGTCCACCTTGATGTTCTCGCGGTAGCTCTTCTTGTCCGCGGCGAACCAGCGGCTCTTCCAGTCGCGGATGATGCCGAGGCGGTGTGCGTAAGGATGTACGGTGTGAGTCATACGGAAATTTAGGCAGCCAGAGTTACGGAAACGCGGCTCTTCTTGCGGCGGATAGGCGTCGCGCGGCCCATGGCGCGCGGCATGTAGCGCACCATCATGCCGTCGGTGTCGACGGAAATCGCTTTCACCTTCAGGGTCGAGACATCCTCGCCCTTTGCCTTGGCATTAGCCGCGGCGCTCTCGATGAGCTTCTTGATAGGAAGCGCCGCGCGCTTAGGCAGGAACGAGAGCGCCACGAGCGCATCAGCGACCTTCTTGCCCTTCACGAGGTCCGTCACGAGGCGGACTTTGCGCGGGGACTGGTTGTGCTTGCGGAGTTCTGCCTTCATACCTTATTTCTTAGCCGGCTCCTTAGCTGCCTTTGCGGCTGCGATCTCGCTCTCGGCCTTCTTCTGCTCGAGCTCCTTCTGCATCTTGCCGCCGTGGCGCTTGAAGTTCTTGGTCGGCGAGAACTCGCCGAGGCGGTGGCCCACCATCTCCTCGGAGACGAGGACGTCCACGTGGGTCTTGCCGTTGTGGACGCCGAAGGTGAAACCGACCATTTCAGGGGCGATCTGGCTGCCGCGGGCCCAGGTCTTGATCACGGAAGACGCCGACGGCTTCTTGCCGTCGATCTTCTTCATGAGCTTCTGGTCCACGTAGGGACCTTTCTTCAGTGACCTGGACATAGTTAAGCAATGAAAAGCCCGCGGTGCGGGATAGATGAAAGATACAGGAAGGCGCGGGAATCGTCAACGAGGCCTCGCTTGCTCCGGGAATGGGGGTATTCCCTGCGGGAGTACGCGTCATTTTTCTGCTGAAAAATGCGCTCACTCTCGCGCCGTCGCGCTCCGAGAGCCTCCCTCGGAAACACCCCCATTCCCGGGCTGCGCTCGTTAGCAACTATAGAGGAGTGGTACACTTTAGGCATATGAACTGGAATAAAGACATCTGGATTGGCGTGGGCGTATTGGCCATTATCGGCGTGCTGCTGGTGTGGTTCGTGGCGACGCATCCGGCGCCAGTGCAGGCCCCGACGGCCGCTGCGCCGACAGGCACTGCGACCTCGACGGACCAGACCATTACCGACCATGAGCAGTACTACACCGTGGATGCGGTGTACCCGGGCACCACGCCGCTTGCCGGCCTGCCGGACAGCGCGGACGTGAACGCGGTCGCACTGATGAAGCAGTGGGAGCTCGATACCATTGCGCAGTTCAAGACGGACAGCGGCGTCGCGAACCTGACGCCCGAAGACATCCAGATGCAGGGACTCGGCCAGGACGGCCGCAAATACGCGCTCGGCATCACGTACCAGGGCTCGGTGGGCGCCCGCACGGTGACGTATGTGTACCAGGTCTTCGAGGACACGCTCGGCGCCCATCCGAACGGCTTCTACCATACCTTCACCTTCGACACCCAGACGGGCCAGAACCTCGCGCTGAAGGACCTCTTCTACGCGAACGCCCCGTACCTCGCCCGCCTCTCCGACCGCGCCAAGACCGACATGCCGGCGATAATCGCCAAGGCCGAGAACGTGGACGTGTCCGAAGTGGACATGAGCCCGACCGGCATGCTGATGAGCGGGATTACCCCGACCGAGGACAACTTCGCGAATTTCGCGATAGACGGCACGGACCTGGTCATCATCTTCCAGCCGTACCAGATAGGCCCGTGGGCGCTCGGCACCCAGACCGACCGCATACCCCTCGCGGACCTGAAAGACATCCTGAAGCCCGACTACCAGCCGCAGTAGCGCAGCCAAAAGCAAAAGGCCCGCGACTGCTCGCAGGCCTTTCTGTTTGAGCGGATTATTCAGGGTTTCCGGCCGATCACCTGAATCCACTCGGTATTACCAGTCGCACGGACGTCCCGGTACACGACCGCGAGACCCGCCTGAACCAGATAGGATTCCACTTCTTGAGGCGCAAAGTAGCTGAAGAAACGGCGGTAGTAATATCCGTAGTCGTTTTCTTCCTTCACTTCCTCGAGAGGATCGCCGGGCCGGGCGCCTTTTACCGCGACGTAGAAATACCCCTCTGGCTTCAGGCGCGATGCCAGACCCTGTACGACCAACTGCATGTCCGTTCTCGGGATATGCAGCAGCGAAGCCTGCGCGAACACGCCATCGAACCGTTCGGCGAGCAACGGCGCATCGCGCATATTCATGACGCGGAATTCCGCGTCATGTACTTCGCGCTTAGCGATGCCGATGAGCGTCTCCGAAAAATCGATGCCGATGATTTTCAATCCGTGCTTGGCCAGGTACCGGGATTTTACGCCGCTGCCGCATCCGGCATCGAGCACCAAGGCGCCGGACGGAAGCGCGTCGATGAATGCATCCGTGCCTTCGACCCACCAATCGTCGTGCTGATGATCCCGATGCCAGTCCGCGCCGATCTGGTCATAGGTTTCTCGCGTGATGTCCATGAACCATGTCCTTCCCAGAGCTTCCGGACGCACTATACACGCCGCCTGCAAAATACAAAGCCGCCCGTTTACATATCGCTCACGAGGCGTAGTATCGGCTTGGACAGTTCCGCCAGGGAGATACCAGCATGAGAAAAGCGAATAGTAAGAAGAGCATGAGGTGCAAAGCCAAGAAGCAGGTGCGGTGCAAACGGCAGCCGCGCAAAGCGGCCGCCAAGGATGCCGCTGGCGATGCGGGCTCGTGGAATTACGAGCACTGCGGCGGCGGAGACTGGTCGTCCGAATAGGACGCCCTAGGCAATACGAAAGGCCGGATGTTTCCATCCGGCCTTTTCGATTTTAAAAATGGATTAGCCCTTGCGGCGCTTGCCCACCTTGCGGCGGGAGACGATGAAGACGTTGGAGTACTTCTTCGGCGTGCGGGTTTTCTGGCCCTTGCCCGTCGGCTTGCCCCACATGCTTTTCGCACGCTTGAGGCCGCGGCCCTGCTTTCCTTCACCGCCGCCGTGCGGATGGTCGACCGGGTTCATGGCCGTACCGCGCACCGTAGGGCGGATGCCGAGCCAGCGGCTGCGGCCTGCCTTCCCCAGGTTCACGAGGTTGTATTCCTCGTTGCCCACCGAGCCGATGGACGCCCAGCAGAGGTCCGAGACGCGGCGGATTTCGGTCGAAGGGAGCTTCACCTGGGCGTAGCCCGCATCGTGCGCGACGACTTCCGCGAAGTTGCCGGCCGAGCGCGCGAGGATGGCGCCTGCGCCGACCTTAAGCTCGACGCCGTACACGAACGTGCCCACCGGGATCTTGCCGAGCGGCATGCGGTTGCCGGTCTTAAGCGGCGCGTCTTCCGAGACGATGAACGAATCGCCGACCTTCATGCCCTTCGGCGCGATGACGTAGCGGCGTGCGCCGTCCGCGTAGAGCGCGAGCGCGATGAACGCCGAACGGAACGGATCGTACTCGATGGTCTCGACTTTCGCCGGGATGTTCTTCTTGTCGTACTGGAAATCGATGGCGCGCAGGCGCTGCTTATGGCCGCCGCCCTGATGGCGCGTGGTGATGCGGCCGAAGCCGTTGCGGCCTGCCTGCACCTTCTTGCCCTTCATGAGGGGCTTGTGCGGCTTGTCGCCCGACAGCAACTCCTTGTATGGGAGCGTGGTCATGTGGCGGCGGCTCTTGGTGATAGGACGGTAGGATTTCATACGGAGTTTCTTACGCGACGGCTATGCAAACTGGATGGTCTCTCCCTGCTTGAGATAGACATAGGCCTTGCGGCGCGCGGCGCGCGTTCCGGTGCCGCGGCGCGTGCGCAGGTTCACTTTCTTGGCCGGCAGGTTCACGGTGCGGACCTGCACCGGCACGACCTTGTACGTCTTCTCGACGGCGTTCTTCACGTCGTGCTTGGTAGCGTTCTTCGGAATCTCGAAGACGTACACGCTCTTCTCGGTGCCGATGAGCGCCTTCTCCGAAAGCCATGGGCGCAGGAGCATGGTCGCGAACTTGCCGTTCACGTCCTTCACTTCGCGCGCTGCGCGCACGCGAACTTCCTTCTTGGAAGCTTTCTTTGCGCCTTTGTCGTTTCCGAAGATAGCCATATATCAGTTGTTATGCCGCCTTGCCGCGCGAAAGGATTTCAAGCGACTTCGCAGGCTCCGCGATCACGAGGTACTTGTGCGTGAGCAGGTCGACGACGTTCAGGTTGCGGACTTCCTCGATCTCGTAGCTGCCGATATTGCGGAAGCTCTTCTTGATCGCATCCGTCTTCTCGGGCATAGCGATGATAGCGGCGTTGCGCGGCTTCGTCGCGAGGCGGGCGAGGTTTGCCCCGCTCGCGATGGCGTTCATCGCGGCCACCGCTTCCTTGGTCTTTGGCGCGGCGAATGCAAAGCGGTCCACGAACACGATCTCGCCGTCCTTGGCCTTCTTCGAAAGGACGGACAGGAGCGCGGCGCGGCGCATCTTCTTATTTATCTTCACGCTGAAATCGCGCTCCGCGCGCGGACCGTGCGTGATGCCGCCGCCCCTCCAGATAGGAGAGCGGGAAGATCCATGGCGCGCGCGGCCGGTGCCCTTCTGCTTCCACGGCTTCTTGCCGCCGCCGCGCACTTCGCCGCGGTTCTTGGTATTCGCGGTCGTCTCGCGGGCGTTCGCCTGCATGCCGGTAACGACCTGGTGGACGAGGTCTGCGTTCCACTTCGCGCCGAACACGGACTCCGGAAGCGCGATCGTGCCTGCGGACTTGCCAGCCATCGAATAGACGGCCGCTTCGCTGCCGCTTGCGGCCGCGGCCTTCACCGTCTTCGGAGCCTTCGGCGCCGACGGCTTTGCCGCTTTGGCGGCGCGCTTCGCCGGTGCCTTCTTCTTTGTTTCGGTAGTAGCCATACGTAAATTTATGCGGCGGTGATTTCGACGAGCGAGCCGCGGGAGCCCGGCACCGCGCCCGAGATGATGATCTGGTTTGCATCAGCGTCGACCGCGATGACCTTCAGGTTCTTGACCGTCACGCGATCCTGGCCCATGCGTCCGCCCATGCGCATGCCCTTGGCCACGCGGCCGCCGGCGCGGCCGCCCGACCCGCCGATGGAACCCGGCTCGCGCTCGGAATGCTTCTGGCCGTGGCTGCGCGGACCGCCATGGAAGCCATGGCGCTTCACGACCCCGGCGAAGCCCTTGCCCTTGCTCGTACCCGATACGACGACTTCGTCGCCGACGGCGAACGTGTCGACCTTCACTTCGGCGCCGAGTTCCATGGCCGCGTCGGTGCGGAACTCCTTCAGTACTGAAAAGCTCTTCCCCTTCAGATGTCCGGCGACCGCCTTGGACAGGTTCTTGGCCTTGCGTTCGCCGAATCCGACCTGCACGGCGTTATAGCCGTCCTTGCCGTCCCTGGTCTTCACCTGGGTCACGACGCTCGGGGTCGCCGAAAGCACCGTGCCGGCCACCGCGCGGCCGTCATCGGTGAATATCTGGGTCATGCGCTCTTTGCGCGCAAGCAGGAATTTCATAGGTAGAAAAAATGCGCCGTTCAACGGCGCGGTGGATTCCCCGGGGAATCCGTCCGTCCATTGGTCCGGCCGGAGCCGTACATGCGACTCACGGAATATACATGAACGGCCGGAAAGATGCAACCGGGACGCCCTTAGGCAAAAAGAAAACCAGGTGTTGGGTACACCTGGCAAAACCGACGCAAGCCGTCACCTTGTTATTCGGCCCGGTTAGAGGCTTTTGAACTTGAAGCTGCCGATCAGCGCCACGTATTCATTGCCTGTGTGCTTAAGCAACCCCTGAGCTTCGACGAGCGCCATGTCGCCGATCTCGACCGCGGTCAGGACCGCCAGAAGTTCGTCGAGCGCATCAGGCCATAGGCCAGAGATGGACCAGAAGAACGACCCGCCTTTGACCGCGCCGCCATACCGCTCCTCGACCGGCCGCCGGCTTTCGGAGCTGGCCCGATGAGTCGGGTGCGTCGCGAGACGATTGATCTTTTCGCCCGCGAACCGGTCGTAGCCTGCGCGTTTATCGGGATTCGGCTCCCCGATCGGCAGAGTGAACTGCATGCTCGGATTGCTGATCGGCGCGGCGCGAAGTATAACGCCCGCCCGCCCGTCCTTAGCAAGCAGAGGCCCGATCTGTGCGTGATCCTGGAGCTGCCTCCAGATGTTCGAACCGGCTTCATGCATGGCCATGAATAGGGCCATCGCGCCGGGTTCGAAACCCTTGTGTCCATTGTTCATTCCTGGAGCCCTCCTTTATGTGCTCCCGGATGAAACTTGCGATACTGCGCTCATATTGTCAATCATCGCGTCTGAAACGGCATGCAAAAACGCCATCCCTTGGGACGGCGTAAGAACCGCTTCCGAGCCCGACACAGATTGCTCCATGCCCGACCCGGTAACTGCGGCCACTATACGCAGGAAGCGGTGAAGGCTGCGTGAAAGCAAAAGAGCCGCCAGCAGATGCCGGCAGCTCTTTCAAAGCGCGTTAGGATTAGTTATCGATCCAGTGGAATTGATCGCCGTGCCGATGGTCGAACGCGACGGGACTGTCGTCCTCATGCGACCGCTCTTCGGCACTCGCTACTGCCGCGAACGCTTCCTGCTGATCCTGGTTCAAAGGCTCGCCTGCGCGGGCTTTCGTAAGGATTTCCTTCATTCCGCCCATGTTCATCTCCCTTCGATAAGAGCCTAGCATGTAAACGCAAAACCGCCCCTTCGGGCGGTTTTGCTTGTGTCGCTTGCGCGATTTAGACCATCTTCACATCGATCGTGACTCCGGACGGAAGGTTGAGGTTCGTGAGAGCCTCGATGACCTTCGGCGACGGGTTCATGATGTCGATGAGGCGCTTGTGGATGCGCATCTCGAACTGCTCGCGCGCGTCCTTGTGGACGAACGTGGAACGGTTCACGGTCCAGCGCTTGATTTCGGTCGGAAGCGGGACAGGACCCACGACCTTCGCATCGAAGCGGGCGGCGGTGTCCATGATCTGCTTCACCGACAAGTCGAGAATCTTGTGCTCGTATGCCTTGACGCGGATGCGAAGCTTCGCTTCCGCAGGTGCAGCAGCCTCGGACGCCTTCTTCGAAGCGCGCTTTGGCTTGGATGCTGTTGCGGTTGCCATACGAGTTAATTACGTACTGGCTTAGGCGACGATCTTCGTCACGACGCCGGCGCCGACGGTCTTGCCGCCTTCGCGGATTGCGAAGCGGGTGTTGTCCTCAAGCGCGATAGGCGCGACGAGCTTGACCTTGAAGGTAACGGTGTCGCCCGGCATGACCATCTCCTTTCCTTCCGGAAGGGTCACCTCGCCGGTCACGTCCGTGGTGCGGACGTAGAACTGCGGCTTGTAGCCCGTGAAGAACGGCGTGTGGCGGCCCCCTTCGTCCTTGGAGAGGATGTATACCTCTGCCTCGAAGTCGGTGTGCGGGGTCACGGAGCCGACCTTCGCGAGGACCTGTCCGCGATGGACATCCTCTTTCTTGGTGCCGCGCAGGAGGATGCCGGCGTTGTCGCCCGCCATGCCTTCCTGGAGCTGCTTGTTGAACATCTCGATGCCGGTGATGGTCGTCTTGGTCGTCGGCTGAAGGCCCACGATCTCGACTTCCTCGCCCACTTTCACGACGCCGCGCTCGATGCGGCCCGTAACGACGGTTCCGCGGCCTTCGATCGAGAAGATGTCCTCGATAGGCATGAGGAACGGCTTGGTGGTCTCGCGTTCAGGGACGTCGAAGTACGAGTCCATGGTATCGACGAGCTCCTTAACCTTAAGGGCGTACTCGTCGTCAGCGGACTTCGCCTCGAGCGCTTTGAGGCCCGAGCCCTTGATGATAGGGGTTGCGGCGCCGTCGAAGCCCTGCTTCGTGAGAAGTTCGCGGATTTCCTCTTCGACGAGGTCGACGAGGTCAGCTTCGGCGACCATATCCACCTTGTTGAGGAAGACGATGAGCTTCTTGAGGCCCACCTGCTTCGCAAGGAGGATGTGCTCGCGCGTCTGCGGCATCACGCCGTCAGTCGCGGCGACCACGAGAACTGCGCCGTCCATCTGCGCAGCACCGGTGATCATGTTCTTGATGTAGTCGGCGTGGCCCGGGGCGTCGATATGCGCGTAGTGGCGATTCGGCGTCTCGTACTCGGAGTGATGGAGCGCGATGGTTATGCCGCGCGCCTTCTCTTCAGGAGCGTTGTCGATGTTGTCGACGTTCTCGACGCGCGCCTTGTACCCCTTGTCGGAGTTGAGGTTGAGCACGTTGAGGATGCCGGCGGTAAGGGTCGTCTTGCCGTGGTCGACGTGGCCGATGGTGCCCACGTTCATGTGCGGCTTGCTGCGGTCGAAGGAATCTGCCATAGGAATAAACTAAGAGTAAATCGTTGCTAAGTAATGGACGCTTCGGCCGCACGCACGACAAAGAACGCGCGGATATGCGTTATACCAAAGATACCGCAAGCCCTCGCAAATGCAAGCCTCGGGCTGGATAGGCCGCTAGTCGCAGCGGTTCGATGAACGCGAGTCGTCGGTGTTCCAGTGCGCGACGCCGTGGGAATCGTAGCTGTAGTAGCCGTTCACGCTGTAGGAAGAGCTGTTCTGATTGCGGCAGCTGTTCCCTGAATTGCCCCGATTCCAATAGTTGTCGTTTCCGTTGTCCCGGTCGTCGTTCCAGTCATCGCTGCTGCGGTTCCAATCGTTATCGCGGCCATCGTGATTCCATGACCAGGAGCTTCCCCGGTTCCAGTCGTTATCGCGGGAATCGTCGTCCGAGCTTGAACTCCAGTACGCATTGCCATGGGAGTCATAGCTATAGTGCCCGTTGCTGCTCGAATTCGAATGGGCGCTTGCCGGAGTAACGCTGATACACGCGAACCCGAGCGCGGCAATAAACGCAAAGGCGGCGGCTTTCGCCGCGCGTCCGGCAGGGATGGATAGCGTTCGTGAAGTCATGGCTCGAGGCTACAGGACAGGCCGTGAATGACGGGTGAAGACCCTAGAGGGCCTTGGAGACCGCGAAGGTCGCGTCCGTGAGGGTCAAATCGCTCACGGCTACGGTATAGCCGCCGAACACGATGGACTGTCCGTTCGAGAGCGAGACGTTCTGCGCCGTGTCCTCGCGCGATGTGCACGTGCCGTTCGTACAGGAACCCGTATTGAGGGTCATCGTGAGGACGGTCGGGGTCGGGTTCGTGCTCACCGGGAGTTTCTTCTTGCTCGCGATGCTCTTCACCGTGATGCGCAGGCCCGAGGCGCGCTCGACGGCGGTCTTCCCTATCGCGACGGTGACCGGCGTCGGCGCGGTGAAGACGATGGTGCCGTCCGCATTCACGACCGTGGTCGTAGATATCGGGGCGGCAGGGGCCGGAGCGGCCGCATGCGAAGCCGGCATAGCATCTGGCATAGTCGACGTCGCGTCGGTGGACGAAGCGGTTTCCGCGACCGGCGGCAGAACCGGCTTCTGGCTGTCATACACGGCGAATGCGATGAGGCCCAGCGCCACGACGACGCCTCCGATAATCCACCCGATCTTTACGTTCATATTGGTCATATCCATATGTGCGGACTATAGCACAAGGCCGCCCTGCGGGCGGCCTTGTGCGCGAACCAGTGCTTCTAAAACTATTTGCGGCTGGCGATTATTTCCTGCGCGACGTTCGTCGGCACGATCTGGTACTGGTCGAATTCCATGGTCATGGAGCCGCGTCCTTCGGTCATGGAACGGAGCGTGGTGGTGTACCCGAACATCTCCGAGAGCGGAACCTTCGCATGGATGGCCTTGTTCTGGCCGCGCTCTTCCATGCCTTCGATGGCGCCGCGCTTTCCGGAGAGCGAACCCGTGATGTCGCCCATGAACTGCTCCGGCACGACGACTTCCACTTTCATAATAGGCTCGAGGATGACCGGCTTCGCCTTGGCGGCTGCGTCCTGGAATGCCATGGACGCCGCGATCTTGAAGGCGATTTCGGACGAGTCCACATCGTGGTACGAGCCGTCATAGAGGTCGATGGACACGTCCACTATCGGGAATCCGGCGAGGATGCCGCGGTCCAGGGACTCGCGCATGCCCTTCTCCACCGGGCCGATGAACTCCTGCGGAATAGCGCCTCCCTTGATGTTGTTGACGAACTCGAAGTGGTCTTCGCGCACGACGTTCTTCGCGATCTTCTCCTCCAGATCCTCGAGCGGCTCCAGGTGCTTCATGTGGATCTTCACATGGCCGTACTGGCCCTTGCCGCCGGTCTGTTTGATGTACTTGCCCTCGCCGTCCGCCGAGCCCTGGATGGTCTCGCGGTATGCCACCTGCGGCTTGCCGACATTCGCGCCGACATTGAACTCGCGCTGCATGCGATCCACGAGAATCTCGAGGTGCAGCTCGCCCATGCCGCTGATGATGGTCTCGCCCGTCTCCTGATCCGAGGTAACGCGGAAGGTCGGGTCTTCGTCCGAAAGCTTCTTGAGCGCCATGCCCATCTTCTCCTGGTCGGCCTTGGTCTTCGGCTCGATGCGCAGGCTTACCACCGGTTCCGGGAACTTGATGGATTCGAGGATTATCGGCTGCGCTTCGTCGCACAGCGTATGCGAGGTCTTGGTGTCCTTGAGTCCGACGGCGGCGGCGATCTCCCCGGCGAAGACTTCCTTCACCTCTTCGCGCTTATCGGCCTGCAGGCGCACGATGCGGCCTACGCGCTCCTTGGTGCCGGTCGTCGCGTTGTACATGTACGAACCTGCCTCGATCTTTCCGGCGTACACGCGGAAGAACGTGAGCTGGCCCACGAACGGGTCGGCCTGGAGCTTGAAGGCGAGCGCGGTGAATGGTTCGTCGTCGTTCGCGTAGCGGACGATCTCCTCTCCGGTCTTCGGGTTGATGCCCTTCACCGGCGGCATGTCGAGCGGGCTCGGCAGATAGTCGACGACGGCATCGAGCACGAGCTGCACGCCCTTGTTCTTGAGCGCGGAACCGGTGAATACCGGGAATATCGCGTTCGCGATGACCGCCTTGCGGAGGATCTTCTTGAGCTCCGGAAGGGTCGGCTCGGTGCCTTCGAGATAGGCGGCCATGGCCGCATCGTCATTCTCGACGATGCGCTCGACGAGTTCGGCGCGGAATTTCTTTGCGTCTTCGAGCTGGTTCTCGGGAATCTCCCCCGGAACGACTTCTTCGCCCATATTGCCCTGGAATGTGTACGACTTCATCGTAAGCAGGTCGATGACGCCGGTGTTGTCGCCTTCCTCGCCCATCGGGATCTGCATGCGGACCGCTTTCTTGCTCAGGCGGTCGAGGATAGTGGCATACGAGCGCTCGAACGACGCGCCGGTGCGGTCGATCTTATTGATGAAGCAGAGGCGCGGCACGTTTGCCTCGTCCGCATAGCGCCAGTTGGTCTCGGACTGCGGCTCGACGCCCGCGACGCCGTCGAACACCACGACCGCGCCGTCGAGCACGCGCAGCGAGCGCTTCACTTCCACGGTGAAGTCGATGTGGCCCGGGGTGTCGATGATATTGAAGCGCGTCTTCTTGGACGTGTCCTTCTTGTC
>DASVLW010000058.1:0-4681 GCA_036384675.1 Minisyncoccota bacterium
CATTAAGAAACTCGCCGGCCCGAAGGCCGGCGAGTTTCTTTGCTCCGGGATGACCCAAAGCGGACCAAGACTTGGTATGCGCACAGTATAGGCGGCGGGATGCTCGGCGTCAACGCCTGGCATAAGCGCTTTCGTGTACGAAGCCGGCAGAGGGGATCGAACCCTCGGAGCCAAGAATACCAAGTCTCGGTCCGCACCATGCTGCCGGCGCAAGGCTAGTACAGCAAATGGGAGATAAAATCTTCATAAAATCCGACCTGTGGATAGGAGGTTGCGGCGGCAGGCTAGAATGAACGGATGAAACCAATACGCGTAGCAATAAACGGGTTCGGCAGGATAGGGCGGGCGTTCGTGCGCCGCAGCTGGGGCAGGGGCGTGGAAATCGTCGCGGTGAACGACCTGGGGCGCCTTGAAAACCTCGCCTACCTTCTGAAATACGACACGGTATACAAGCGCGCGCCGTTTTCGGTGGAGGCCAAAGACGGCAGTCTGTGGCTCGACGGGAAAGAAGTGAAATTCCTCTCGGAGAAAGACCCGGCGAATCTGCCGTGGAAGGACCTCGACATCGACGTAGTCATCGAATCGACGGGATTCTTCACCGACTACAACAAGGCAAAAGCTCACGTGGACGCGGGCGCCAAGCACGTGGTGATCAGCGCGCCGGTCAAGGAAGACGTAGAGGGTCTGGGCATGACGGTGCTTATGGGGCTCAACGATGACCAGATAAAAACGTGCCCCATAACGAGCAACGCGAGCTGCACGACCAATTCCGCGAGCCCGGTCATCGAGATACTCGACGCGGCCATCGGCATCGAGAAGGCGATACTTTCGACCACGCACGCGTACACCGCGAGCCAGTCGCTTGTCGACGGGCCGAGCAGGAAAGACCTGAAGGAAGGCCGCGCGGCGGCGCAGAACATCGTGCCGACCTCGACCGGCGCCGCCATCGCGGTGGCGCAGGCGTACGCGCCGCTGAAAGGAAAGTTCGACGGCATCAGCCTGCGCGTGCCGGTGCCGGCGGGATCTATCGCGGACGTGACGTTCATCGCCAAGCGCGCGACGAGCAAGGACGAAGTGAACGACATCCTGCGCAAGGCAGGCGCCGATCCGCACTGGGAAGGCATATTCTCCACGACCGACGAGGAATTGGTATCGAGCGACATCGTGGGCGAGCCTATCGCTTCCATCGCGGACCTCGGCATGACGCGCGTCGTGGACGGCAACCTGGTGAAGGTCCTCGCCTGGTACGACAACGAGATGGGGTACACCGAGAGCCTGGTGCGCCACGCTATCAAGGCCGGCTCGTAATTCACGCTGTCTTTAGGAAACGCGCGCTACGCTGGCTTCATGAAAATCTATCTCGCCGCCGACCACGCCGGATTCGCGCTGAAGCACGCGCTCATCCAATACATCGGCACGCTCGGGCACGACGTGGAGGACTGCGGCGCGTTCGCGCTTGACCCCGACGACGACTATCCTGATTTCATCGGCGCCTGCGCGCGGAAGGTCGCGGAAGCCGGCGGCGACGCGCGCGGCATCGTGATAGGCGGCGACGGACAGGGCGAAGGCATGGTGGCAAACCGGGTGAAAGGCGTGCGCGCCGCGGTGTTCTATGGCGGCGCGCACGCGCCGGGCGGCCTCGATCGCGAAGGCCACCCCGCCGTCGACGAATACGACGTCGTGCGGCTCTCGCGCAAGCATAACGACGCGAACGTGCTTTCGCTCGGCGCGCGGTTCATCTCGGGCGAGCAGGCGGTGGGCGCGCTGCGGGTGTTCCTGGACACGCCGTTCTCGAACGACGCGCGCCACGCGCGCCGCATCGCGAAATTCTAGGTGGCGCATCGGATAGGGAGTTATCAGACAGCGGCCCCTCACGGCCGCCGTGCGGGTCTATACTTTACCCATGGGCGTCATAGTACCCGCCATCCTGCCGGCCTCACGGCAGGAACTCGAAGACAAGCTGACGAAGCTCGCCGGCCTTGCCGACAGCGTACAGATAGACGTCGTGGACGGACGATTCGCGGCGCCCGCATGCTGGCCGTATAGCGGGGGCACTAAAGAGCTCGCCCTGATGGCCGCACGGGAGGAGACGCTCCCGCATTACGGCGAAATGACGTTCGACATCGACCTGATGGCCGAGAATCCCGAGCAGGTAGTGGGATCGTGGGTCTCGCTCGGCGCGTCGAGGATGACGATACACGCGGAGGCGACGACGGCGCTCGGGAAGCTCGTCGCCGATTTCCAGTCGCGCTACGGCCATGAGAAAGATTTCATACCGGACCTCATATCGCTCGGGCTGGCCATCGGCGCGGACACGCCGCTCGGACTCATCGAGCCGTTCGTGGAGCAGATAGACTACGTGCAGCTCATGGGCATCCGCCGCATCGGCGTTCAGGGGCAGCCGTTCGACGGCCGGGTCGTGCAGCGCGTGAAGGAGCTCAAGCGCAAGCATCAGAAGCTCGCCGTGCAGGTGGACGGCGGCGTATCGAAAGCGACGGCACCCGCGCTGCTTTCAGCCGGCGTGGACCGGCTCGTCATCGGTTCCGCGCTCTGGAACGCGCCGAACCTTGCCGACGAAATCGCCGCGTTCAACGATCTCGCGCAGCGATACGGCACCTACGAATAATCCACCGGGCATTCACGCAGGTGCGCTATACTTTACCTGATGGCTCTTACCGATGTTGATGTGAAAGCGCTGGAAGAGAAGGCGGAGCAGATCCGCGAGACGATAATAACCATGCTCGTGGCCGCGGGCAGCGGCCACACCGCGGGGCCGCTCGACATGGCCGACATATTCGCGGCGTTCTATTCCCATATATTGAAGCAGGATCCGAAAAATCCCGACTGGCCCGAGCGCGACCGCCTGATACTTTCCAACGGCCACATCGTGCCCGTGCGGTACGCGGCGATGGCGCATGCGGGCTACTTCCCGGTGGAAGAATGCCTGACGCTCCGGAAATTCGGCAGCCGGCTGCAGGGGCACCCGGAGCGCATGCGGCTGCCGGGCCTTGAGACGACGTCCGGTCCCCTGGGCGAGGGCCTTTCGCAGGCGGCGGGCATGGCGTACGCGCTGCGCATGGACAAGAAAAAGAACCGCATATACGTCGCGATGAGCGACGGCGAGCAGCAGGAAGGAAACATCTGGGAAGCGGTCATGTTCGCGGGCAAGTACAAGCTCTCCAACATCACCGCCGTGATGGACCGCAATAACATCCAGATAGACGGATACACCGAACAGGTGATGCCGCTCGACTCGCTGAAGGCGAAATACGAGGCATTCAACTGGCACGTGCTCGAAGTGGACGGGCATAATATCCGCCAGTTCATCGAAGCGGTGGACGAGGCGAAGGCTATCGCGGAAAAGCCGACGCTCATCATCGCGCACACCATTCCCGGCAAGGGCGTGCCGGAAATAGAAGGCGACTATCGCTGGCACGGCAAGCCGCCGAAGCCGGACGAAGCGAAGCGGTTCCTGAAGCAGATACGCACGATGGCGGGCAGGGTCCCGGGCGAATATGCGTAGGGGATTCACGCTTGTCGAGCTGCTCATCGTGATCGCCATAATCGGCGTGCTGTCGTCGGTCGTGCTTTCGGCGCTTAATACGGCGCGCACCAAGGCGAGCGCTTCCTCGCAGGATCAGGAGATAGACCAGTATCTCAATGCGCTGCAGTTGTACGTGCTCGACCACGGCGGGTATCCGTACCCGGGCGATACCGGTCCGCACTGCCTCGGCGCCTACCCGGGCGGGAAGTGCGGAACCGTGAGTTCGCCGACGTATTCGAGCGCGACGCTCGATGCCGCGCTCAACACGTATATCCCGGGGCTGCCGGGCGGACCCGCATTCCCCATATCTGGAGACAGCTGGACGGGGTTCATCTATTTCTGCACCGGCTACAACGGCACCGCCTGCACGAATGCCCGCATAACCTGGCTTTCGCAGCATACCGGCGTGCCGTGCGCGCGCGGCGCGGCAGGCAACGAAACGACGTATCCGGGTTTTACGGTCTGCAAATTAACGCTTTTATAGTGGCGCTCATGCGATAAGATATCTAGAGCATGCTAAACCCTGACGCAAAGCTTTCGGAAAACGTATTCTCGGACGACATCGGGAAGGCGCCGACGCGCGACGGGTTCGGCAAGGGAACCGTCGAAGCGGGGAAGAAAGATCCGAATGTCGTCGTGCTGTGCGCGGACCTGGCCGAGTCGACGCGCGCGGAATGGTTCCAGAAGGAATTCCCGGACCGGTTTATCGAGATAGGCGTCGCCGAACAGAACATGGCGGCGGTGGGGAGCGGCATGGCGGCGGAAGGGAAAGTCCCGTTCATCGCGAGCTATGCCGCGTTCAACCCCGGCCGCAATTACGAGCAGATACGCACGACCATCGCGCTCAATCAGGCGAACGTGAAGGTCTGCGGGATGCATGCGGGCGTCTCGGTGGGGCCCGACGGCGCGACGCATCAGATGTTAGAGGACCTGGGGCTCATGCGCATGCTGCCGCACATGCTCGTCCTTAATCCGGGCGACGCGGAAGAAGCGCGGAAGGCCGTCGTGGCGGCCGCCGCGCACGAGGGTCCCGTGTATATACGATTCGGCCGCTCCGATACGCCGACCTTCACGACGGATGAAACGCCGTTCGAGATAGGGAAGGCGATAGAGCTGTGGATAACACCGCGGCCCAAA
>DASVLW010000059.1:0-1866 GCA_036384675.1 Minisyncoccota bacterium
GTCTTTGGCAGCCGCCGCGAGTTTCCTTGGAGTCATATCGCCGCCGGGGGTGTTCGCAAGAGCGCGCGTCGCGTTCACTTCGCGCGCGATTATCTGGCCGCGGACAGCGGCGTCTTCAATGGACTTATACGAGCGGCCATACAGGCGGATCTCGTCGACGCCGCTGAACCCTTCTTTGGGCGCGGTCTTGAACTTCGTGAATTCGAAATCCGCCATCTCGAAGTTCTGCGCCGCGAGCGATGAGACTTCCTCGGGCGTGATGTTCTGCAGATTCTTGAAAATCTCCGGCGATTTGTCGAACTGAATGGCAATATTGCGCTTTCTGAACTCGCGAGCGGCGCGGATGATGGAGCGGCAGAGCGTGATGAATTTGCGCTGGTTCATCTCCGACGCTTTCCCGGCGCCGAGCTCTATCCATTCGACGCCGTTCTCGCGCACGAGCTTCTTCGTGCCGCGCGCTTCGCCCGTCAGGCGGATGCGCGCGCATTCCTTCGGAGCGCCATCGATGTCGCCTTTCGAAAATACGAGTTTCATAATTAGTTATCGCTTACTTCTATCTTCATCTATTGAGCATCTTCTTCGAGATTCACGCTCTCTGAAAGACGAGTATCGATGCGGTTAATATCGCGCGGGAAGAGCGTCGCTTCCTTCACGTTCGCGAGTCCGAGGAATTTCGCCGTAAGGCGCTCGAGACCCATGCCCCAGCCGCCATGCGGCGGCATGCCGTATTTGAAGGCTTGGAGATAATACGAGAACTTCTCCGGATCGAGCCCTTTCATCCTTATGCCGTCGATCAGGTTCTGGTAGTCATGGCGGCGCTGGCCGCCGGTCGTTATTTCAACGCCGCGGAAGAGAAGGTCGAAGCTCTTGGTAAAGCCCGGATCTTCGGAGTCTTCCATCGTATACATCGGGCGCTTCCCGACCGGATAATGCGTAACGAAAACGAAATCGCTCGCATGCTCGCGCTTAGACCATTCGCAGAGCCATCGCTCGTCTTCAGGCTCGAGGTCAGGCTCCTGCCGCTTGTCCTTGCCGGTCTCCTTGAATATAAGTTCCTGCGCTTCACGCAGCTTCAGGCTCGGTATCTCTACAGGGACGTCAGGTATCTCGGCGCCGAGGAGCGCGAATTCCTTCGCTGAGGTCTCACGCAAGTGGGCGGCGATGGCACGCATAAGTTTATTTTCAACCGCCATCACGTCCCGGTGGTCCCGGATGAAGCCCATTTCGGCATCGATAGACGTGTATTCGTTCAGGTGGCGGCTCGTGCTGTGCTTTTCCGCGCGGAATACGATGCCGACCGAAAAGACGCGTTCGAGCGCTCCCACCATGATCTGCTTATAAAACTGCGGTGATGTGGCGAGGTGCGCGGTCTTTCCATAAAAGTAAGGCACTTCGAATACTTCCCCGCTTCCTTCGGCGTCGTCTCCGATAAGCTTCGGTGCCTGGAATTCCGTAAATCCCTGGCTACTGAGGAATGCGCGATATGCTTTTGCGATCTCGGCCTGCACCTTGAATATCGCGCGGCTCCGCTCGCTGCGCAGCGTGAGCGGCAGATAGTCCAGATACGTATCAAGATTCAATTCGGCGTTAAGCTCAAATGGCAGCGTCTGCGGTGCGGCAAATACCTCGATATCCTTCACTTCAAGCTCGATGTCGCCGTTCAGCTTGTCCGCCTGCACGTTCTTCTCGGGCCGCTTGTTCACCGTGCCGTCCACGCGCACTACGTACTCGTTGCGGACTTCCTTTGCCGCATCCATCGCCGGAGAGCCCGGCAGCACGACGCCCTGCACCTTCCCCGAGCGGTCGCGGAAGTCGAAGAAAATGAGCTTTCCCTGGTCGCGGCGCACGTCCACCCATCCCTGTATC
>DASVLW010000060.1:0-2945 GCA_036384675.1 Minisyncoccota bacterium
GGCAGCACGGCGGCCAGGAGTATGAAATACGTCGGGCTGCAGGACGAGAATACCGGGCCGAGCGCGGCGCCGATGACGATGTCTCCCCAGATGCCGCGGCGCTGGTTCCCCGCTGCCAGCAGCTTGTTGCCGCCGATATTCAAGGATGCCGGCACGACCGCGTCCCAGAGCCCCGGAAAGAACATGAAGAGGCCGACGATGACGAGTATGCCGCCGGAAACTATCTGCCAGAACTCCGCCGGCACGCTCACGAATGCGGTGGAGACTTTTAGCGCGAGCGTGAATATGAACACCGATGCCGCAAGCGAAAGCGTGATGGCTATCGCGCGGCGCGGCTTTGCCGCGCCGCTCACGCTGCCGCCGATGACCACCGGTAAGAGCGGCAGTATGCACGGTGCGAGTACCGTGAGCGCTCCGGCGACGAACGAAATCAAAAGCAATGTCATTCCCCCATCGTATCTGGCTTATGCTGGATGTAAAGGTAGCTATACACAGCCCTTCATAAGGATTTACCTAGCCGCACGATGTACTCGTCGAGATGGCGGGCGTAGTAATCGATGCGCATCCGCTCCACCGGCAGCAGGATATCGACGCGATTGTTTCCATTGAAATAATGTTCCTCTTCAATCCATACCGCGTGCATCACATTCATGAATCGCTTCCTGATCCCGTCCGCAAGCTCTTCGGGAGAGATGGGATAGTAATGGTTATAAGCTCCGAGAAATATCTGTGCGTTATTGAATGAGATGTCGTCGAAACCATCGTTGAAGACGAGCAGCTCGAGTGCGCGTGCTAGTTCCCGGCCGCGGGTGCCCATCTGCGCCTTTTCCCAGTCGAAGATATGCGACACTTGATCGTCTTCCGAAAAGAACACGTTATTTTCGTGATAATCGTTATGGGTCAGATGCAGCGGGTAGTTCGCTTTGTATACCTGTTCGTTTCCTTCCACCATCTCCTTCTGCATCCCCAGTTTCTCAATCACTGCCATATCAAATGCGTCCCGCTCCGGCCTCTCCGCAAGATGCTTGAGCAGCGCATCCGTACGCCTCAGAAACTTCTCCCGGCTCCATGGATGTTCAGCCTCGCGTACGATATCAGGCGGGTTCTTTCCGGCGAGGTGGAGTTTCGCCAAAAAAGTCCCGAGGTTGCGAAAATGCGCATCCGCTAGGGATTCCCTGCTAATCAGTCTCCCCTCTACAAAGGGAAATAGAGCGTAGTGGCTCCCCTCCCATTCGAAGAACGTTTCGCTGTCTCGCGTCCGTAACGGCGCGATGACCGGAAGTTCCTTACCCGAGAAAAATTCCTTCGCTGCATGGATTTCCTGTATACGTGGCATCCCGTACGGACGATATTTACGCAAAAAATAGCGCGTGCCGCCAGCCTCAAGCCAGAAATTGGTGCCCATCTTCCCGCCTTCCACTCTGCCGCTCGCAGATATCGCCGGAAGTCTGTATCGCTCTTCGATTGCTTTCGAGAGCACAGGAGACATGCATTAGCCGCGGCGGGCGGCGGCGGCGCGGGCCGCGACCTTGGCGACGATCATCGCGCAGAGTGCGGCAGGCACCCACGGGTCGATGGCGTGCGAAAGTCCCTGGAACAGCAGGGCGAACGCGAGCGTCACGATGCCCACGATGAACCCGATACGGCCGGCGGTGGAGCGGTGCGCTTCCTCGCGCTCGTCGTCCGCGCGCTCGGTGAGCACGAGGCCCGCATACACCGCTACCAGGACGGCGGCGAGAATGAGCAGCGTCATGTGGACCGAATTCGGCATGGCAGGCATCATCATGCCCGGATGATTCCCCATCGTAACGACGAACAGCAGCACGACGAGTACGGCGGCGACGATGTAGTGAGTGGTCATGCGATATGGAAAAGCTTTTCGACGCTGGTCTTAAATATAGCAGCAAGCCGCAGCGCGAGCGCGACGGACGGCGCGTAGTTCCCTTTCTCGATGGCGATGACGGTCTGGCGCGTCACGCCCGCCTTTTCGGCGAGCTGCTCCTGCGTGAGCGCCGCGCGCTGGCGGTGCTCGTATACGGTGTTATTGATGCGGTCCATCGATGAATAGGCGGCTATACCTTGCGCCGGACGCAGCATAGCATGTACACTTACGGGGCGTTACTCGCTAATCCATATCATCCTATGATGGACGACATGAACACGGGAGCTCCGGAGGCAACTCCGGAGACCGCGCCAGAGGCAGAGCCTATGGCAGCGCCGGCGCCGGAAACGGCACCTGACGCTCCTGCGGCAGCGTAGGAAACGAAACGAGCGGCCTCTGGCCGCTCGTTTTGCAGATGGAAAGCGTTATGCACGCCCGCGCGCTATAAAGCGCGCGGGCGTGCGGTATCTTATATAGAGTATGAGCATGCTCCCCAACCAATATCACGAGGATCGGCCGTGGGGTTCGTTCGACCGATTCACGAATAACGAGCTCTCTACCGTGAAGATCGTGCGCGTGGCGGCCGGCAAGCGGCTATCGCTCCAGAAGCACGCGAAGCGCGCCGAATTCTGGCACGTCATCGAGGGCGCGGGAACCGCGACCGTCGACGGTGCGGAACGCGCGGTCGCCATTGGCGACGAAGTCGAGATTCCGCAGGGCGCCGTACACCGGCTCGCGGGCGGCGCAGCAGGCGTCGCCGTGCTTGAAATCGCGCTCGGCGAATTCGACGAGAACGACATCGTGCGGCTCGATGACGACTTCGGCCGTGCTGCCCCCGCCGCATGACCGCAGCCCAGTTCATCGCGCTCATATCCGCGGCCATCGGCGCGCTCGCTGCGTCCGCGATATTCCTCATCGGCGCCTGGTACCTGCTGCGCCCCGTGCATTTCCGGAATTTCATCGCGCACGCGTATGACCTGCTGATCGGCAGCTGGTATCCGCTAAAGCTCGGGCGCGCCGCGCACAATCCCGTCCTGCCGACCACGCGGCACGCGTGGGAAGC
>DASVLW010000061.1:0-4774 GCA_036384675.1 Minisyncoccota bacterium
CAAGAAAGGGCTCGGCATCGACCGGCTCAATTATTGGTACGAGACGTTCGGCCTCACGAAGCCCACTGGCATCGAGCTGCCGGGCGAGCAGTCTGGATTCGTGCCGACGCCGGACTGGAAGCAGAAGACGTTCGGCGAGGCGTGGAATATCGGCGACACCTACCACACGGCCATCGGCCAGTATTCGATGCAGCTGACGCCGATAGAGGAAGCGCGCGCCATCGCGGCGATAGCCAACGGCGGGAAGCTGCTGACGCCGACGCTCCTGAAGACGAGCGGCGCGGTCGGCGGCGAGACGCTCGCCGTGAGCCCCGCGAACCTCGAAGTGGTGCGTGAAGGCATGAGGAAGGGCGTGACGGAAGGCACGTCGGTCGGGCTCAACGACCTGTCATTCGTGGATCCGGCAGGCAAGACGGGCACGGCGCAGCTCGGCCTTCACAATGAGTTCTATAACGCATGGGCGGTGGGGTTCTGGCCGTACAATGACCCGAAATACGTATACGTCGTCGTGATGGAAAAGGGTCCGGCCGGGAACTCGACCGGCGGCATCTACGTCATGCACCGGTTCCTGTCGGCGCTCCATGCCGCCGCGCCCGAGTATTTTAAGTAACGCTTGCGCCCGGGGGCCGCTCAGGTACAATTGAAGCATATCAGCCCGCCGTTCTCACTTTTTCTAGCCAATTTTCATGACCGAGCAAGATACTGTCGTTTCGCAGGAGAAATTCGACGAGATGGTGAAGGAGCTTGAGAACCTCAAGACCGTGCGCCGCACGGAGATAGCGAAGAACCTGGAGTACGCCCGCTCGCTCGGCGACCTTTCCGAGAACGCGGAATACCAGGAGGCGCGCGAGCTGCAGGCCGCAACCGAAGAGCGCATCCGGAAGCTCGAGGACTTGGTGAAGCACGCGAAAATCCAGACGGACAACAAGAAGAAGGATGTCGTGGGATTCGGCTCGAAAGTATCGATAAAGAAGGGCGGCGGACCCGACGCGCACGAATACACCATCGTGGGGAGCGAAGAGGCCGATATGCGCGAACACAAGCTTTCGCACGTGTCGCCCCTGGGTGCCGCGCTCATGGGCAAGAAGAAGGGCGAGACGTTCACGTTCGAGACGCCGTCGGGCAAGCAGACCTACACCATCGAGAAGGTTTCGTAGCGGCTCGCTCACCACAGGCATATAGGGAGTACGCGTCGGCCTCTCCTTGCGAGAGCCTCCTTATATGTCTGTGGTTCGCTCGCTCGACAAAGATAGGTGCGCATACAAAAGAAATACAAAAGAAAACGTGCGCCCTCCGGGAACCGGGGAGCGCACGTTTTTCAAGCGAGCGGCGATTAGTGGCCGTGGCCGCTGCCGCCGGTGAAATTGTCGTGGCGCGCCTTTGTGTGTGCTGGGCCGGTGCGCGTCACCATGTACAACACTGCCAGAATCGCGAGCACCGCCACGATCCAGCCGACCGCGGCCGCGACGCCGCCGAAGGGGCCGATGATGCCGAGGGCATACAACACGCCGACGATGATGACGGCAAAAAGCAAAAGAAGCAATTTCATCTTTTTCTCCCTGACCGCTATGCCCCGACGGGGCATCTCTCGTGACAAAGGACATCACTGCGGTTCGCCGCAGTAATACCATAGGGAATAAGGGTACGCAAACGCTATCCGGCCGGGAAGTTCATGCTAGGATTGGGCCATGTTGCTCGACGATATACGGACGGAACGCCTGCGAAAAATAGCCCTGATGCGGGAGAAGGGCATGGACCCGTATCCGGCCGGCAGCGCGCGCACCCACACCGGAGCGCGCTTCCTCGCGCAGCATGATGAGCTCGCGGCTTCGGGCGCGAGCGTCGCGCTCGCGGGTCGCGTCATGTCCATGCGCGAGCACGGCGGCTCCCTGTTCATCGACTTGTTCGACGGTACCGAGCGCGTCCAGGCCTATCTGAAGCAGGACGACATGGGCGCGGCGTACGACGACTTCGTCGCGTTCGTAGACCTGGGAGACATCATCGAAGTGCGTGGTATCGCCTTCACGACCAAGCGCGGCATGAAATCGCTCCTTGCGAGCTCCTGGACGATGCTCGCAAAGGCGCTGCGCCCGCTGCCGGACGAATGGTACGGCATAAAAGACGAGGACGAGCGCTACCGCAAGCGCTATATCGACATGCTCCTGTCCCGCGACATCGCGGAGCGCGTCAAGCGCAAATCGGCGTTCTGGAACACGTGCCGCCGCTTTCTGCTCGACCGCGGGTTCGTGGAAGTAGAGACGCCGGTGCTCGAGACGACGACCGGCGGCGCCGAGGCGCGCCCGTTCATCACGCACCACAACGCGCTCGACATGGAAGTGTACCTGCGCATCTCGGCCGGCGAGCTCTGGCAGAAGCGTCTGATGGTGGCCGGCCTGCCGAAAGTCTTCGAGATAGGGCGCATCTTCCGCAACGAGGGCATGTCGAACGAGCACCTGCAGGACTATACGCAGCTCGAATTCTACGAGGCGTACGAAGACTACCGGCACGGCATGCGGATGATCACCGAGCTCTATCGCGCCATCGCGGACGGCGTGTACGGTACGCGGCAGTTCTCCATCCGCGGATTCGATGTCGATTTCGACAAGGAATGGGAGACCTATGATTTCAGCCAGCTCATTATGGACGCCTACGGCGTCGACCCGCGCGATATCACGCCCGCATCGGATGTTTCGGCTTTGCTCGAAATACTCGACCGGGAAGGCATCGCCTATGAAACGGGCGTCGGCGCCGAGCGGTGCGTCGACCTGCTGTGGAAGAAGATACGGAAAGGACTCGGCGGTCCCGGCTTCCTCGTCAACGTGCCCGTATACCTCGAGCCGCTCGCAAAGAAGAGCACGGAAGACGCGCGGGTGGTGGAGCGCTTCCAGGTGGTGCTCGGCGGCTCGGAGAACGGCAAGGGCTTCAGCGAACTCAACGATCCGGTCGACCAGGCGGAGCGGTTCATGCGCCAGCAGAAGCTGCGCGAGGCGGGGGATGACGAAGCGCAGATGAACGACGCGTCGTTCGTCGAGGCGCTCGAATACGGCATGCCGCCCACGTTCGGGTTCGGCGTCTCGGAGCGCCTCTTCAGCTTCCTCGAAGGCGTATCCGTGCGCGAAGCGCAGGTATTCCCGCTTCTTAAGCCGCGGGACGAGTAATCCGGGCCATAAAGACAAACGCGGCCCCATTAAGGAGCCGCGTGTTTCTTCTTTGCCATTCACTTACAGAGAACTGAAGTGGCGTTCTTCCCGCAGTGACCGTTTCTTGCGATCTTTCTTCGTTTTTCCGGATGCCATCTTGTGTCCGACGCTCCGGATAGCGAGCTGGCGCATCGCTTCGTGGAAACGGCCTGCGTTTTCCGGCTTTTGCAGTTCCGGAACGCCGCACGCTCGGATGGCGATGAAGCCGGCGAGGCCGCTAAGCCGGGGCGGGATGATGATACCGCGCGCTTCGAAGACTTTTGGATCGTCATCGCGCAACTTGATTCTAAGGAACGAGCCTGGCCAATCGCGACCTTCACCCGTACTTTCGAAAAGGCCGAAGCCGTTCTCTGGCAGTAGAGTATCTCCGATCGCCGGTATGACCGGACAGCCGAACCGCGCGAGCACCAACGCCGCGTGGCGGGCGTGCTCGTCATTGATCATGACGAGCGGCGCGTGTAGAGGAATGCGTTGCATTGAGTAGCCCTTTGCGATAGCGGATCAGGTCAGTCCGTATCGTCTTGGAAAGAACAAGTGACCTGATGCGGAAGTCCGACGGATCGGGCGCCCGCATCAGGCCGCCACAGCACGAGAACGGCCTCCCTTGGGAGGCCGTTCTCGTGCTGTGGCGTTTTGGGTGCCTAGCAGCGCGTACGGCCTCCTTCGGGGCGAAGGAGTGCCTTCGTAATGAAGACGTGCGCGAGCTGCGGGGCGTTCATAGGCGTACCGTAACATTTTTAGCCCCGCCATGCAACTTGTGTGCTTATCCACAGGCCATTCGGTAGGGCAGTGGGAGGAAGTGTCATATACTGCATTATAAGTCACAGGAAGTGGGAAGCGGTCTAGCCATGGGCCCTTCCCGCGCCGACGACCCATCGACTGCTCCTCATGTTTCTCGGAGAATACCTTCACACGTTTGACACGAAAAACCGCGTTTCGCTTCCGGCGAAATTCCGCAAAGGTCTTGGCCGCGCCGTGATAATCACGCGCGGCCTTGATCGCTGCATCTACGTCTATTCCCGCAAGGAATGGGAGAAGGAGGCCCGCCGCTATGCGGCGCAGACGAGCGGGAACGCGGCGAGCCGCGGCCTCGCGCGCCTCTTCCTCGCCGGCTCGTTCGAAGCGGAAGTGGACGGAGCCGGCCGCGTGCTCGTGCCCGAGAACCTCAAGTCGTTCGCGGGAATCTCGGTGAAGGCCGTCATCGCGGGCGTCGCCGACCGCGTCGAGATCTGGGAAGAAGATGCGTGGAAGAAGTACACGGCGTCCATCGAGCGCGACGCCGATCAGTTCGCCGAGGCGCTCGGCAGCCGCGACTGACCTATGCAGACGCTCGCCACCCCGGTCATGCCAGATTTCGAGACTGAAGGTCCGGCGGTATTCCATGTTTCGGTGCTGCCTGAAGAGACGCTCGACGCGCTCGCTATAGAGCCGGGCGATACCGTCGTCGACGCCACGGTCGGCGGCGCAGGGCATTTTGTGAAGATCGCGGAGCGCCTCGGCCAGGGCGGCACGCTCATCGGCATCGACGCCGACGCCGAGGCGCTTGAGCGCGCGCGCGAGCGCATGCGCGGCAT
>DASVLW010000062.1:0-6578 GCA_036384675.1 Minisyncoccota bacterium
GAAAAGCTTGCGCTTCCTTAGATTCACCCACGTCTTCACCCGCTGCATGCGCAGATTCATGCCAGCCATCTGGGCCGCGGGGACGGATTCCTCGCTTGCGGTCCCGAGGTAAATATCAGGAACCGCATTCGGCGCGGGAAGCAGCCCGTGCGTCGACAAGAAGTCCTGGAGCGTCACGTCGCCGAACGCGAAGCCCACGGCCGGTACGGGCTCGCCGCCGAACAAAGATACGAGCCCGTCATAGCGGCCGCCGCCAAAGAGCGCGCGGGGATTTTCCGGGTTCGTATCGAATATCTCGAACACGATGCCGGTGTAGTAGTCGAAGCCGCGCGCGAGCGTCGGGTCGAAGACGACGTTCGAAACGCCCCATTTCTTCACGCTTTCTATGAACGCCTTCACCGCATCGCGCCGCTCGGCGACCGGCCCTTCCGTTTCTTCTTCGACGACCGCCATAGGATCGCGCGGCACGATAGCGGCGAGCTGCGCGCGGTACGTCTCGGCCGGAAGCTTGTCCTTCTTGTCGAGCAGGCGCAGGTACTGGCGCGCGATGTCGGGCGTCACGCAGCCCGCGGCTTCCGCTGCGCTCATCAGGAGGCGCCGGTCGTTCACGCGTATCTTGAAATCCTCGTCTTTGGCGCCGAACGCCTTCACGATGCGATAGGCGAGCCAGACTATTTCGCGGTCCGCTTCGCCTTCGGGAAGCCCCACGAGGTCGATATCGGCCTGATAGAACTCGCGCAGGCGGCCTTTCTGCGGGCGTTCGTAGCGGAACCGGTTGCCGATGGAAAACCATCGGAGCGGGAACGTAAGCTCCCGCCGCTTGGCTGCCACCATGCGCGCAAGCGTCGGCGTCATTTCCGGACGCAGCGTCACGGACCGCCCGCCGCGGTCTTCAAAGGTATACGTCTGGTCGCTCACTATCTCGTCGTTGCCTTTGCTTTCGTAGAGCTCGGTGCGCTCGAGCGGGGATGCCTGGTATTCGGCGTAGCCGTTCATGCGCAGCACGCGGCGTATTTTCCTGAATATCGCCCCGTGCTGCGCCCAGTCCTCGGGATAGAAATCGCGCACGCCCTTATACGGCTCGGTCGAAAGCCTCTGCTCCTTGTCCATCTGCTGATTTTACCAGATGCCGCGCGCGGCGGAAATCATCAAATCAGACGCCGTCGCTATGTCCGGCCGCGCGCAAATCCGCGACTTCCCGCATGATGAGGTCGCGCAGGCCTTCGGGATTCGCGACGCCCATCATCTGGAACTGCTCGTCGCGACCGGCCGTCTCCGCATTCAGCGTGCCGAAACCGACCATCGTCGCGAGGAATCCGTCGACGCTCGTCGTCACGTCCTGCACGCGGTCGAGGAGGAAGCTCGACACCCGGCGGTTGAAGAATCCGTACTGGTGGATGTCGACGATGCGCGTCGTCGTGATGACCCACTGGTCGAGGTAGTACCGCACGAACGTATTGAATGCGCCTATCCAGAGGAATAGCCACCACATGCCGAGCGCGAACTGCCACAGGGGATTGGGCCCGATGTCGGCGAATGCCGGCACCGCGTTCGAAAGCGCCGCGACGACGGCCGGCAGGGCCAGCGGCAGTACGCCGAGCAGGGCATACGGCAGCAGGCGCAGCGCGAATATGATCCAGTGCTTCCTGATGGAGCGGATGACGCGTTCGCCCGGCTCGAGTTCGAATTCTTCCATAGTAGTTATGCGAGACCGCTCACGGCGAACAGCGCGAGCGAAAGCGACACGAACAGGTGGATGCCGATGGCCGGCACGGTGAGCCACGAACGGTGGCCGTATCGCACCAGGTGATACGTCGCGACGAGCGTATAGATGAGCCAGAACCCGAACATGAGCGCGAGGATGACCGCGGCGACGCTGCGCGCGTCGAGCGCGCCGGCGAAGCGGCCGAGGCCGGACAGGGGATTCGAGCTCGTTGAAATGGCTATGGAGAGGGGCGAGTCGGGCATGGCCTAATAATACCCTATGGCAAGGCGCGGGCGTCCATACAGGTCGGTGCGCAACTCCGCGCGCTGCGCTCCGTGCGCAACCAGCAGATCGCGGGCCGCACCCGCGTTATCGATATCGCATTCCATCCATAGTTCGCCGCCGGGATTCAGGTGCGCCGCCGCACCCGTCGCGATGCGGCGGATGACGCCGAGCCCGTCGGCATCCGCATAGAGCGCTTCGCGCGGCTCATATCCGGCGACGCTCGACGCGAGCGTCCGGATTTCGGGGATGTACGGCGGATTCGCCGCGATGATGTCGAACCGCTCGCCGGCGAACGGTTCGAACACGTCCCCAATCCGCACGTCGGCGCGCGCCGCATCGATGCCGCCGGCGCGCAGGTTCTTTTCGATGGTCGCGGCATGCTCCGGCCGCAGCTCGCCGAACGCCGCGCGCGCGTTCGGCAGCGCGGCCAGCACCGCCGCGCCGATGGCGCCCGACCCTGCGCAGAGGTCAAGCAAACGGAGCGTGCTGCCGCCGAAGCGTTCCTTCAGATGCCTGATGAGTTCTTCCGTCCACCATTCGGTTTCAGGGCGGGGGATGAGCGGCTTGCTGTCGAGGTATATGGACAGGCCGAGAAACGGCTGCCAGCCGATGACGTATGCCAGCGGCTCGCCTGCGGCGAGCCGCGCGCGGTCCTCGGTGAACCCCGCCGCCGCGGCATCCCCGCCGTATTTTTCTTCGAGCAGCTGCCGCTCTTCCTTTCCCATGCCGCGTGCGTCCATGAAGGTGTTATACACTATAGCCATATGAAAAACCGCATCCACTACTGGCACGTATTCTTCGGCCTCGTATTCGCGGCAATCGTCGCGTGGGGCACGATCTGGCTCATGGAAGGCAGCTTGCTCACGCCGTGGGTATCGCTCGGCGACTTTACGCTGATGGCGCTTGCCGTCATGCGCCTCGTACGCCTGTTTTGCTACGACAGCATCACGAGCTTCATTCGCGAGTGGTTCGCCGCCAGCGACCCGTATTCGTTCCTCGGGACCATCAACACGCTCATGAATTGCCCGTGGTGCCTCGGGCTGTGGTTCGCGTTCTTCGTCCCGTTCTTCTATTTCGCGACGCCGTTCGCGTGGTTCCCGATATTCATGCTCGCGCTCGCCGCGGTCGGATCGTTCCTGCAGATAATCGCGAATCTCGTCGGCTGGAGCGCGGAGGCCAAAAAGCGCGAGGCGCAGGCGCGGTAGCGTTCGCGGCGCAGCGGGCGCCTTGCGCCCGCGCGTTCGCATGATTTAATTATAGGCAGAGGAACCGACAGGAGACGGCCATGCCGCGCGTGAAGAAAAGCATGCCGCGGAAGACCGATGCATTCGGCTCCCGCGGGAAGAAACCGCCTGAACCCGCGGATCCGCAAGCGCAGAAAGACGTGGAGACGTTTTTCGAAGGCGCCGCCGTTCTCGCAAGCGGCAAGCCGCTCACCATCCTTACGGTGAACGACCGCACCTGCAAATGGCCGATAGGGAGCCCGGCGGACCGGAGTTTCCATTTCTGCGGCCTGAAGCCGAAGAAGGGAAAGCCGTATTGCGAAGCGCATTGCCGAAGGGCGTACCAGCCGCAGGGTTCGCGAAGGAAAGACTAGAGTACCGCCGTCGCGTTTTGACGGGCAGCGCGCAAGCGGTGCCCGCCCTTTTGTCCGAAGGGGATCAGTGCGGCGCCGGACAGATAACGAAAACGCCCGCTCCAGAAGAGCGGACGTTTTCGTATCCAGCGAGAGGATTAGTAGCTGCCGTAGCCGCCGCCGTTTCCGCCGTAGCCACCGCCGCGGCTTGCGCCGCCGCCATAGCCGCCGCCGTAACCGCCACCGCGATTATCGCGGGGAGGGCGGTCGCCCTGCGGGCGGGCAAAGGAAACCGAGAGCGTGCGGCCCCCGAACTCCTTGCCGTCCCACTTGTCGATCGCGGCCTGCGCCGCGGCCTCATCGGCCATCTCGACGAAGCCGAAACCGCGCGAGCGGCCGGTCATGCGGTCCATGATAATGCTGACGGACGTGACCGCGCCCGCTTCCTCGAAAGCGGCGCGCATCTCATCCTCGGTCGAGCGGTACGGGATACCGCCGACATACAACTTATTCGTTGCCATGTGTGGCTGTGAACTTAATTAGCTAACCTCGCCGGACAGAACGCTTTGGATGGCGGGTTCCGCCACAGAAAGCTCACGAAACTGCGAGTGGCTCAATTATGCTACAGACAGGCCCTAAACGCAAGAAATCGCCCCGCGCCTGTGGATATCACCGCGCCAGGTTGAGCTCCTCTGGAAAGAGGGTATAATCTCGGTCATGAAGATTTTCGTCGCGCACTCGAGCAACTTCGATTTCAAACCGAAGCTCTATGGACCCCTGCGCGCATCGGCGCTCAATGCCGAGCACGAGATCCTGCTTCCGCAGGAAGGACCGGTCGAAGAGATTACGCGGGATATGATCAAGGGCTGCGATGTTCTCGTCGCGGAAGTGACGAAACCGTCTCTCGGCGCGGGCATAGAAATGGGCTGGGCCGATGCGTTCGGCGTTCCGGTCATTGCGTTGTACGAAAAGGGAGCCACGCCGTCCTTTTCCATAGACAATGTCGTAACGAAGCGTATCGAGTACGAGAATGCTGATGATATGCTGGAGAAGCTCGCCGACACGCTCACAAGCCTCGCCTAATGCATGGGTACCTTCCTGCTCGTCGCCTTCATCCTTTACTTCGTCCCTTCTATCGTCGCGTTTGCCCGGCATAAAAGGAACAAGGGCGCGATATTCGCGCTCAATCTTTTCCTCGGCTTTACGGTCATAGGCTGGGTGGCCGCGCTCGTGTGGGCGCTCACGCACGACGACATCGTCGTCATTACCAAATAAGCTACGGCGCTGGCTGCGCGGGCGCGGCCGGGAATATCCGGATAAGCTGCGCCTGCACGGCGCCGTCGTCGGCCGGCGAGCCGATGACGACGACCATCGCGCCCGGCACGATGTCGCCCGGAGCGCCGGCGGCATTGCCTTCGCGTATCAGCGTGTCGCCGCCGATGACGACGGTCTTTTCCGGTTCGCCTTTGCCGTCCACGACGAATGTCGGGAGCGCCACGCTTTCGACGGTGCCCGCGGCACCGTTGGGGTTCGGTACGCCGCCCGGCAGGACTATCATGCGGCGCGGGTCGCCGAAATTGCGCGCGTAGTTGTCCTGCCAATGCGAGGCGAACGATGCCTTATGGAAGCCGACGGCCACGCCCGCCTCGAACACCACGAGCGCGATGATGAGGAAGCCGATGACGGCGAGCACGCTCACGAAGCGGTGCGATTTGGTGAATGCCAGTACGTCCTTGGAGTCCATACGAAAATGCGGGCGTGGTTATGATAGCAGCCCGTGCGCGCTCGCGCGCGCCATGCGCCAGGCCGCGCCGGAGCCTGCCGCGATGCGCGCGGACTGTATGAGGATGGCGAATAGCAGCAGCACGAGCGTCGCTTCGGGGCCTGGCAGGGATTCCAAAAGAGATGCGCCGAACGCGCTCGCGTGCGCCGAAAGCGTTCCGCCGTCCGAGAAGGCGAGCGACGCGTACGCCGAGAATCCGGATTCATATGCCGCCGCGGCAAAGAGCCGCACGGCGTACACCATGCCGGCCAGGGACGCGAACGCGACCGCGAGCGCGGCGAAGAACCGCGTGCCTGCGGCACGCGCGCGTTCCTGCCGGATACCGTCCACGACCCGCTCGCAGAGGCGCGGGGACGGTATGGTCGGCGGGAGAGTCTGGAACAGACGCTCAAAGCTTCCCATATCTTCTGTACGCATATCAGTCATGGCGCGGTGCAGCGTCGCCGCCGTCTGATAATAATAGCGCGCGCAGGCGCGCCTGCGCGCGCCGGTGCCAGCTCTTCACGGTGTTCATCGGCGCTTTCATCACGGCGCCGATGTCCTCGAACGATAACGCGTTCTCGTAGCGGAGCGTCAGCACCGTGCGGTCGCGCTCCGGCAGCCGTAGGAGCGCGGCCGCCACTGTCTGATCGGATTCCGCGCGCGCGAGCACTTCTTCCGGCAGCGGCTCCTCGCTCGCGAGCGTGTCCGCGAAATCCATGCCGTCCTCGCCGTTTTCCGGCGACAGCGCGGAGAACGGCACCGCGCGGCGCTTCCTGAGCAGATCGAGCGCCGCATTGCGCGTAATGGCGAGCATCCACGGCGCGAACGGCTTCGCCGCGTCGTATGTATTCAGATTGCGCCACGCCTTCACGAACGCTTCCTGCGCGATGTCTTCCGCGAGTTCCGTCTGGCCCGCAAGCCGCGCGGCGAGCCGCAGCACCTGCGGCAGGTATTTCTTCACGAGCGACTCAATGGCGGCTTCGTCGCCGTCTTTGGCCGCCGCGACGAGCTCCGCATCTTCCATGGCTCACCAGTATACCCAATGCGGGCATTCCCGCGTATGTCTCGACGGTTAGAGCACTGGTTCCAGCTTCCGTCGCTTAAAGAGCCAGCCTTCTATCGAATACTTGTCATAGCCGTAGAAGATGAACGCGATAGGGATGCCGATGAGTATGAGATGCGGCCACACTACTTCGCCGAAATACCAGAGCGAGAGCGCGAGCCAGAACTCGAGGAAGAGCGCCGTG
>DASVLW010000063.1:0-2602 GCA_036384675.1 Minisyncoccota bacterium
CACCGATGACCTCGAAGCGGTGCAGGCGAAATACGACAGCAAGGAGACCGGCGGCATCATCATGGATCCCTCGACGGGCGCCATCATCGCGCTTACGTCCGTGCCGACGTTCGACCCGAACGACCTCTCGAATGCGGATCCGTCGACGTTCCCGAACCCGCTGGTCGAGCACGTGTACGAGTTCGGGTCCATCGTGAAGACGCTCACGATGGCGGCGGGCATCGACGCCGGCGCCGTCACCGAGAACACGACGTATGACGATACCGGCTGCCTGGAACTTAACGGCTACAAGGTCTGCAATTACGACCATGTCGCGCGCGGCGTCATCCCGATGCAGCAGGTACTGTCGCAGTCGCTGAACGTAGGCGCGACATTCGTCGCCAACCAGCTCGGCAGCAAGCGCTTCACCGACTATTTCAAGCAGCTCGACCTCGGCACGACCACGGGCATCGACCTGCCGGGGGAAACGCACGGGCTCATCAGCAACCTCACCAACCCCGACGCCGTCGAGCTCGCGAACGCGTCGTTCGGCCAGGGCATCGCGACGACGCCGGTCGAGATGATACGCGCGCTCGGCACCCTCGCGAATGGCGGCGCGATGGTGACGCCGCATCTCGCGACCAAAATCGTGCTGTCTTCAGGCGTCACCAAGACGCTCGACTGGGGCCAGCCGGTGCAGGTGTTCAAGCCGTCCACGGCGCAGGTATTGAGCCGCATGCTCACGTACGTCTATGACAATAACCTGAGCAATGGTACGGTGCGCATACCGTCGATGTCGGTGACGTCGAAGACCGGCACGGCCCAGCTCATCGGCCCCGACGGCAAGTACTACCAGAATCGCTTCTTCCACTCGTTCTTCGGCTATTTCCCGTCATACAATCCGCGCTTCGTCGTGCTGCTCTATACGCTCGACCCGCAGCATGTCGAGTACGCGTCGGAAACCCTCACCGCGACCTATACGGACCTCGTCCACTACCTCATAGACTATTACCAGATACCGCCCGACCGACCGGATAACAAATAAATGAAACACCTGCTCCGCGCCATCGCCGCCTCGCTGCTCGCCGTACTGGCGCGCGCGGTCGTGCGCAAATACAAGCCGGCCATCGTGATGGTCACGGGCAGCGTGGGAAAGACTTCGACCAAGGACGCCGTGGCGGCGGCGCTCGCGGGCCAGACGTTCTTGCGCGCGAGCGAGAAGAGCTTCAACAGCGAATTCGGCGTGCCGCTCACCATACTGGGCGCCAGGAACCCGTGGACGCATCCGCTTGCGTGGTTCTCCGTCATCGCGGAATCCCTTGCGCTCCTCCTGCTGCCGAACCATTATCCGAAACTGCTCGTGCTCGAAGTGGGCGCGGACCGTCCGGGCGATTTGGCGAAGATACTGCGCATCGCGACGCCGGATGCCGTCGTCGTGACGATGCTGCCCGCGGTGCCCGTGCACGTGGAGGCGTACGCGAGCCCTGAAGCCGTACGGGATGAGGAATTCGCGCCGGCCTACGCGCTCGCGCCCGACGCGCTGCTCATCATCAATAGCGAAGACGAGTACGCGCGCCGCTACGCGGCGCGCGTTCCTGCCCGCATCATCACGTTCGGATTCTCGCCGGACGCGCACGTGTCGGTAGGCGAGCCGCGCGTCCGCATGGAAGCGGGCCGTCCCGCCGGCATGGAAGCGGATATCGAAGTCGGCGGAACGGCATACGCGCTGTTCGCGCCGGACGCGCTCGGGCGCCAGCAGCTGCTCGCGCCTGCCGCTGCCGTCGCGCTCGCCGAGGCGCTCGGCCACGCGGTTCCTGATGCCCTTAAAGGGCTTGCCTCATATGCGCCACCGCCGGGCCGCGGACGCCTGCTGCGGGGACTCAACCGCTCGACCATCATCGATGATTCTTATAACGCGTCGCCGGCCGCGGTCGACGAAGCACTCGCGGGCCTGAAAGCGCTTCCCGCCGCGCGTCGTATCGCCGTGCTCGGCGACATGCTGGAGCTCGGGCGCTATTCGGTCGAGGAGCACGAGAAAACAGGGAAGCGCGCCGCCGGATGCGCGGACATCGTCGCGGCAGTCGGCATACGCGCGCGCGCCATCGCGGACGCCGCGGAGGCCGCCGGCATGCCGGCGGACTGCGTGCATCGCTTCGATTCCGCCGCGGCAGCCGCCGCGGCGCTTGCGGGCATGGTCTGCGAAGGCGACGCCATTCTCGT
This sequence comes from Minisyncoccota bacterium, assembly GCA_036384675.1. GTDB lineage: Bacteria > Patescibacteriota > Minisyncoccia > Phycocordibacterales > Phycocordibacteraceae > C7867-001. The sequence goes on from DASVLW010000063.1 coordinate 2,200, forward strand.
GAAGGGCTCCCAGAGCGTCCGCACCGAGCGCATCGTGGAGGCCCTGCTCGCTGACCCCGCTGACCGTTCCCAGCTTGTCCGCCAAGATAAGGAATGGAAGAAGCGTTGACGGCCCGGTGCGCTATACGGTATACAAGCTAACGGGTTCACGCAGATAACGAGGTGCAGCATGGCTTTCAGTGCCGGCGTCCGCAGACGCATGGACAAGTATGGGCGGATACCCGCTTCAGACCGTCGGTTCCGAGGAAAGCAGGGACCGCAGAAGCCGCTTGTCGAAGTCGGCGTGCCGATCCGCTTCATAAAGACGACGGAATATATTGGCATCGTCGACCGCATCGTCGGCAAGACCGTCTTCGTGGGGCGCGAGCCCTACGGCCTGGACGGCGTCGAGGCCGACCCTCAG
>DASVLW010000064.1:0-9637 GCA_036384675.1 Minisyncoccota bacterium
CCGTGTATACGGGCGGGGAAGTTCCGGCCATGGCGATGATAGACGCCATCACGCGCCGCATTCCGGGCACGCTCGGGAAAGATGCGTCCGTAGAGGAGCGTCGCGTCGCGTCGCGCGAGGTATATACGCGCCCCGAAACCATTTCATACAAAAAGAAGAATTACCGAGTCCCCAAAGTCCTCCAGTCAGGCCACCAGGCGAACATCGACGCGTGGAAGAAGAAGCGCAGCGCGTAGCCGCCGCTCGCCATCAGAGCGAGCTTTGATAGAATGCCGCCAGGTGTATCGGGCGAGGTTCACATGCAGGAGACAGATACGCAGAATCCCATTCCGCCGGTAAATGTTCGGAAGATCCGGTTCGGGCTCGGGCTGACACGCGTCGATTTCGCGAACCAATTCCTGCTCAGCGTCGAGGACGTGCGGGCGTGGGAAGACGGCGAGCGGGAGCCGAGCGGCTGGCACCGGAGCTATCTGGCGCTCATTCATCACAATCCCGCGCTGGTGCGGGACGCGGTGCGGCGGCAGATCGCTTCGGTGACGGTGCAGTCCGTGAGGCCGAGGCCTGCGCTCCGCATCGTCAAATGACGCGTAGAAGAAGACGCGGGCGGCCCCAAAAGGCCGCCCGTTTTCTTATCCCCACAGCCTTCCGGACCGCTTGACGACCCCCGCCGCCCGCGATACATTAGTACTAACCAGACACGAGTGAGTTTTGGAAGGGGCATTCTGGCGGGGCACCAGATTTTTAAGGGGCAGGGCGGGGAGCCATTAATAAAAGATTCCGAAATAAACGCGGGAAGCGGTTTTGTCCGTGCGTTCCTGTTTTCGCGTTTGTGTCGGAGTCGTCTTCATACCTATCACATGCAGACGAAACAGATCGTGCAGAAGACGTTCGGCGCGTACCGCGCGCCCAGCGTGGAGTTTCCGGACCTGGTGGGCCACCAGCGGGAATCGTTCGACTGGCTTTTGAAAGACGGGCTCAACGAGCTCTTCAAGGAGTTTTCGCCTATATCAGACTACTCGAGCAAGAAGTTCGAGATGCGCTTCGAAGGGTTCGAGATCGGCGCGCCGAAGGAGGACGAAGAGTCCGCCCAGGCCAACCTGCGCACGTACGAGGCACCGGTAAAGATCAAGGTGTTGCTCATTAATAAGACGCTCGGCACCGAGAAGACCCAGGAAATCTTCCTCGCGGACATGCCTATCATGACGCCGCACGGCTCGTTCATCGTTTCGGGCGTCGAGCGCGCCATCGTCCCGCAGCTCGCCCGCAGTTTCGGCGCGTTCTTCGTGTCCGAGTTCACCCGCGGTAAGCAGTACTTCGGCGCGAAGATAATCCCGGCCCGCGGCGTGTGGATCGAGATAGAGTCCGACGCGGACGGCGCTATCTACGTGAAGATAGACCGCAAGCGCAAGTTCCCGATAAGCAACCTGCTGACCGCCTTCGGCGCCGGCACGGGCGAAGCTATCCTCAAGAAGTTCATCGGTAACGACGCCGCCGTGGCCGCCATGCAGGCGACCATCGCGCATGATCCGGCCAAGACGCTTGAGGACGCGTACGTGGAAATCCACAAGCGCATGCGCGACGGCGACCTCGCGACCCCGGACAACGCGAAGCAGTACGTGAACGCGCTGTTCGCCGCGGATCGCTACGACCTTTCGAAGGTCGGCCGCTACCGCCTCAACCAGCGCTTCGGCGAGAAGACCGAAGGCAAGGCGCTCGATCAGCGCGCGCTGTCGCTCGACGACCTCGTGAAGATCATCGGCGAGATAGCGAAGCTCAATCTCAACCCGGACGCGAAGCCCGACGACATTGATCATCTCGGCTTCCGCCGCGTGCGGTTCGTCGGCGAATTGCTGCAGGCGCGCATGCGCGTCGGCATGAGCCGCATGAAGCGCAACATCCAGGACCGCATGTCGACCATCGAGTCGGAGACCACGCTCCCGATGTCGCTCGTCAACCCGCGCCCGTTCCAGGCATCCATCCGCGAGTTCTTCACGGCCAACCAGCTCTCGCAGTTCATGGACCAGCAGAACATCCTCGCGGAGCTCGAGAACATGCGCACGCTTTCGGCCCTCGGCCCCGGCGGCCTCACGCGCGAGCGCGCGGGCTTCGAGGTGCGCGACGTGCACCCGTCCCATTACGGCCGCCTTTGCCCTATCCACACGCCGGAAGGCCAGAATATCGGCCTCATCCTGCGCCTCGCGCTTCACGCGCGCACGAACGAGTTCGGCGTCATCGAGACCCCGTACGCGATCGTGAAGAAGGGCGTCGTCACCGATGAAGTCGAATACCTCAACGCGCTCGAAGAAGAGCAGCACGTCATAGCGAGCGCCGCGACGCCGGTCGACGGGAAGGGCAAGATCGTCCCCGAGACGCTCGAGGCGCGCAAGGGCGGCGAAGCCGCCGTCGTGTCGCGCGAAGACGTGGACCTTATGGACGTCTCGACGTACCAGATGTTCAGCGCCGCGACCGCGCTCATCCCGTTCGTGGATCACGACGACGCGAACCGCGCGCTCATGGGCAGCAACATGCAGAAGCAGGCGACCCCGTGCCTCATCCCCGAGGCGCCGCTGGTCGCCACCGGCATTGAAGGACTCACCGCGCGCAACACCGGACGCCTCGTGATCTCGAAGGAGTCCGGCGTCGTCACGTACGCGGATGCCAAGAAGATCGTCGTGCAGGGCTCGGGAGAAAAGGCCAAGCCCGTCGAATACAAGCTCCAGGGCCTCACGCAGACCAACCAGAACTCGGCGTTCAGCCAGCGCCCGAGGGTTATGACCGGCGACAAAGTGAAGAAGGGCGATGTCCTTGCGGACGCCTCGAGCTCGGCCGACGGCCAGATGGCGCTCGGCCAGAACGTGCGCGTCGCCTTCATTCCGTGGTCCGGCGGCAACTACGAAGACGCCATCCTCGTGAGCGAGCGTCTCGTGCAGGAAGCTAAATTTACGACCGTCCACATCGAGGACTTCGAGTGCGCCGTCCGCGACACCAAGCTCGGCGTCGAAGTCACGACCCACGACATCCCGAACGTCGGCGAGATGCGCCTTAAGAACCTCGACGAAGAGGGCGTGGTGCGCATCGGCGCGGAAGTCCGTCCGGGCGATATCCTCGTCGGCAAGGTGACGCCGAAGGGCGAAACCCAGCTTACGCCGGAAGAGCGCCTGCTGCGCTCCATCTTCGGCGACAAGGCGAAGGACGTTAAGGACACGAGCCTCCGCATGGACGGCGGCAAGCGCGGCCGCGTCATCGGCGTGCGCGTGTTCAGCCGCGAGCGCGGGGACAACCTCGAGAGCGGCATCATCAAGAAGATCGTGGTGACGGTCGCGCAGGTGCGCAACGTCTCGGTGGGCGACAAGCTCGCCGGCCGCCACGGCAACAAGGGCGTCATCTCGCGCGTGCTTCCGGCCGAAGACATGCCGTACGACCAGGACGGCAATCCGGTCGACGTCATCCTCACGCCGCTCGGCATCCCGTCGCGCATGAACCTCGGCCAGATCCTCGAGATGCATCTTGGCCTCGCGGCCAACGCGCTCGGCTACCAGGCCGTCGTGCCGCCGTTCGCGGGCGCGACCGCGGAAGAAATCCGCGACGAGCTCGAGAAGGCGGGATTCAACCGCACCGGCAAGATGAAGCTCTTCGACGGTCGCACCGGCGAAGCGTTCGGCCAGGACATCGCGGTGGGCTACATGTACGTCCTGAAGCTCCATCACATGGTGGAAGACAAGATCCACATGCGCTCCATCGGCCCGTACAGCCTCATCACGCAGCAGCCGCTCGGCGGCAAGGCGCAGAACGGCGGACAGCGCTTCGGCGAGATGGAAGTGTGGGCGCTCCTCGGCTACGGCTCGGCCTACACGCTGCGGGAGATGCTCACCATCAAGTCCGACGACATCCAGGGCCGCTCGGCCGCGTTCGACGCCATCGTGAAGGGCGAGCCTATCGCCCACAGCGGCACGCCGGCGTCCTTCTCGGTGCTTACCAATCAGATCCGCGGACTCGCGCTCGACATCGAGCCTACCGATGCGCCGCCGGAAGTAGACGCGTAATTAATCGAAACGACTATGGCTACCAACAACAATCCTGTGCGCAAGCCGTTCGGTCCGGGCTCCCGCCCGAACGCGCACGGCCGTTTCGACTGGGACGCGCTTCGCCTGTCCGTCGCGTCTCCCGAGCGCATCCTCGAATGGTCGCGCGGCGAAGTGACGAAGCCGGAAACCATCAACTACCGCACCCAGCGCTCGGAAAAGCACGGGCTCTTCGACGAGAAGATATTCGGTCCCGAGAAGGACTACGAGTGCTACTGCGGCAAGTACAAGGGCATCCGCTACAAGGGCATCGTCTGCGACAAGTGCGGCGTGGAGATTACGCGCAGCATCGTGCGCCGCGAGCGCATGGGCCACATCGAGCTCGTGACGCCGGTCGCGCACATCTGGTTCCTGCGCTCGGTCCCGAGCCGCATGGCGCAGCTTCTGGGCCTTTCGGCGTCCGACCTCGAGAAGGTCGTGTATTTCGCGGGCTACATCGTCATCAAGGTCGCCGACGAGGCCAAGAAGAAGCTTCTCGCGGAGCTCGAGAGCGAATACAAGAGCAAGCACAAGAATACGAATAATGACGCCGACCGCGAGGCGCTCAAAGAGCGCATGACGCTGGCGAAGCAGGAGATCGAAGGCATCGTGCCGGGCCGCATCTTCGACGAGATGGAATACCATCGCTTCTCGGTGAAATACGGCGCTTTGTTCGAGGCCAAGATAGGCGCAGAGGCCATCTACGACCTCTTCCGCGCCATCGACCTCAAAGAGCTCCAGAAGACCCTCGAAGAGAAGTACGCGACGGCAGGCGCCGCCGAGCGCGAGAAGCTCGCCAAGCGCATCAGCCTCATCGCGGGCATGATAAACGCCGGCATGCGCCCGGAATGGATGTTCCTCACGAAGATCCCGGTCATCCCGCCGGCGCTGCGCCCGATGGTCGCCCTTGAAGGCGGCCGCCACGCGACGAGCGACGTGAACGACCTCTACCGCCGCGTCATCAACCGCAACAACCGCTTGAAGAAGCTCATGGACATCCATGCGCCGGAAGTCATCCTGCGCAACGAGAAGCGCATCCTGCAGGAAGCGGTAGACGCATTGCTCGACAATTCCATCCGGAAGGGAGGCGCGTCCGCCGGCGCGCTCACGCCGGCGCAGCGCCGTCCTTTGAAGTCGCTCGCCGACTACCTGAAGGGCAAGCAGGGCTATTTCCGCCAGAACCTGCTGGGCAAGCGCGTCGACTATTCGGGACGCTCCGTCATCGTCGTGGGTCCGGACCTCGAGCTTGACGAGTGCGGCCTGCCGAAGCACATGGCTTTGGAGCTCTTCCGCCCGTTCGTCATCGCCGGCCTCTTGCAGCGCGAGCTCGCGTTCAACATCCGCGGCGCCGGGCGCCTCATCGAAGACGGCGTGCCGGAAGTGTGGGAAATCCTCGAAGAGGTCATCCAGGGCAAGCACGTGCTCCTGAACCGCGCGCCGACGCTCCACCGCCAGGGCATCCAGGCGTTCCGCCCGCGCCTCATCGAAGGCGACGCCATCCAGCTGCATCCGCTCGTCTGTCCGGCGTTCAACGCCGACTTCGACGGCGACCAGATGGCCGTCCACGTCCCGCTTTCCGAGGAAGCGCAGTGGGAAGCGCGCAACATGATGAGCGCAAACAAGAACATCATCAAGCCGGGAGACGGCAAGATGATCGTCATGGTGCACAAGCCGCTCGATATCGTGCTCGGCGCGTACTGGCTCACGAAGGACATCAAGGGCCTGAAAGGCGAGGGCACGTACCACCAGTCGCCTAACGGCGCGATACTCGCGAGCGAGTACGGCGCCATCGACGCGCGCGCCAAGATCATGGTGCTGCCGGTCGACGGCAAGGCGAAATACGTCCAGTTCGACGGCAAGCCGTTCGAGACGACCGTCGGGCGCCTTCTCTTCAACACGGTGCTCCCATCCGACTATCCGTTCATCAACGAGGCCATCACCAAGAAGGTGCTCTCGCGCATCATGGACGACTGCCTCGTGAAATACGGCATCGACGCGCTCCCGGGCATCGTGAACAAGGTCAAGAAGTTCGGCTTCGAGTACGCGACGAAGTCGGGCGTGTCCTGGTCCATCGGCGACGTCGCCGTTCCGGAAGCCAAGGAAGCGGCCGTGAACGCCGCGCGCGCCAAAGTCGCCAAGATCAACAGCGACTACCAGGACGGACTCCTGTCGGAAGACGAGAAGCGCCGCATGGTCATCGAGGTCTGGCACGGCGCTAAGCAGGACGTCGAGAAGCTCGTCGAGGACAATCTCGACCCGATGGGCTCCGTCGCCGACATGGTGCGCTCCGGCGCCCGCGGTACGCTCGGCAACCTCACGCAGATGGCCGGCATGAAGGGCCTCATCCAGAACACCGCCGGCGACACCATCGAAGTGCCGATCGTGTCTTCGATGACCGAAGGCCTCAACCCTATCGAGTACTTCATGTCCACGCACGGCGCGCGCAAGGGCCTCACCGACACCGCGCTCGGTACCGCGCGCGCGGGCTACCTCACGCGCCGCCTCTTCGACGTCGCGCAGGACTCCATAATCACGGAAGCGGACTGCAAGACCAAGCGCGGCATCAGCATCAACCGCGTGTCGGCGTCCGGCATCCAGATAGACTTCGCGGACGCGATCCGCGGACGCACCATCGCGGAAGACGCGAAGGACGCGGACGGGAACGTCGTCATGAAGAAGGGCACGTACCTCGGTCCCGAAGAAGCGCGCGCCATCGGCGCATCGAGCGCATCGACCGTGCTCGTGTATTCGCCGATGACCTGCGAGACGCGCTACGGCATCTGCCAGAAGTGCTACGGCATGGACCTCACCACGCAGGAACTCGTCGACCTCGGCGAAGCGGTGGGCACCGTCGCGGCGCAGGCAATCGGCGAGCCGGGAACCCAGCTCACCATGCGCACCTTCCACGCGGGCGGTACGGCGTCGGTCGGCGGCGACATCACGTCGGGCCTTCCGCGCGTCGAAGAAGTCTTCGAGAAGCGTTCGCCGAAGAATCCGGCCCTCGTGTCGAAGACCGACGGCCTCGTTACGGACATCAAGGAATCGGGCCGTGAGAAAGTCATCGTCATCCAGCCGGAAGCGGGACAGGGCAAGAAGGACGGTTCGGCGAGCGAGTACCTCGCGCCGTATCCGCGCCAGGCTCTGGTGAAGGTGGGCGATGCCGTGAAGCGCGGCCAGCTCATCACCGACGGCTCCGCGGATATCGACGAGCTCTTCGAGTACGCCGGCCGCGCCGCGGTGCAGGAGTACATCATCACTGAAGCAAGCAAGATCTACGAGCTGCAGGGCGCGAGCGTGTCCCGCAAGCACCTCGAAGTCGTCGTGAAGCAGATGTTCAGCCGCGCGAAAGTCACCGACACGGGCGACACGGAGCTTTCCGTCGGCGACATCCTCGAAGACTGGGAGTATGCGAAAGCGCAGCGCGACGCGGAAGCGGACGGCAAGATAGCGCCGAAGGCCAAGGAAATCGTCCTCGGCATCAAGGAATCCGCGCTCTCGCGCCGCTCGTTCCTCTCGGCCGCATCGTTCGAGCAGACGACCAAGATCCTCATCAACGCATCGCTCAAGGGCAGCGTCGACGGGCTGCGCGGACTCAAGGAGAACGTCATCCTCGGCCGCCTCATTCCGTCAGGCACGGGCTTCAAGGGCAGCAAGAAGCACGCCGCCATCGACAAGATGCAGGCGGAGCGCCCGGCGCCGGAGCCTTCCATGCCGCGCGTGCGCGTGGGTTCGGAAGCGCGGTAAGTAATCGCGCGGCGCGAGCCGACGGCATATTTCTGCTTCCGCGCCTAGCGGATAAAGAGAATATCCCTGTCGGCTCCGCAAGGCCGCAGGGATATTCTCTTTCCCGTCGGCGGCGCTCGCGCAGAATCATGCCGTCCTCTCGCTTCATTCGTATCGCTCGTCGTGAGCCCGATATGGCAGTTGTGGGCATCGCCGCTCCGGCCTGGTAACAGATCGTGTGGGGAAATGGAAAAGGCGGCGCAGAGAGGTTAGTCTCCGCACCGCCTGCCGGTCAGTTCTTGGCCACGAGGGCGAAGCCGATGCCGACCATGAAGCCTGAAATGATGAAGAATGGCGCTGCGTGGCCTGCGAGCCATGCCGGATCGCAGAACGAGATGCCGGTGCCCATGCCGCCGAACGCCAGAAGGAAAGAACCGAGATACCGCATAGGGTGCTCCTTATCGTGCCCGGAATGGGCGAAATGACTCGGGAATAGGATACACCTGATAGTACACTTTGTCAAGTACCGCACCAGAGCGTACCATAAGCGAAACCATGGCAACTACTGTCGAACAGATCAAGGAGAAACTCTCGATCGTCGAGGTGGTCGCGCCGTACGTGAAAGTGGCGCGGGCGGGGAAGTACTGGCGGGGACTTTCGCCCTTCAACAAGGAAAAGACGCCGTCGTTCTATGTGAACCCGGAACGCGGGAGCTATTACTGCTTCTCGTCGAGCCAGGGCGGCGACATGTTCACGTTCATCGAAAAGATGGAGGGCGTGGACTTCAAGGGCGCGCTGAAGATCCTCGCGGAGAAAGCCGGCGTGGAAATAGTGTACGAGGGCGGCAAGGGGCGCGAAGAAGAGAAGTCGAAGCTCGACCGCTTGCGGGAAGCCGTGGCGCGCGCGGAGCAGTCATTCGTGCGCGCGCTCGACGAAAAAGGCGCGGCGTACCAGTACGCGCTGTCGCGCGGCCTTACCCCCGAGACGATCAAGGCGTGGGGACTCGGCTATGCGTCCGATGCATGGCGCACGCTGCTCGAAGCGCTTGCCGCGAGCGGCTTCACGACCGAAGAGCTGCTCGCGGCCGGCCTCATAAAGGAGGCCGACGGCAAGCCCGGCACGTATTACGACCGGTTCCGCAACCGCCTCATGTTCCCCATACGCGATGCGGCCGGCCGTACGGTCGCGTTCACGGGACGCGCGCTCGACCCGAACGACCAGGCCAAGTATCTGAATTCGCCCGAGACCGACCTCTATAAGAAGTCCCAGATCCTCTACGGCATGGACAAGGCCAAGGACGCCATCCGCACGCGCGGATTCGCGCTTCTGGTCGAAGGCCAGATGGACCTGCTGCACGCCCATCAGGCGGGCTTCACGAACGCCGTGGCATTATCAGGGACGGCGCTCACGGACACGCACCTCGCGCTCATGAAGCGGTACAGCGAGAACCTGATGCTCGCGCTCGACGGCGATCGCGCGGGCCTCGCGGCGAGCGCCAAGCACGCCATCGCGGCGCTCAATCACGGCATGCGCGTGAAGGCCGTGCGGCTGCCGCGAGGCAAGGATCCGGCGGACGTCATCCAGGAGGACGCGAAGGATTTCGCGAAGCGCGTCGCGGAGGCGGCATCCATCGTGGATTTCTTTCTCGCCGTGCTTCATGAAGGCGAGACCGATCAGCACCGGCTCGTCATCGCGGCGGAGAAGATAGTGCTGCCGCTTGTCGCGGCGGTGCAGAGCCCCCTGGAGCGCGATCACTTCGTGAACGCGGCCGCCCGCTCGCTCGGGCTCACGGCAGAAGCCGTGCGCGCGTCGGTGCCGCGCGCAGCGCGCGAGCTCGCGGCGGCGCGCGCCGA
>DASVLW010000065.1:0-1605 GCA_036384675.1 Minisyncoccota bacterium
CCGAAACCTCAACCGCATCCTCGATCGCGTGGGCGTACGCACGATAGACAAGGCGCTGTTCGACCTCGGCTGGAGCGGCTTCCAGCTCGCGGGCGGCAAGGGATTCTCGTTCCAGGCGGACGAGCCGCTTCTGATGACCTACGGCCGGCCGGACGCGGGGAACACCGCGGCGGACATCGTGAATAGCATGCCTGAAAAGGAGCTCGCCGACCTCATCTATACGTACGGGGAAGAGCGCAATTCGCGCGCCATCGCGCGCGCCATCGTCGCGGCGCGCAAGTCCGCCCGCATCCTCACTACCGGCCAGCTCGCCGCCATCGTCGCGGGCGCCGGCACGCGCGGCGGCCGCACCAACCCCGCGACCAAGACGTTCCAGGCGCTGCGCATCGCGGTGAACGACGAATTCGGCGCGCTTTCGGAAGGACTCGCCGCCGCGTACGAGCGGCTGGCGCCGGGCGGGCGTCTCGCGGTCATCAGCTTTCACAGCAGCGAAGACCGCATCGTGAAGCAGTTCATGAAGGATCGGGCCGCTGCGGGAGGGGTGGCGGTGACCCGCAAGCCGGTAGCGCCCGGCCGCGCGGAACTGCTCGCGAACCGCCGCGCGCGCAGCGCGAAGCTGCGGGTCATTGAAAAGCGAATTTCGTAATTAATATGCATATGCGCAAAGGATTCACACTCGCCGGACGCATCGTCAGCTATCAGCTTTCGCGCTTCACGCTGCGAGGCTCGCTGCTCACGCTCGTATCGCTGCTTCTCGTCTCATACGTGGGGCTGATGGCGTTCACGATGAACTACGCCGTGGTGCACGCGCAGTACGCCGAAGCGGCGCATGACGAGGAAGCCCGGATCGGCGGGGTCGAGGCGCAGTATTTCGCGCTCCTCGACCAGGTGAATGCGGTCGACCCGGCCGCGCTCGGCTATGTGAAGCCGAAGGACACCCTGTTCGCCATCGCTCCGTCCGCGCCGACCGTCGCCGACGCGCGCTAGACCGGCATGCGCACCGCGTTCCGGCTCCGCCTGCGCATCCTTCTCGGACTCATCGGCCTTTTCGCGCTGCTGCTGGTCGCGCGGCTCTACCTGGTGCAGATAATGGACGGCAGCGACTACGCGCTGCGTGCGCAGCACCAGTACGTGTCGAGCGGGCAGTCGTTCTATGACCGCGGCTCCATCTATTTCACGCGCAAGGACGGGACGCTCGTTTCCGCCGCGACCCTTTCCACCGGCTTTCTGGTCGCCATCAACCCCGAGAAGATAACCGACGCGGAAGCGGCGTATGCCGCCGTATCCGCGCACGCATCGACCACCCGCGAAGCGTTCATGGCGAGCGCGAACAAGAAAGACGATCCGTATGAAGAAGTCGCGCATCACGTGAGCGAAGCCGATGGGGAAGCGCTCGCCGACCTCGACATTCCCGGCGTCTCGGTGCTGCGCGAGCGGTGGCGCACCTACCCGGGCGGCGAGCTGGCGGCGCACGAAGTCGGGTTCGTCGCGTACGGCAGCGGCAATGATGTCGTCGGCCAGTACGGCCTCGAGCGCTATTACGAGCAGACGCTCGAGCGGCCCGACAGCGACTACCGCAACTTCTTCGCGGAGCTGTTCGCGAAC
>DASVLW010000066.1:0-6159 GCA_036384675.1 Minisyncoccota bacterium
CTGACGCTCACACACGAAAGCCAGGGTAGCGAACGGGATTAGATACCCCGGTAGTCCTGGCCCTAAACGTTGCTCGCTCGCTTTGCGGAGTATCGACCCTCTGCGAGGCTAAGCTAACGCGGTAAGCGAGCCGCCTGGGTAGTACGAGCGCAAGCTTAAAACTCAAAGGAATAGACGGGGACTCGCACAAGTGGTGGATTATGTGGCTTAATTCGTCGGTAAACGAAGAACCTTACCAAGGTTAGAAATCCAGCTGCATCCGACCCGAAAGGGACGGAGCCTTCGAGGGTGCTGGACAGGTGATGCATGGTCGTCGTCAGTTCGTGGTTTGAACTGTTCCCTTCAGTGGGGTAACGAACGCAACCCCCGTTGTCTGTTGCCTGCGGGCCAGGCGAGACTGCTCCCTCACGGGAGAGGAAGGTGGGGATGACGCCAGATCAGCATGTCCCTCTGATACCTTGGGCTGCACACATAATACAATGGTCGGTACAAAAGGATGCGATACCGCAAGGTGGAGCTAATCCCGAAAACCGTCCTCAGTACGGATCGAGGTCTGCAACCGACCTCGTGAAGCTGGAATCACTAGTAATGGTAGGTCAGCTAAACTACCGTGAATACGTTCTCGAGTCTTGTACTCACCGCCCGTCAACTCAAGGGAGCTGGGAGTGCCCAAAACTTTGCCTCGCGCAGAGCTACGGCAAGCTCAGTAACAGGGAGTAAGTCGTAACAAGGCACGGGTAGCGGAAGCTGCTCGTGGAACATATCCGATCGGAATAGGCATCGCTCGAAAGGCATGCCAAGTCGAAACGATTCGCAAGAATCGTAGGGAGATGGCAGTACGTCCCAAAACGTCTGCCCGGTCGCCGCATACGAGAGCGGCGGCATCGTTCGGAGCGCTCAATTGACGCTCCGAGCGGGGCCTGAATAGGCGGAACAAAAGAGAACGGTTTGCTACACGTTGATGGAAAGCGAAGCCGCCCCGATAGGGGCGGCTTCTGCGTTCGTATAGGCCGTGAGGCTGGCTTCGATGCGGCGTACGGCCCGCCGCCATATCCGCTTCTTGTTGCGGTGCCGGCGAAACTTATCCGCCGAAGTGGATTCGCTCCTCGCGCGGAGGAACCGGGGTTCACGCGTAGTGCCGCGGTGGACCATGTACGTGCAGTATAGCAGGAGCGGGGATGGAGCCCCGATGAAGGCAGTGGAAAGAACCTGCGTATTTTGGTAGTATCGCAGGGCAAGCAAGCCCTGCGTCCCGCGCTTGCTTCAGGGAAGATGCGCGCGTAGCTCAGCTGGTAGAGCATTCGACTGATACTCGAAAGGTCCTAGGTTCGACCCCTAGCGCGCGCACCAAAGCACAAAGTCCCGCCTGCGCGGGACTTTGTGCTTTGGTGCGGGCCGCAGCGATGTTTTTCCAGCAGGAAAAACCGCGAGGCGGGGTCGCGGCATTTTGCGAGCGACGGCGAGCAAAATATCCGTGACCACCTCGGTGCGAGCCAATCATTGATTATCCTCACAATCGTGCTATTATAGTTTTCAGACGCATCTGCGAAAGGAACGTCCGTGGAAAACGCACAAGAAGTCGAATCCATCAATCGTCAGATATGGGACGGGGACTATTGGGGAAGGACGGGTGCGGTCGCGCGAGCGCGCGTGCTGTTCGCCGTCGACCCCGAGCCTCATTTCCATCTTTATGCCACCGCGCTCTACAGCGCGCTCGGCCGGGCGAAGAGCGATATGAAATATCTCTCGCCGCTCGCTCCGTACCGACTGGCCTACTGCGCGCTTGAGCTCCAGCGGCTCTTGCCGAGGATACGGGCCGCCGCCTACGACCGCCACACGCGTCCGGATGACATGGACAGCATCGTCTCGTGGCTGTACGGCATATCGCGCGTGGCGTTCGTCATACCGGCGAACGCGCGACGCGATGCGCGGGCATGGGCGCAGCGGGCGGTCGATCTCGGGATAGGGCGGGCCGAGTCCATGCTATGCCAGCCGCATACGCTGCCGCTGCTGCTCATCAGCAAGGCGCGGATGCTTGCGGACCGCGTACCGCCCCGGAAGCCGCAGCTTGCCCGCTATCCGCTCTACGAAGCGATCAGGCTTTCGGAACGGATCACGGATCCCCGTCAGCTCGCCCGCGCCTATAAAGGCATCGGCGACGTGTACGGGCTTCTCGGCAACAACTCGGAAAGACGCGCGTGGCGCAAGAAAGCCGCAACCGTTCCCGGCATCGCCGAAGACACCCGCGCAAAGCTGCGGTAGCAGATACCGCCACCGGCCCCGTCTCCTTGTGAGACGGGGCTATTGCTATACCCACCCGGCGCGCGGCCCCGCACCCGGCCGATATATACTGGGGGCATGAGAGACATACTTATCGTTATCGCCCTGGCCATCGTGGCCATAGCCATCGGCACGGCGCTCTATATATACGTGCCGATGCGCGCGGCGCCGGCAGAAGGCGGCGCGGGACAGGCGGCCGCGCCGGCGTCCGTCGCGCAGGACGTCTCGTTCGCGGTCCTTACGCAGGGAACGAACGCACCCCAGTCTTTCAGCCGCACCAACTACCGCATCAAGGATGCAGAGCAGTTCGCCGATTTCTGGAAGCTCCTCTATGGTACGAACGCGCCGGCCATGCCAGCCGTCGATTTCAACAGCCAGGAAGTCGTCGCCGTCTTCGACGGCTCCCATTCCACCGGCGGGTACGGCATCAGCGTGAGCGCCGTGAACGACGAGGACGCGGTGCGCACCGTCTCCATCACCCATACCGCGCCCGGTGCCGATTGCTCCGTCACGGAATCAGTCACTTCGCCGTACGAGATCATCACGCTCCCGAAGACCGCGTTCTCGTTCAAGCACGAAGACGTCTCGAACGAAAAGAGCTGCAGCTAGCGCGGACAAATAGCGGGCGGCCCCGTCCTGCGCTAGGATGGCGCTATGGACGCGTCGGCGCATTTTCGCGGCAAGAAGATAACCGTCATGGGGCTCGGCCTTTTGGGCCGCGGCATAGGCGACGTCCGATATCTCGCATCAAACGGGGCGGAGCTTACCGTTACGGACCTGAAATCCGCGGATATTCTCGCGCCGTCAGTCGAGGCGCTCTCGGATGTTCCGGGCATCACGTACGTGCTCGGCGAGCACCGGCTCGAGGACTTCCGCGGCCGCGATCTCATCCTGAAAGCCGCCGGCGTACCGCTCGATTCCGAATACGTGGCGGAAGCGAGAAAGGAAGGTACCCCGGTACGCATGAGCGCGGACCTCTTTTTCGAATATGCGGGCATCCCGGCCGTGGGCGTCACCGGCACGCGCGGCAAGACGACCACGACCTATCTCGTCGACGCGATACTGAAAGCGGCAGGGAAGCGGACGCTGCTCGGCGGCAATGTGCGCGGCGTCTCCACGCTCGCGCTTCTCGACAAGGTCGACGGCGGGGAAACCGCCGTGCTCGAACTCGACTCATGGCAGCTCCAGGGATTCGGCGCCGCGAAGCTGTCGCCGCAGGTCGCCGTGTTCACGACCTTCTTTCCGGACCATCTCAATTACTACGGCGGCGACACGGACGCGTACCTCGCCGACAAGGCGAATATCTTTCTCAATCAGAAGCCTGGAGACGCGCTCATCCTCGGCGCGCAGTGCGCCGAGCTCGTGCGGCAGAAATACGGCGTGCAGATACGGGGGAAGGTCGTTGTCGCGGACACGGGCGACATTCCGAGCGACTGGAGGCTCCTCGTGCCCGGCGAGCACAATCGGTACGACGCCGCCTGCGCGTTAGCTAGTGCCCGCGCGCTCGGCATCCCGGACGACGTCAGCCGCACAGCTATAGAGTCATTTACGGGCGTGCCGGGCCGGCTCGAATTCGTCAAGGAGCATAACGGCGTGAAGATATACAACGACACCACCGCGACGACGCCCGAAGCCACGCTGGCCGCGCTCAAGGCGCTTGACGACGGCTCAGGCAACGTCATCCTCATCATGGGCGGCGCGGACAAGGGCCTTAACATGCGCGAGCTCATCGACGCCATACCGCTCCATGCCAAGCGCGTCATCATGCTCGCCGGCACGGGCACGAGCCTCGTCAATATGTTCCTGCCGGACGCGTCGGTATATGGCGACCTCGACCATGCCGTCGAGGAAGCGCTCCTAACGGCGGGCGCGGGCGATGTCATCCTGTTTTCGCCGGCGTTCGCTTCGTTCGGCATGTTCAGGAACGAATACGATCGCGGCGATCAGTTCATGAGCGTGCTTGAAGCGCGCACCAGGAATCCGTCCGCATGATAGGCGTCTTCGATTCGGGTTCGGGCGGCCTTACGGTATTGAAAGCGATACGCGCACGCGTTCCATCCATCGACGTCCTGTATCTCGGCGACATCCGGAACGCGCCGTACGGCTCGAAGTCCCGCGCGGAGCTTTCGCGGCTGACCTTCGCGGGCATGAAGCGCCTTATAGACGGCGGAGCGTCCCGTATCGTGAGCGCATGCAACAGCGCGTCCGCATCGCTCGCCGTGTCCCTTTTCGATACGAGCGAGCTCGCGCCCGACCGTCTCATCGAGATGGTCGGGCCGGCCGCGAGTTATTTCCGCCATGCCACCGCGCGCCTGGCGCTTGTCGCGACGCCCGCGACGATAGAGTCCGGCGTATACCAGAATGCGTTCGCCATGCTCGGGAAGGATGTGCAGGCCGTGGCGATACCGGAGCTCGCCGGCGCCATCGAATTCGGGAAAGATGACGCCGCCATAGAGCGCGTCGTTCGCGACGCCCTCGCGCCGATATCGAAGGATTCGTTCAATGTGCTCATCCTGGCCTGTACGCATTATCCGCTCGTCTTCGAGACGTTCCGCCGCGTCGTGGGCGACGGCGTCCTCATATTCGACCCGGCCGAAGCCGTCGCCGACCGCGTCGAGAACGTATGGTGGCCGCAGGAAGCGGGGGAAGGCAGGACGCGGTTCCTCATCACGCAGGACTCGGCGCCCTTCCGCCGCCTAGTGGCTGAAATGTTTTCGGAAGATGCCGGCGCAATAGAGGTAGTCGGACCGCTCGCATGAAGAATCAGATCCGCCAGAGGCTCGAGCGCGCCATATCCGATCGGGTATGTCCGGGAGCGGTCGCCGGCGTCGCGTATCGCGATGGACGGCGTGAGACAGTTTCCGCAGGCCGCTTTACGTATGAAGCGGAGAGCCCGCTCGTGCGCGACGATACCGCCTATGACGTCGCGTCCATCACCAAATCGATACCGACCAACTGCCTCGCGCTGAAGCTCGTCGAGGAAGGAAGGCTTGGTCTCGACGATCATCTCACCAAATACCTGCCCGATTTCCATAACAACTACGGCGATCAGGTGCGTATCCGCCATCTGCTGACCTATGCGCTCATCCCGAATTTCCCGACGCCGGGGTTCGTTCTTGAGAAAGCGACGCCCGCAGAGATCCGCGAGAACATGCTGGCGGTCGATTTACTGTTTCCGCCGGGCAAGAAGGTGAAATATTCGAACTACCCGGCGCTGCTCCTGACGATGGCCCTGGAGCGCATCACGGGACAGCCGCTTGATGTGCTGGCCGCGCAGTATTTCTTCGATCCGCTCGGCATGGACTCAAGCACGTTCGCGCCGCCCGATCCCTCGGCTATCCCGCCAACCGAAATAGACGCATGGCGCGGGCTGGTGCAGGGCGTCGTGCACGACGAGACGAGCTACGTGATGAGCCGGGAGCGTCCGAGCGGCTGCGCGGGCCTGTTCTCGAACGCGCCGGATATCCTTACGTTCCTCGAGATGCTGCTGCGCGAGGGCGAGCTTGGAGGGACGCGCTATTTCAATCCGGAGACCGTACGGCAGATGCATACGAACCAGGTCGCGGATGCGGGCGCATCCATGGGACTCGGGTGGGAGCTTAGCGAGCCGCGGTTCATGGGCGCGCATGCGAGCGCAGCGACGTTCGGCAAGACCGGCTTCACCGGCACCTCCTGCGTCATTGATATCGCGCGCGGCGCAGCGTTTGTCCTGCTTTCGAACCGCACGTATCCCAAGCGGGGGAGCGCGGACGCCATAAACGAGCTACGGCGGGATATTTCTGATATCGTGCTAGCAAGCGTATGAATCCCGGGAAAGCGCATTTCGTAGGCATCGGCGGCATCGGCATGAGCGCCTTGGCGCAGATGCTTTCCGCTGCA
>DASVLW010000067.1:0-9333 GCA_036384675.1 Minisyncoccota bacterium
CGTCTTCCCCCGCGTGCCGGCTCAATTCCCCGATCATCGTGCGTTCCATATATAGGTTGATTTGTAGCCATAAAATACCACGTCCGCGCCGGTTTGGCGCGGACGCGGTAAGGCCGCCGGTGCCCGATTATTACCGCGTGACGGATATCACCTCCCCGAGTTCTCCGCGCGCAGCCACGGTGTAGCGCCCGAGGCTGTCGACGGACAACGTGTATCCGGTGTCATAGTCGCTCGAGCTCGTCCATTTGTAATTGCCGCCCGACGGGTCTACCGGGAGCGCTGCGGGTATATACGTCGGGGTCAGGCAGGAGAGGTCCGCGACGCCCGTACCGGTACCGCTCTTGATTTCCAGCTCGGATCCGTCATTAGGCACCTGAGGGCAGTTATACGTCTCGCTCCCGATCTTGAATTCGCCGCTGAATACGCCTTTGTTATCGGCAGTACGCTGCCCTATCGCGTCGAGCAGGGTCGTGACGTTGCTGGTGCGCTGGGTGTTGCGCGCCTCCGCGAATTCGCGCGCCGGGTTGAGCGCGACGAGGACGACCGCAGCGAGTATCGCGATGATACCGAGAACGACGAGAATTTCTATAAGAGTAAACCCTGAATGTCGGTGTGAGGTACGCATGTAGTGAGAAGCTAAGAGAATAAAACGGCATCCCCCAATCATTAGGGCGGAGCGCCTGAAATTTCTGCGATGCGCCTTATCGAGAGGTCCTCATCCGACAGTGATATGGATAGTGCCGCCGTACTGAGGCCATCAACTGACCGTACCGTGAACGAGTATGCGCCATCGTGCTGCCCAATGGTGCTGATGGTGCACGCATCGCTGCCGATGCTGAGCGACGTGCCGCCTGCATATGCGCGATTCGCAGTAAGCGCCAGGCGCGCGACGGACGCGCAGCCGAGCGCGGCTTCGCGCGCTCCCGCCTGCGCCATCGAATCAAGCGCGCCCTGCCTTGCATACAAGCTCCGCGCGCTCATGCCTGTTACGGCCGCAAGCAGCACGAGCGAGAGGATGATGGCGGAAACGAGCGCTATGAAGCCTTGCTCGCACGGCTTCCTGGATCGGCGGGCATGATGTGTTGCGGTCATAGGGTGAGGGTGCGCACAAGTGCAAACGGAATACCATCCACGATGGCCGTCACTCGCGTGCCGGTAGCCGCGGCGGCGAACGTGACATCTGTCACGGAGCTGCTGGCGGTGAGCGGCATGCTCTGACCCGCTCCCATGCACGCGAATAGGATGCCGGATTCAGGGTCGAATCTGAACTCGACAGGATCGATCGCCGGATCTTCCATAGGTATGGACAGAACAAGTCCGTGAGCGGTTGGCGCCGCTGCGGCGCTGGATAGAGCCCAGGATAGCTTGCTGATAAGAAACAGGCGGTCGTCTTCGCTTGTCAGCCGGGCGGAGTTCATGCCGACGTCCTGCAGCAATCCATATCCGGCGCTTGCGGCGCTCGTGATGAAAAGCGCGAGGACCGCAAGATATATCATCATTTCGATGAGGGTGAGGCCTCTCATGAAGGATTAAGCGCGAACAGGCTGACTCCCTCTGGCGATAAGACGTATAGCATCGCGTCTTCGATGTCCGTTGCAAATGCTTTAGCTATCGGCATGTTTGAAAGCGGCGCCATTGCCGACGCGCTCGCGACGTTCCAGAGTTCTGCTTCCTTTCCCGCGCGACCGGTCGACAGCAGCAGGTAGGGACCCCATGCGCGCATGCTCGTAATCGCAGCGGAAGCGTCCGCGGAGCCGATGAGCGGGAGAGCGCGGGAAGGATTGCTCGCATCGAATGCGAACAATTCCGGCGCGGTTCCCGATGCTTCGCGCCCAAGGTACAGCCGGCTGCCGTTAAGAGCCAGGGAAAGCGCGTCTTCGGTTCCCGGGAGGTCCACGCGCGCATCCGGCAGCTCGATCATGTCGCCCCCGTGTCTCGCGTCCGTGACGTCGTAGACGGCAAGCTCGCCGCCCGCCCGCTCGGCCGCGGCGAATAGATATCGCGTCGAACTGGCGTCCGGGCCTTCATCGCGCGCGGCCAAAGCATTTATCGTGCTGTTGATTTCCAGGCCGCTTCCCTCTTCCTTAGGGTCGTTCGGATCCGATACGTCGAACCGGTGAAGTTCGGGACCGGCCGTCCGGCGCGTCGTTACATAGGCAGCGCGTTCGTAATACAAGACACGCCAGGCCCCGGGCTCTTCCCCGGCTACGCCGGCCAGAGATCGCACCGCCACGAGCACCGGCGCGTCGGGGTCGGTGACATCCGCGACGGCGAATTGCCCGGAGCTCGTTGCGAGCGCGGCGTACAGATACGTGCGGGTGATTCCATCCGCACGTTCGACGGCGGCCGCGTCGAGCGCGTTGGGTTTTGCCGGGAGCGCGAATCCATTCGAGAACGCCCGCGACTCCACATCGTGCGGCATTTTTACGATTGCCAGATACGGCGGGGACTCGATTCCAATGTATGCAGTCCCACGAAGGACATCGAAGGCAGTGGTCGTGCCTACGGCGAACGTGCTTCCGTTTGAAAGTTCGATGGAAGCAGGCGGCACGACGCTGTCGCAGTCGCCGCCAAGCCTGCGCAGCTCAGCGGGGCTTGCGAAAAGAGTGGTGAATGCCGCCTCATCCGTGATGCCATGCCGCGAGTCATAGGAATAGGCGGCAGTGGCTTGCTTCAGGCAGGGCGATACGTCCGCGACTTCAAGCGATACGGTGTCCGCGTCCCGTATCGATGTCGTCGATGTGACATTCGCGAAGTCAGACGCGGCCCGCTCGCGCGCTTCCTGCATGACATTTTCGGCTGCCGTTGTCGCGGCAATCACATGGTCGATGTATACAGGCGCCGCGGCGTCGAGCGAGCGCATGAGCGCTACGCCTCCCATCACGAGGGCGAAGATGGCGAGCGCGATAAGCAATTCAATCATCATCATGCCGCGCCTTCTGCTAGTCCTCCGTATCGATCCATCCTTCATGGTTAACGGTGATCGTCCGCTCCGCTCCCTCTTCGGCGACAATGATGCGCGCGCCGGTCGACGTGCCCGCGTATGCAGAGAAAGCGATGCCGCCGTCCTTGCACGCGGGCACGCCGCTCACGAGAACCGCTGCGGATGAGGGAAGCTCAGCATATGATCCGTCCGGCGCTCCGGCATATAGCTCGTAAACGCGGCGGCTCTCGTCGCGGCATACGCCGTGCGCGACGCCGCCTCTGCCGCTCATGGATTGGCTGCGAGCGCGCCGCAGCGCCGTTTCTAGAGTGTCGGATTCAGAATGGATAAGGCTGTCCCGGTACATGTCCATCCCCGCGAAAAGGCCGAAACCGGTAATGACGGCCATGATCGCGAGAGCGAGAAGCAGCTCGACGAGCGTGAACCCGCCTATTGAAGACTCATCACGCCGCATGCAAATGTCCGGTGATCTCGTATATAGGCGCGATGATGGATACCGCTACGAAACCGATAGCGATACCCATCACTATCATCACGACAGGCTCGACGAGCGACGAGAGCGTTCGGGTGCGCTCGTCCGTTTCAGCTTCATAGAACGCCGCGAGGGATGCCAATGTTTCCGGGAGCGAGCCGCTCGTCTCGCCCACCGCGAGCATTTGCACCGCGAGCGGCGGGAATAGCCGCGGATGTTCCGCGAGCGCGGCATGCAAGGTGCCGCCGCGATCTATAGCCTCGCTTGAGGATGCGAGCGCGGCGCGATACGCCATGTTGCCGCATGCGTTAGCGCTCGCGAGTACGGCATGGCCGATCGGCAACCCGCTGACAAGCAGCGTGCCGAGTGTCCGGCTTATGGTGGCCACGTTCCACTCGCGCAGGAGCGCGCCGGCGATCGGCAGGCGCAGCAAGCCGCTGTGCAACCTGTATTTCATACGCGGTCTGCGTCGTACGAGGAGCGTGCAGCAAATGGCGGCTGTCCCGGCGATGGCAAGAGCTATAAGCCCTTGTTTTCTCACGAATGAACTCGTCCCGATTAGCGCGCGCGTCGGCCATGGAAGCGACACTCCGAGTCCCGAGAGCAGCGGAAGTATCTTCGGAAAGATGAATGCCGTAAGCGCGACGACGAGTACCGTCGCGACCGCCGCTATCACCAGCGGATAGGTGAGCGCGCCGAGCACTTTGCCGCGCAGCGCCCTTGATTTCGCTATCTCGTCCGCAAGATAGGCGAGACTTTCGGACAACTGCCCGCTCGCTTCGCCGGCTTCGACCACGGCGACCGCAAAACCGCTCCATGCACCCGACGACAAAAGCGCTTTTGAAAAATCGAGCCCGGCGCTGACATCGGCTGCCAGCGGCGCGTACAAGCGCACCGCAGTTTTGATATTCGCCTGCCCTGCGAGCATGTCGAGCGCCGCCGCAAGCGTCATTCCCGAAGACAGCAGGAATGATAGCCGTTTGAAAAAGAAGGATGAATCCTTCGCGGTTATGCGCGGGCGTGCCGCCCATTCCTGGAGCTTCAAGAGAGCCTGCCTGAAGAAGGGATTATTCATGCGTGACGCGCAGTACTTCTTCCACGCTTGTTTCGCCGCGTGCGGCCTTTGCGAATCCGTCCGCGGCCATGGTGCGCATACCGGCGTTCCTGGCTATGTCCCCTATCTCGCGTGCGGATGCGCGCAGGAGCATCGCGGCTCGCACCGCTTCATCTATGCGAAGCAATTCGCTTATCGATACCCTTCCTCGATAACCGGTACCATTGCATGCGTCGCAGCCAGTGCCCTTGGACCAGTCACTGCCTATGCCCGCTACTCCCAGTCTTTCAAGTACGGATTGCGGTACGTCATCGGGTTCGCGGCAGGCATTACACACGCGTCGCACAAGCCGCTGCCCGATGACGAGTTGTAATGTCGATGCCGCGAGATACGGTTCAACGCCGAGGTCATAGAGGCGCGGTACGGCGGTCGCCGCATCGTTGGTATGCAGCGTTGAAAGCAGGAGATGGCCGGTAAGCGCCGTATTCACGGCGATGCTTGCGGTTTCCGCGTCGCGAATCTCCCCTACCATGATGACATCGGGATCCTGACGCAATATCGCGCGCAAGCCCTTCGCGAACGTGAGGCCGGTGCGCGCCTGAGTCGGTATCTGCTTAACGCCGTCTATCGCATATTCAACCGGGTCCTCAATGGTAACCAGGGCGGTTTCGGGCTGATGCAGCAGGCGCAAAAGCGCATAGAGCGTCGTCGTTTTTCCTGAGCCGGTCGGGCCGGTTGAAAGGATCATGCCATCGGGTCTTTGGAGCGCGGCTTCTATGATCGCGCGTGCGGCCTCATCGAATCCGAGCGACGCGAGGGAGTGTTCTCTGGATGTGTCCGGCAGCATCCGCAACACGGCGTTTTCGCCGTAATAAGTCGGCGCAATGGATACGCGGATGTCCGCAAAGGCGCTCAGATCTTCCATGAGCTGCCGGAAGCGGCCGTCCTGCGCAGCTTGATGCTCGTCCGTACGCAGCCCGGCAAGCACCTTTATGCGCGCGATGGTCTCATGATGCACTGAGAGCGGCAGCAGGTGCCGGTCCGTAAGCAGTCCGTCGATGCGCATACGCACGCGCAGTCCGGTTGGCGCCGGATCAAGGTGGATGTCCGATGCGTTGTCGCGGTACGCCTCATGGATGAGCGTTGCGACAAGCGTGATTATCGAAGTGCTTCTGCCTCCGACCGGATCGCTGGTGATACCGGGCAGCCTGATTGGCGGTGTTGCGAACATCCCGCTACCCTACTGATAGATATATGAAGAAACGCTCAAACAGAATTAAACTAAAAGTGAAATCAACGCTCGGGGTGCTATTTCCGCGCAATAATATCGAACCGGTGCCAGTGCTTCTTCTGTCCGGTGACCATTTCGCCATCCACATCTTTTTCGTCGAGTTTGATGATGTTCATGTCCGCTAGCAGACCCTCCACGTCAGCGCGCGTATGAAAATTCATCCCCGGGTCGTTCTTCCAGCCATCATTGGGCCCGAGCAGCTGTCCGACGAATACGCCGTCAGCTGCGACGGACTCCTTTATCCTCTGAAACAAGGCGGCAAAGGTTTCAGGTTTAGCGAACGGAAGCGAGTACTGCGCGTTCACGATGTCGTATGCAGCAGTTGGAAAGTCGAATGCCTCGAAAGAGCCTTCTACCGCCTGGAAGCGGTCATCATGTATTTCACTCGCAACGTTCTTGAATGAGGTTGCATTGTCTATCGCGACGACCTTGTCGAAACCCTCCTTAAGCAGGAACTTCGTATCGCGCAATGCTCCGGCTCCGATATCGATTGCGGCCTTTCGTCCGGTAACTAAAGGCAGTGCTTCGAGAAGTGAAGCATGAGGCGGCTTTTCACGCGTCAATTCGATGAATGCATTCCATGGACGCTCTGGTTTCGACGGCTTTTCCATTGGGTCAAGTATACATAACGATCAGGCCGCCCCGTACGGGGCGACCTGATCTAATAACTAGGATAATGGGATTCCGTCTAGCTCTGGGCGACGGCGAGTTCTTCCGGCTGCTGCGCTTCGAGCATCTTCAGGAGCTCGTCCTGCGTCTGCGGCATATCGTTAACGTCGATATGGCCGACGACGCTGATAGAGACTCCCTTGCAGAGGCCGAGCGCGCGGCTCGGGTTGAGCTGCTTGCCGCCCACGTTCACCGTCTGGTCCTGGTTGAGCAGGATGTCGATGCGGTTTTTCATGCGCGCGTTCATCGCGTCCGCGATGACGCGGTACCCGACCTGCCCGGCGACGGCGTTGTAGCCGCAATTGGGGGTGGTGGTAGCCGCTTCGACGCGGATGACGGTGCCGTACGGGAGCTCGCTTGCGAGGTCCTGCGAACGTGCCGCCACGATTTCAGGATTCGAATACGCGCCGCTAGCGGTGGTAGTCGGATCGCTGTCGGTCTGGCCCGGAACGGCGTTGTAGGCGGTCATGCTGACCGAATACGACGCCGTGGGGGTCGGTTCGACGGGCGCCTGGACCGCGGCCGGAGCCGCGTTCGCCAGAGTGCCAGTCGAGCCCGATAACGCAAAAAGCCCGATAAGGGCTTTACTGAGAATTGAGTTCATAGCACGAGACGGAATCGCCTCGTACTGTCAATACTAGCACAGGGGGTCCGCCCTGTCAAGGGTTTCACCATGCATTCATCGTATGGCAATAGCCCAAAATATGGCGTATTTGCAGGTTGGAATGACGATTTTTATTACGCGAAACGGCCGGCCCTAGTCAAAGGGCCGGCCGCAGGTGCTGCATGCTCGCGGCGCTGGTTCGGGTTCAGGCCCGGTTTTTCGGGCCTGGTAGCCCAGCCGGACCTGTCCGGGCAGGCCGAATGTCTGGATGCTGACGATTTCGATGGCCTCCCCGTCTCCCTTCCAGTTCAGCCAAGCCAAATCGGGCCCGGCAAAGTCCTTATAGTGGGTCATAATGGCCTCTCTTTCCCTCCGAAAAGAGATAACTTGCCCGGAGCGTCAAAGGAAGCAGCTCAGGCGACGCCGATTGCCTTGCGCACCTCAACCATCTTCGCTTCGGCGACGCTGCGGGCCGCCTCCGCGCCCTGCTTCAGCGCTGAATCCACGGCCTGTGGGTCGTTCTGAAGCTCCCGATACCGCGCGCGCATCGGGGCGAGGAACGCCTCCAGATCGGCTGCCAGGGCTTCTTTAAGAGCCTTATAGCTGCCCTTATTGGCTTCATAGAGCGGCGCCAGCTCGGCCTCGGATTTCACGAGCCGGTGGATGGCATAGACGTTCTCGGGCCGTTCGCCCGACGAGTCCGTGACGATAGACATGACCTTCTTCTGGAGCTCTTCCGCCGAAGCAAAGAGCGGGATGACGTTGCCGTAGCTTTTAGACATCTTCTGGCCGTCGGTGCCCGGCACTACCGCCACATCCGGCATGATGTATGGCTCGGGCAGCTTGAATACCTCCGCCTTGAACGTACGATTGAACTTTTCGGCAGTATCGCGGGCATACTCGATGTGCTGCTTCTGGTCCTGCCCCACCGGCACGACGGCGGCGTCATAGAGCAGGATGTCCGCCGCCATGAGCATCGGGTAGTTGAACGTGCCCACGCTTATCTCCTTGCTCTTGGCTTCGGCATCCTTGAACGCGTGCGCGCGCATAAGGTACGGCATCGTGGTGATGGTATCGAAAATCCATGCGAGCTCCGTGTGCTGCGGCACTTCCGACTGCTTGAAGAGCACGACGTCCTTCGGGTCGAGCCCGACCGCCATATACGCCATGACGAGCTCGCGGGTGCGGCGGCGCATTTCGTCCGCGTCCTGCATGGTGTTGAGGGCATGGTAGTCCGCGACGAAAATGAAAGGGCGGTACTTCCCCTCGTTTGCGAGCGCGACTTGCTGGCGCATCGCGCCGAAATAGTTGCCGATATGAAGGTCTCCGGTCGGCTTTATGCCGGAGAGCATGACGGGCTTGTCTGCCATAGCCAAACGATAGCATAAAAAGAAAGCGCCGCGACCACAGGGGCCGCGGCTGCTTCTCCACTCGCTATTGGACCGCCACCTCTTCAGGTTCCGGCAGCCGGGCTTCGAGTATCCTGGCTTTCGGCATTTCCCTTCCGGCGATAGTGGCGACGACAACGCTGTCGCCGACCTTCTTGCCGATGACCGCCTGATGCCAGATGTGAGTCCGGTCATAGAGCGGGAACGGCCTCCGGCGCGGGTCGGGAATGTCCTTGCCCATCTGGAAGGACTGTTTGACCGTGCTGCCGTCGGCGGCGGTGTATTCGACGGTGACGATATCGTCAAAGTCTACGGTGCGCTGCATCGCGGGTCTCCTTTGCGATAAGGCGGGTTCTTGTTCAGGTGCTTATGCGCCTGTCTGCATAGTACAACGGCGTGCGGATGAGACAAGTTTCGGCGTGCATATGCGTAGAAAGGCCCCGGAATTTCTTCCGAGGCCTATTGTCCGCAGGCTTGCGGACTATTCACGACCAATATCTCCAATCATAGCCGCGATGGTGCTGGCGCCGGTGGGAACGGAATGGCTGTAGGGGTTTGTTTCTTCAGTCTCACGGTATCTTCCGGTTTGATCTGCGAGAAGCCAGTCCGTCGGCGGTATCGCCCTGATGCGCTTGCGCGCATCTTCGGGCAGGACGGCGACCTCAAGCGTCTCCCCGTATAGGGGTATCAGCTTATCGAGCCACCAGTTAACCGCTGCGAAGTAGCCTTCGGGGCCAGCATCGCTGACCGCGCCAACCATTTCCGGCTCCATACGCTGCCACTGCATGGATTTGAACTGCGGGAATTGCGCGAGCAGCGCATCCTTGCAGACAAGAGAGGCTGTTTGGGATTGAGACAAGAAGACCTTGTCACCGTACATGAATTCCCTGATTTCGATGACGCCGTGGATA
>DASVLW010000068.1:0-1947 GCA_036384675.1 Minisyncoccota bacterium
CCGACGCGCGAAGCGATTATAGCCCAATTATCCTCTATTTTCCAGTCTGCAGGATGAGCACGCTGCGCTTGCCGCGGCGCGCGAGGGCGTAGCCGCCCGGCAGGTCCGCGGCGTAGAGCTTCTGGTCGGGGTTGGGCACCGGGAAGCCCGAAAGCGTAATGCCGCGCGCTTCTATCAAACGGCGCGCCTCGGATTTAGACGGCGTGAGGCCTCCCTCGGCGAGGGCCGTCGCGAGCGGGTATCCGGCTGCGAGTTCCTTCTTCGGGATGACGAATACGGGTGCTTCGGCAAGCGCGCATTCGCGCTCTTCCCGGGAAAGCTCATGGAAGGGGCGTCCGCCGAACAGGGCGTCGGTCGCAGCGGCGGCTTCCGCCGCCGCTGCGGGTCCATGCACGAGCATCGTCACCTGGCTCGCGAGCGTCTCCTGCGCGTCGCGTTCGCCCGGATTCGCGCGATGCTTCTCCATCAGCGCATCGATATCCTCCACGCTCATGAACGTGTAGAAGTTCAGGTATGTCTCCACCATCTCGTCGCCCTGGTTCAGCCAGAACTGGTAGAACTGGAACGGTGATGTTTTCTTCGGATCGAGCCAGACGGCGTTGCCCTCGGACTTGCCGAATTTCTTGCCGTTCGCATCCGTCACCAGCGGGCACGTGAACGCGTACGCCGTGCCGCCATCCTTGCGGCGGATGAGTTCGACACCCGACAGGATGTTGGTCCACTGATCGGACGCGCCTATCTGCAGGTCCACGCCCATCTGGCGGTTGAGCGTCAGGTAGTCGAATCCTTGGAGGAGCGAATACGCGAATTCGGTGTATGAAATGCTCTCGTCGGGCGTTTCAAGGCGGCGGCGGATGATATCGCGCTTCACGAGCTCATTCACCGTGAAATGCTTGCCGATATCGCGCAGGAAGTCGACGAGCTTTACTTTGAGCAGCCAGTCCGCGTTGTTCACGACTTTTATCTTCTTGCCGATGATGCGTTCCATCTGGGCACGAATAGCTTTCGCGTTCTTCTCGACGGTTTTCGGGTCCGCCAGCTGGCGCTCCCCGCTTTCGCGCGGGTCGCCGATCATGCCGGTGCCGCCGCCGACCAATAGCACTATCTTGTTACCCGCATCCGCGAGCCGCTTCATCAGGAGCACGACGACCAGATTCCCTGCCTGCATGGAGTCCGCGGACGGGTCGACGCCCAAATATACGGTGCGCGGCTTGGCGAATATTTCTTCAAGCGGAGCCGAATGATGTTCCACGAGCCCCCGGGCGGTCAGTTCTTCAGCGAGATTCATGGCCGAAATATAGCACGAAACCCGTCTGCCTTCCCCGCCCTAGCGGACCAGCAGATACACGCCTGCCAGCGGCGCGATGAACCACCAGAAGAAGTATTTGGCCGGCGCGAAGAGGTTGTCTATCGCGGGCGTGAAGGAATACGCCGCTTTCGCGCCGAGCGTGTGGTACCCGATGGCGATGATGAAGGCCGCGGCAAGGAAAGCGGCGAGCAGTACGAACAGTCGGTGCCCTTCGGCATAGTCATGGCCGCCGTATCGGCGGATGAGGTAGTACGGGATGTAGGTCAGTATCGCGTACATGACGAGCTTCGCGATAAATAGCATCAGGGCCGAACCCGCGCCGATAGCGAGAACGGCGTCCGAATACGGAAAGACGACATACAGCGCATAGCCCGCATAAAGCGCCATGACGAGCGCGAGCAGCGCGCTCTTGCCGTATCGCAGCGCGAAGCCGAACAGCACGGCGGCGATGATAAGCAGCGCGAGGAAGCTCAGCACGAACGACCACGCTTCCATGGCGCCCGTCGTCGCGAATGTCTGCGCCTGCGTAATCGCGTCCATTCCTTGCATTATATCCTGTCGATTTCTCCAAACGTGCCGTCATGCACAACTGGGCATGTATGCATTTTGGAGGCTCTCGGAGCGCGACGGCGCGAGAG
>DASVLW010000069.1:0-2494 GCA_036384675.1 Minisyncoccota bacterium
CTCCGGGCCGCGCACGCGGCTTATCCGGGCACGCCTCTTGCGGAGCGCATCGAATCATCGTACGCTCGTATTGTAGGCAGCGCGCTCTCTGAGGGCGAAGTCCCCGAGCGCGCACTCTTCGAGGTCGGCCTTACGTTCGGAGAAGCTCCCGCCGAGAACGCGGCGGACGAGCTGTTACAGCATTTCGAGAAGGCGGTGCTCGCCGAAGCTCTGCTTGAAGCGACCACGCGGCTGCGCCGGGCGGAATCCGCCAAGGATCAGGAAGGTATACGGGAAGCGTCGAACGCATGCGCGGACCTGTCCCGCCGCATGACCGCGCTCTGATTTTCAGACAGCATTCATTATCAGACTCATTTCATCATCCAGTATGGCAACCAAGAAAACCGCGAAAAAGCCGAAGAAGACCGCGAAGCCGAAGGTTAAGGCGCACGCTAAAAAGAAAGTTCGCGGCGCGAAAGCGAAGGCCGCGCATAAGCGCCCTGCCGCGAAGCGCGCGGCGAAAAAAGGGAAGGCTGCGCGTCCGATAGCCGTGAAAGCGAAAGCCGGCGAGAAGCTGGGCAAGGCGGAAATGCTCGTGCGCAAGGGACGCGAGCGCGGCTATATCACCTACAGCGAGATCCTGAAGGAGTTCCCGCATGTCGAGAACGACATCGGATTTTTGGACGACCTCTACGAGCGCTTCGCCGCGGCCAACATCGACATCCTCGAGGGCGGCATGCTCGAAGACAACGCCGATCAGTACCTGGCTACGCGCAACATCAAGTCCCGCGATTCGAGCAATTACGACTCCATCCAGATTTATCTGCGCGAGATCGGCCAGTATCCGCTCCTGACCGCATCCGAAGAGCGCGACCTCGCCAAGCGCATCGAGAAAGGCGACGACGAAGCGCGCCAGATACTCATGCGCAGCAACCTGCGCCTCGTGGTGTCCATCGCGAAAAAGTACGTGGGCCGCTCGCCCGACCTGACGCTCCTTGACCTCATCCAGGAAGGCAACCTGGGCCTCGATAAGGCCGTTCATAAATTCGACTGGAAGAAGGGATACAAGTTCTCGACCTATGCCACCTGGTGGATCCGCCAGGCCATCACCCGCGCGCTCGCCGACCAGTCCCGCACTATCCGCATACCGGTGCACATGGTGGAAACCATCGCGAAATACAAGCAGGTGAGCCGCCGCCTCGCGCAGGCGCTGGGCCGCGACCCGATGCCGGAAGAAATAGCGGTGGAGATGGGCGTGGAAGTCGACAAGATCTATCAGATCGAGAAGATAAACCAGGATACGCTCAGCCTCGAGAATCCGGTGGGCTCGGGCGACGACGACGAGAAGTCCACGCTCGGCGACTTCATCGCGGACGATAAGATCCCGTCCCCGGTGCAGGAGTCGTCCGAACGCATCCTCGGCGAGCAGGTCCGCGACATCCTCGACGACCTCTCGCCCAAGGAGCGCAAGATCCTCGAGATGCGCCACGGCCTCATGGACGGCATCTATCACACGCTCGAGGAAGTGGGGAAGGAGTTCGGCGTCACGCGCGAGCGCATCCGCCAAATAGAAGCGAAGGCGCTCGAGAAGATCCGCCTGCACGATAAGGCGCGAAGATTGAAGTCATACTAGAAAATGAAACACCGCCGGACGTTTTATCGTCCGGCGGTTTTTCTGCATGCGCCCCTGATTCAGCCCGGGACCGCTTCCTGCCTCGCCTTGCGGCTGAAGCACATCTGCGAAACGCCCGGTATTGCGTCGTAGTGAGGGTATCGATCGGGAAGGAACCCCGCCCGCAGGAGCGTCCTGCGGCTCGCTTCGTTGTCAGGATGCACCACCGCGAGCACTTCGGGCGCGTACTCCCTGAACGCTTCCTCGGTGAGCGCGCGCACGGCGGCCGCGGCGTATCCGCGCCGCGTGAAGTTCACGCCGACCCAGTAGCCGATGATCGGCGGCTCGTCGGGAACGAGCCTGATGGCGATATAGCCGACCAGCGTCTCTTCGTCCCAGATGCCGTAGTGCGTGCGGTCGTCGCGGTCGAAGTGCGTAAGCTCGAACACCGATTCGAGCGTCCGGTACTTGGCCCAGGTACGGTCGCCGTACTGGGTCAGGTGCGCTCCGCTTTCGCGTATCGCCGCATAGAGCGGTGGCGCGTCATTCTCGATAAGCGGGAGCAGCGATACTCCCTTCCGGTCCTTTACGAATATCTCGAAATTGAACGGCGTGCACATCTGCGTTTCTCCCCGTGCGGTTTGTCCGGAACGCACCATACCATAAACGCATAGCTGCGGCAATTTCGGTATACTGATGACATGAAGGCGAGCGCGGCATTCGACGAATCCTATACGAAGCTCAATCGAGAGCAGAAGCTCGCGGTCGATACGGTCGAAGGCCCGGTGCTCGTCGTCGCGGGCCCGGGCACGGGCAAGACCCATATCCTCACGCTGCGTATCGCCAATATCCTGCGGCAGACGGACGCGAAGCCCGAGAACATCCTCGTGCTCACGTTCACGG
>DASVLW010000070.1:0-5950 GCA_036384675.1 Minisyncoccota bacterium
GCGACATGCTGTCAGGCGAGCTTTCCTGCCTCTTTAAGAAACCGTCGCTCGAACGCAGGCAGCTTATCGCAAAGCAGCCGGACGGAGACACCATGAAGGCCGCAGCGCACCTTTCGGCGGCAAAGGATGCCATCGCGGCGCTTCCAGCTTCCGTAACGCCGGACGAAGCCAAGGCCGCCCTCATGCCGTATGCGGACGGCATTTCCAAGGAAGACGGCGGGCGCGGCGCCGTCCTGTGGCCGCTGCGCTATGCGCTTTCAGGCCTCGAGCGCTCGCCGGACCCGTTCACGCTCATCAGCCTTTTAGGGCCTGCGGAATCCCTATCCCGCATCGAAACGGCTCTTGGTATACTAGGGGAATGAACCTTCGTGCGCGATCCGCGCTCTTTTTTGCGCTCGTGCTCGCCGGCGGCATCGCGCTCGCGCATGCCGCGCTGCCGGTACGCGCGCTGGCCGACGCGCAGGGCGACGTCCAGTCCCAGATAGACGCGGTCAACAGCCAGAAGGCCGCGCTCGATGCCGAGATCGCGCAGTACCAGAAGCAGCTCGACGCGCTCGGCGCCCAGCACCAGACGCTCCAGACGTCGATATCGAGCCTCACGACATCGCAATCGCAGCTCATGGCGAAGATAAAGGCGACGCAGAAGAGCATCGATGCGTCGAATCTGCAGCTCCAGAAGCTCTCGCTCCAGATAGGGGATACGCAGCGCTCCATCGATCTCGACAAGAAGGCCGTCGCCGCCTCGCTGCGCGATATCGCGTCGGCCGACGACACGCCGCTCATCGCACAGCTGCTGTCTTCCGACACGCTCGCCGGCGCATGGGCGTCGGTCGATGCCGACCAGCAGCTGTCCGCCGCGCTCCATTCCCATGAAGCCGCGCTCGGCGACGCGGAAGCGCAGCTCACCGAGCACCAGAACGAAGTGTCCGGCACCAAGCAGCAGCTGACGGGACTCAACACCGACCTCTCGACCCAGAACAAGCAGCTGACCGTCACGAAGCAGAGCCAGCAGTCGCTGCTTAATCAGACGAAGAGCCAGGAATCCGCATACCAGCAGCTCATCGCGACAAAGAAAGCGCAGGAGGCGGAATTCGAGGCGACGCTGACGAGCCTGCAGAGCCAGCTGGCATCCGTCGGTACGGCATCCATCCCGCAGACAGGCGCGGGCATACTGAAATGGCCGGTCTCGGCCGCGTTCATGGCGACCTGCCCCGCGAAAGCAAGCGCGCTCGGGAACCCTGACTGCGTGACGCAGTATTTCGGCAACACCGCGTTCGCACAGGCCAACGCGTCCGTCTATAACGGCATGGGCCACGACGGCATCGACATCGGCATGCCTATCGGGACGCCAGTGCTCGCCGCGATGGGCGGCACGGTGCTCGCGACCGGCAATACCGACATCAAGGCGCCGGACGGCCGCATGTGCTATTCCTTCGGCAAGTGGGTCATGCTTCAGCATCCCAACGGCCTTAACACGCTGTATGCCCATCTTTCGGACAATACCGAAGTCTCCAAAGGCCAGGCCGTCACCACGGGCCAGCTGATCGGCTATTCCGGCATGACCGGCTATGCGACCGGTCCGCATCTCCATTTCGGCGTCTATGCAGGCGCCGGCGTGAAGATAATGGACCTTGGCACCTTCCGCGGTTCAGGCGGCACGCCGTGCACCGACGCCGGCGCCGTCCTGCCGGTCGCGCCGAACAACGCCTACCTCAACCCGATCTCGTATCTTCTCTAAACCGAAGGTTTGTTGTCGCGCGTGCGCCAAAGAATGAGGCTCGCGAAGGTGCGGTGCGGCGACCATGCTCTAGACAACTCAAGCAGCTTTTCGCGCGGAGCGTTCTTCGGCAATCCGTATATCTCTTCCATCGCGCGCACGAGGCCGAGATCGCCAGCGGAGAATACGTCCGGCCGGCCGAGCGCGAACATCAGGAACATCTCCGCGGTCCAGGGGCCGATGCCCCAGATGCTGGTGAGCTTCGCGGACGCTTCGTCTTCGGGAATCCGGCGCAGGGCAGGGAGGTCGAGAATGCCGTTCTGGACTGCCGCAGCAAGCTCTTTGAGGCTCTTGGTCTTTGCTCCGGAAAGGCCGGCAGCGCGGAGCTTTGCCGGAGAGAGCTTCGCTATCGCCGCGGCCGTTATCCGTCCGCCGCAGGCCGTACGCAGGCGTTCTCGGATAGTCGAGGCCGCTTTTGTAGATAATTGCTGGCCGGCAATCGAAGAGGCGAGGGCATCGAAGAGGGCTTCCTTCCCCTTCTTCTCGCTCAGCCGAGACGGCAAATGCTTGCGGTGCGGCAGCGCCGCGGCATGCAGCTTCGGGTCCGCCTTCTTGAAATGCCGGTATGCGCGCGACTTGTCATCCTGCATGATATGCCCAGCCTATCACACGGCCGCCGGCCGCCCGATGGTATAATTCGGCCATGCTAAAGCTCATATTCTGGATAATCGTCCTGGTGCTCGCGCTCTCGTTCTTCGGTATTTCCATCCGCAGCATCGTAGAGTCTCCGGTCGGCCAGCAGAACGTCCAGTTCCTCTGGGACCTCATCGTCTCAGGGTGGAACTCCATCGTGCACCTCGCGCATCCGTAAGCCCGTAATAGATATATGGAACCCGAATCGAACGAAATCCGCAAAGAGATAGCCATCGCTATGCCGGCGGATGCGAAGCCCGCGTTCAGCAACGCGACCCAGGTGACGGTGTCGGACGACTCGGTCGTCATACAATTCGCATACCTGCGCCCGCACGCGACTACCGGCCAGCTTGTCGGCGAAGTCGTATTGTCGCCCAAGCATGCCATAGAGTTCAGCAAGGCCCTCGATGACACGATAAAGAAGCACTTCACGCGCCACCTCGAAGGCGCATAGGCCATGAGTGGAGCCGAGCGATTCGGGCACAAGAGGAAGATAGATATCATCCGGCCGAACGCGCGCCCCGAGGAACGAACGACGCAACGGCGGCCCGGCGAGTCGGAAGAAGCATACATCCGGCGCACCCAATACGAGCCGGTAATTGCCGCGAAAGCTCCTGTCCTGCGGCCGCGCCCAGCCGAACGCGCGGCCGAACCTCAACCGGCGCGGCCCGCATCGGGCGGAGATGCGCGCGCACTGCAGGAACGCCTCGCCCGCGAGCACGCGAGAGCGCCGCAGCCGCCAGCGGCATACGAGCGATACGAAGACGAAGAACGCGGCGTACCCGCGCCCGAAGCCGGTGCCGAAGACGAACAGATGACCCGGCGCAAAGCGATCGCCGGCGTCCTGGCTACGTCTGCGGCGACCTACGGCATCGGCAAATGGGCCGACATGCGCATACGCGAGCACGAACGGCATCGTAAACACCGCCGCCACCGCATCGCGCAGGACGACGTGGAGCCCCAGCAGTTCTCGGTCGAGGCAAAAGAAGGCGAGAAGCCCGAACGGTTCCGTACCGGCATCCTCGCGGGCCAGAAAGTGGCGAGCCTCACGGCCATGTACCTCGGCGTCAACCGCGGCACGCTGCCCGAGCATCTCGACATAGATTTCTCGACCGTACTCCAGTCCCTCTGGCACTACAAGAGCGAGCGCTGGAAAGGCAAAGAAACCATGAATTCCATCGTCGTCGGCGGCCACCGCATGACGGAATATATGCAGGCATGGCGCAATTCTCCGGACCTCAAGGATAAGGACGGCAATCCGTACCCGTCGCGCGACGCGGCGCTCGAACGCATGACGCTCATGCAGGCGTCGGACAAGATAGAAGGCGTCGTGAAGGAGATGCAGGACGGCATCGACGCGAACGCATATAAAAGCATCTATCAGCTCGACGAGAACGAGCTGCGGGCGGCGGGCGCGCTCGCCATGCGCATCGACGGCGATGCGATGCTCGCCGCGTATTCGCTCACGGAGCTCCTGCCGAGCTGGAACGGGGACTTCAACGCCGACTATTACGACTTCATGCTGCGTTCCGCCGGCGCGCGATTCCTGCTTGCCGTGCCGTCCCTCGGCGATTCCGTCGCTTCGTTCGGACCGCTGCAGCTGACGCCGTTCGCCTTTATGGATACGACCACCGAGGCCGGCAAGCATGTCCGCCACGGCGCGTCTAAAGTGAACATGGCGCTTTCCAAGCAGCTCAGGCTGCCCGGCGACATCGACCAGCTCACGTCGTACTTCGACCATTTCAAGGCGGGCTACCTGTTCGCGCTCAACAACATCGCGCATTTGGCCGGCAAACTGCATGAGCCGCAGCTGACCCGGTTCAGGAACCTCACGAAGAAAGACCTGCTGGTATTCATGGCGACGAGCCACAACAACCCATCGCTCTCGGAACGCGCCATGCGGCAATACCTGTCCCAGGATCCGACGCATCACAGGCGCAGCCTGATCCAGTGCTGCGAAGACATAGACGACATCAATTTCAAAAAGAAGTCGGCAGGGAAGTCTCCTGCCGAGATAGACCGCATGATATTCGTGCGCATCGCCGACTACGGGAAAAAGACGCTCGCGAATTACGACGGCATACGGAAATTCCGCGCCAGACACGGCGGGGCAGCGTCATCAAACTGATAGGCGGACCGCCCGTGCGGGGATCGATCCTGAAAGTCCAGCGTACATCTTTCCCGTAAGGAAGCGTTCGCAAAAGATATATTGTGCGAAGCTTAGGGCTTTCAGGGCTGCTAGGCAGCGGCCCGACTCTAAAGGACCGCCCTGCCCTATACCAGCGCTTCTGCCCTGTGCTGGTCATCAAGCGACGGCACTCAGTCCACATCTATGAAGGTTTTTCTATTTCGGTGTGCTGGCCGCACAGGCGGGCGAAGTCGGATTGAAATGGCGCGCAGGGAAATGCGCTGTCTAAAATCGGTGAACGGGAATTAATTACCTCTCCTGCTTCCCTCTCAGCACGTGACGTTCTTGACGATGTAGTCGTACGCCTCGTCGAGCGAATCGACGACCTTAAAGAGGTCCATCTCGTTCTGGCTTATCGTCGCGTACTTGTCGCACAGTTCTTTCTGGAACAGCTCGAGTATCGGCGTCCAGTATTCCTTCCCATACAGAACGATGGGCAGCCGCTTTATCTTGGCCGTCTGGATGAGCGTGACTATCTCGAAGAATTCGTCGAGCGTGCCGAACCCGCCCGGAAAATAGATATAGACGTCGGACGAATACGTGAGCATCACCTTGCGCACGAAGAAATGATCGAACCACGCGCTGTCGGTCAGGTATTTGTTGAAGGCCTGCTTCGCCGCGAGCCGGATATTGAGCCCGACCGACTGGCCGCCCGCCTCGAAGGCGCCCTGATTGGCCGCCTGCATGATGCCCTGCGCGCCGCCCGTGATGATGGCGAAGCCTTTCTTCGCGAGCGCGCCGGAAAGCGCGCGCGCCGCTTCGTACATCGGTGCGCCTTCGCCGGTGCGTTCGGATCCGAAAAACGTCGCGGCGAGTCCGTACTTGCCGATGAGCTCGAAGCCGTCCACGAACTCCGACATTATCTTGAATACGCGCCACGACTCTATGCGCGTCGGCTTGCAGACGAGCGGCGCGGGATCGGCCGGCACCTCGTGCTTCCCCGCTTCTATCGCGTCGACGAGCGCGCGCGCCTTTTCATGCGTCGGGCCTTTGGTCTCGGGAGTCGTCTTCACTTCGTCAGCCATGGGATTTCGTATGATGCAAAGTCCGGTAACAGATTCTTAGTATACGCTATGCGCGCGATGGCTTCCGCGTGGCAGTACGCGCCGGTGAGCGCGTTATGCGGCTTGGGTTCTTCCGGCAGTCCGCAGTACGCGAGCACGGCGGTGAGGTTGAGCGCGGAATGCTGCTTCGCGACTGGCGGCTCGATGCCGCGCAGCTTCATATGGAGCCAGCAGAGGCTGTGCGAGTCGATGACGCGATGCGCGAACGGGCACTCTATGCCTGCGCGCCGGCATGCCGCCTCGATGAACTGGCGGTCGAACGCGATATTCTGGCCGGCGAGCGTGCGG
>DASVLW010000071.1:0-2692 GCA_036384675.1 Minisyncoccota bacterium
GTCTTGTCGTCCACGGTCGTGACGGAGATAGTGGTGCCCAGGAGTGCGTCGGTCATCTTGACCGGCAGCTGCATGACGAGGTTCGCGCCGTCCTTCCGAAATACCGCATGCGACTTCACGTGCACTTTCACGTAGAGGTCGCCCGCGATACCGCCCTTTATCGCTTCGCCCTGCTGCGGCAGGCGAATCATTTCGCCGTTGTCGATGCCGGCCGGAATCTCGATGTTGATCTCTTCTTCCTTGCGCAGAACGCCATGGCCCTTGCAGTTCTCGCACTTCTCCTTCGGCACCTTGCCCGTGCCCTCGCAGGTGGTGCAGGTGCGCACGCTCGTGAAGTCGCCGAGGATAGAGCGGCGGGATTCGTGCACGCGGCCCGAGCCGCCGCAGGTGGCGCAGGTATCCATTTCCGTGCCCGGCTTCGCGCCGCTGCCTTTGCAGATGTCGCATGTGCTGACTTTGGCGATGAGCACGGTGCGCTTGCCGCCGAGTACCGCTTCCTTGAACGATACTTCGATGTCGATGGAGATGTCGCGCCCGCGCGGGGTGCGCGAGCGTCCGCGGCCGCCGAAGATGTCCCCGAAGCCTTCGAACAGGTCGCCCATGTCGAACTCGACGCCCTGGCCGCCGAATCCTTGGAAGTTATTGAAGTCGAAACCGCCGAAGCCGCCCGCTCCCGCGCCGCTTGGCTGGCCGCCGGCGAACGCCTGGCCGTAGGTGTCGTATTCGCGGCGCTTCTTGTCGTCCGAAAGGACGCTGTAGGCTTCCGTTATCTCCTTGAATTTGGCTTCATCGCCCCCGCCTTTGTCCGGGTGGTACTTATGCGCGAGCTTGCGGAACGCCTTCTTCACGTCGTCCTTGCTCGCTTTCTTGTCGACGCCGAGCACGTTGTAGTAATCCTTGGCCATATGAATGAGAGTATACGCCTATCGATTTATACGCGCAAAATGTGGAAGGAAAAATGAAAACAGCGCGAATGTATCGCGCTGCTTACATTCCCAATGCGGTCCACGATTCGGTTTTACTGGTGCCGAGTCATGTTTGCTGCGCTGAGCAAGTTATCGCTGCGGATGCAGACGGCAAACCATAACGCGGCAGAGATTGCCAGAGCGGCAGTGCCGATTATTGGCCAATGTATGTACCAAGCGATAGCCGCAGTCGCTAAGGCGCCGTAGCCAAATCGATTCCAATACTTTCGAAACGCTTTGACGCGCTCCATTGTTTCCTGGAATTGGTCTTCTGGCGTGAGCGGCACGTTTCGATACGGCGACCGGTCAATGGTCTGGCCCTGAACCGCCCAGAACATGAGGCTGAACAGTCCGAGTAATATGGACGCTACAGGTAGATACTGCATGGCGAGGTACCCCTTTCTTTCCGTTCATGAGACTACGTCTCGTAGAGTGAAAGCGCAAGTAAGCCGAAACACAAGACCCGCCTCACGGCGGGTCTTGTGTTGGCTGTATCGGCGGAGCTATTTCTCGTTCGCTTCGACGTCAGTCGGACCTGCTGGTGCGTCCGGAGGCGGCTGCTGGCCGGAGTCTCCTGCCGGGGCTCCGCCTGCGGCCCCCTGCTGCTTCATCATAGCTTCGCCGATCTTAGAGAGGGACTGTG
Source organism: Minisyncoccota bacterium (assembly GCA_036384675.1). Taxonomy (GTDB): domain Bacteria; phylum Patescibacteriota; class Minisyncoccia; order Phycocordibacterales; family Phycocordibacteraceae; genus C7867-001. The sequence continues at coordinate 1,609 of DASVLW010000071.1, forward strand.
AAAGCGCATCGGTGTTCGACTTGATGGCCGCGAGGTCTTCACCGTCTTTTACCGCCTTCAAGCCGTCGATGGCGCGCTGCACGTCCGCGACGACTTCCGCGCCCGCCTTCTCGCCATTCTCCTTGATTGCCTTCTCGGCGGCATAGATCATCTGGTCCGCCATGTTGCGCGCGTCGATGGTGTCCTTGCGCTTGGCGTCATCTGCGGCATGCGCATCGGCGTCGGCTTTCATGCGCTCGATGTCTTCCTTGGAAAGGCCGGTGGAGCCTTCGATGCGGATGCTCTGCTCCTTGCCGGTGGTCTTCTCTTTCGCCTTCACGGTAAGGATACCGTTACTATCAACATCGAACGTAACCTCCACCTGCGGCATGCCGCGCGGAGCCGGTGGGATGCCGTCGAGCATGAACTTGCCGAGCGACTTGTTGTCTGCGCTCATGGCGCGTTCGCCTTGCGTGACGTGGATTTCAACCGACGGCTGATTATCTGCCGCGGTCGAGAATACCTGCGAGCGGCTCGTCGGGATAGCGGTATTGCGCTCAATGAGCTTGGTGGCCACGCCGCCCATCGTCTCGATGGAAAGCGACAGCGGGATAACGTCGACGAGCAGGATGTCCTTCACGTCGCCCTGGAATATGCCGGCCTGCACCGCGGCGCCGAGCGCCACGACTTCGTCCGGGTTCACCGTCAGGTTCGGCTTCTTGCCGAAGAACTTCTCCACCGCCGCCTGGATGGCCGGCATGCGCGTCTGGCCGCCCACGAGGATGACTTCGTTGATGTCGCCGACCTTGAACGGGGACGCTTCAAGCGCGCGCTTGGTGATATCGATCGCGCGCTCGATGAATTCCGCGGTGAGCTCTTCGAGCTTCGCGCGGGTCATCTTGATAAGCAAGTGCTGCGGTCCCGCTTCGGTCGAGGTGATGAACGGGATGTTTATTTCCGTCTCCATCGCGGTCGAGAGCTCGATTTTCGCCTTTTCGGCGGCCTCGTCGAGGCGCTGGCGCGCGAGTGCGTCGCCGCGCACGTCGATGCCGCTTTCCTTCTTGAACTCGTCCGCTATCCAGTTGATGATCTTCTGGTCGAGGTC
>DASVLW010000072.1:0-5085 GCA_036384675.1 Minisyncoccota bacterium
CGTGCCGGCAGGTGCTGCCCATATATCGAGCGCGTCATGCGCGCCTTTCGCATATCCGAGCAGTCCGGTGTTTGCGACGGCAGGATGCGCGACGTCTTCCGTCGCGGGAGCCATACGTGCGTCAGTGGTGCCGGAAAGGAAGGCGGCAAGCTGCGCCCATGAATGAATCGCGCCACCGAACGCCGCGAAGTCCGCGCCATATACGGATTGGTCCGTAAATGATACGACCGGATGCGCGGGATCTGGAACGGCATCGAAATAGGCTTGAGACGGTAGCAGGTGATAGCTCATCGGCGCGTTACCGGCCAATCCTCGCGCGGCGGCCTGCGTCACTATGGAGAGATCCGTACGGGGAATCGGTATGTCCTGGCCCGCGCCGAACAGGAGGGCGCCGACGGTTTCGGGCGCGCCGGTCTGCGGCACGCCTACCATAATGACCTTGTCGACAAGGCGCGCGGTTTCAGCGCCCCCAAGACGTTCCATGAGCGCCTTCGCGACGAGACCGCCGTTGCTGTGCGCGATTATGGCGACCTTGCCGGTTTTTGATGTTGCGGCGAGCGAACGCAGCGTCTGTTCTATATAAGGAGTGTCCGTGGCTTCCTCGTAATATATCTTTCCGTTCCGCTCCGCGCCGCGCGTCACGATATCCGGCAACGATAGCCGCCAGTCGTACGCGACAGGTTTCCAGTCATCAATGACGCCGCGTTCCTTCAGTCCGTCCATCTGCGCGATGAACGACGCATAGAACTTCACTCCAGCGGATTGATCGATAATATCTCCATCCTTCGCATAGATATCGCCGCGCACGCTCTTGCCATCCGTATCGAGGCCGAGTGCCTGGATGCGAGCGTCGCCCGCACCCTGTACGACTCCAGACACGCCATCATCGAGCGCGTCGAACGGCTCCCATAGCTTGTCGTCCGCGTCATAGAGACGGCTTCCTTCAATGCCCGGCAGGAACAGGACGCTGGACGCGCATCCGTTCGCGCAAGGATCGGAAGTGTCCCCGAATGGGTCGCTCGTCAGCCACGGTTCTACATACGTTTCTGCGCTTACGTCTTCGTATGGATCGTATCCCGCCGTATACCAGCCGCTTTGCGGACCGGCGGGCGTGCCCCACCAGTTTTCCTTGAAGTCGAAAAGCGCGTGCCCATGCGATAGGCGTATCGGCGCACTGATACTACTATCGCGCATCGTGATGGTTGGCCCCGGGATGTTGAGGAACGAGGGCGGCGGTTCGACATTGAGCAATAATGCGGCGGTGTCGAATTGGTCGCGCTCGAGTGTTACCGCGCCTTGCGTGGCAAGGATATCCGCACCGCCCGTCCATTCGAACTCGCTATCCCGCACCGCAAGCGTCCCGCTGGTGAATATGACGCCACTGCTCTGTTCAGCGTCGTAGCACGCCGGTATGGATGGCGCGGCGTACGGATCACGGCACTGCGCATAGGTAGCGCCGCCGGCATAGCGGAATCGCGCGTGTTCGATATCGGCATGCGTTCCGGCCGCGACGGTTATCTGCTTCCAGCGCAGCTCATCGGGATCGGATGCGGCGCCGTCCGCGTTCGTGTCGCCGGCGACGGAGTCATCGGCGAGCGACGTGAACACGACCTCGTCAGCAGCATTCGCGCTGCCGACAGTGAGCGTCCCGCTTACCAGTACCAGCGATGCGCCCCCGCGAAGCTTCACGACCGTGCCGGGCTCGATGCGCAGCGAGCCTTCAATCAACGTTTCGCCGCCTATCACATACGGGCTGGCATCCTTCGTCCAGATACCGTCCGTAATGAGCGCGCCGTCCGGCAGAATTGTTCCCGCCGTTGATGGTGCCGTGTCCGGCGTCGTCGACGCTTCCGTTTCAGGCATGTTCACGATGTCCGTATCTATGGTCGGGTCGGCCGGCGATAATCCAGGCTTTTCGACCACGGGCGTGCTGCTTGCAGAATCCGCCGCGCCAAGCGTCGTGGACGCCGTCATATCAATCATCGGCGAGGTTGAAGCGATATCCGGTCCCGCCTCAGAGGTGCTTGTACTCGTCAGCATTTCTCCCGGCGCGAGGATGGAAGCCCCCGATGTTGTCGCTTCCTGAGCGACCGCTGCGCGGTCCGGCACACTCAACGCGAGTATAAGCATCGCCGCAGCAATAGAAAATTTATTCATGCCGGTACGATAGCGCCGGCGCGATAAAAGAGTCTTAAAGGAAAGATTCAGTAATTATGAAAACAAAAACCACCGTACCGCAGGGAACCGAAATGTTCGGTCCCTGGGTAGGTGGTTGTTCGATCAGCCGCCGCGTTACCTGTGCGCGTCGACGCTCAAAATGTTCTTCGCGAGCTTGTCGCCCGAGATGGATTGGCCGTTCTCGCAGTAGCAGACGATGTGATGGATCTGCTTTTTGGTCAGGTCGTAGGCAGCCATGATCGTGCCGACGGTGTTGTCGGCAGGCACGGCATGGATGTCGTATTTCGCGAGCGTTTTCGCGAAGACTTCAAACGGCGTGCCGGCGACCGGCATCGCGCGCAGCGTGTCGAGGGCCATGTCGTCGATACCGCGAATCGACTTGAACTGTTCGGCGGGACGCTTTTCGAACGTCTGCCGGACCTGGGCGAGCAATTGGTTCCGGGTCGGCGGTGCCGTGAATGCTGAAGCTGGCTCGTGCTTGGTCACGTTGTTTCCCTCATCTTGGTTACCCCGCAGGGCGTATGGATGAGCGCTGCAAAAAGTACAGCGCACATCCGCGAGCAAGCCTATCCCGTGAGACATGGGTGTCAAGGCGGGGGAGGGCTCAGTTGCATTCCCCGGGCCTTTCTTATATAGTCCATCTAGCTCCCACGGGGAGTTTTCATTTGAGACATGTCCACCATAAATCAGCTCACCAAGAAGCGCCGCAAGGATAAGACGAGGAAGACGAAGGTCCTCGCTCTTTCGCGTGGCTTCAACTCTCTTGAGAACCGCCCGACCTTCTATCCATCCCCATTCAAGCGCGGTACCTGCACCAAGGTGACCACCAAGACCCCGCGCAAGCCGAACTCGGCTATCCGCAAGATCGCCCGCGTACGCCTTACCAACGGCATGGAAGTCACCGCCTATATCCCGGGCGAAGGACACAACCTGCAGGAACACTCCGTGGTGCTGCTGCGCGGCGGCCGCGTGAAGGACATCGGCGTCCAGTACACCATCGTGCGCGGCAAGCTCGATACCGCCGGCCTTGAGAAGCGCCGCAAGGGCCGCTCCCGCTACGGTGCCAAGAAGCCTAAATAGCATTTACGTAATTACCTATGCGTCGTCCCCTCAAACATAAGCGTACCTGGCGTCCGGACCTTAAGTATGGTTCTGAGACCGTCGAGCGCTTCGTGAACGCCGTCATGTGGGACGGCAAGAAGGACACCGCCCGCAAGGTCGTCTATGGCGCCCTCGAACTCGTCGAGAAAGACAACAAGGGCGCGGCGCTCGAAGTCTTCGAGACGGCCATCCGCAACGTCTCTCCGCTCATGGAAGTGCGCTCGCGCCGCGTCGGCGGAGCGAACTACCAGGTGCCGCGCGAAGTCCCGCAGAATCGCCGCCTCGCGCTCTCGTATCGCTGGATCATCGGCGCGGCCCGCTCCCAGAAGGGGAAGCCTATGGCCGAGAAACTCGCCAACCAGCTTATGCTCGCCGCAAAGAACGAAGGCGACGCAATAAAGAAGAAGGATGAGATGCACCGCATGGCGGATGCGAACAAGGCCTTCGCGCACTTCGCCTGGTAAGCGATTTACGGAAAAACAAAAACGCGCCCGTTTCGGGGCGCGTTTTTCGTTACTGACTCCGTCAGGTCCTGAGCGCGGCGCTCGCGCTCTGCAGCCGGCACTGGCGGCCATAGGCGGTCATAAGGGAGCCGAGCGTCGCGTCGACCTCCGGATTGGAAGCGTCGAGCTTCGTGCCCGCATCCACGCAGAGGGCTGCAAGCCTTCCAAGCTGTTCGTCCGTAGCTGCCGCCGCTTCCTTCAGGGCCAGGTCGGTCGTAACCCGCACCGCCGTCAGAAAAGGTTCGTGATGCTCGGCTATCGGCCGATCATCCCACACGCTTTTTCTCAGGTCTTCGGAATAACCGATGTATTCGAGGCCGTGCGCATCCGGCTGCCCGTTACGGCCAAGCCAGAACGAAAGGCCATCATCGCCCGGAACGTATCCGGCCATGATCTCGAGTCCTTTCGTGCGAGCCGACGAGACGTCGACCGCGAGCGCCAGGTTCAAGAGGCGCTGCGACGATCCTTCGGGGAACTGTTCCCCGATGCTGTCAGTGTTCCGAAGCCTGCCTTTAATGCGTCCGGCAGGGCAGGAATCATTCTTATCAAGGACAAGGATGTGCATGGTTTCCTCCTCGCACATATGAAACGTCCGGTGGAAGATTCTCACGCCGGCGGCGGTTTATCAAATCCGGACCCGTGTGGATTACGCCCCCGATTAATTCCAGGCAGCATAGGATAAGGCAGGCTGTCGGGAGGAACATATGGAACGGACTCATACCATACGGGCGACTGCGGTCATGGCCTGCTTCGGCGTCTTCGGCCTCGCCCTCATTGCCTTGGGCGCGGCTGGGTTCGTTATCGAACAGGTACGCGAGCATACGCGTCCTTCGCTGCTTATCGGCGCCATGTTCGGAGGATTCGCGGTAACTGTTTTCGCCGCTATCCTCAAATGGAAAATCGATACCGCGGAATAGCCTATACACCGGCCGTCTCGAAAGAGCGGCCGGCCGTGTTTCCCTGTGATATAGTCGCGATGGGTCGGTCCTTAGGGGGCTTCGGGCAGCATACGGGTCGCGTCTGGAAGCCGTTGCGCATGCGTCTTTCAGGCAAGCTCGCTGTGCTGCGAGGTAAGAAGATTAGGAATACCTGCGACCATCGTCTCTCCTTGGTACAGGCGCTACGTATGCGCGGCTTGCCGGGCATAGCACCACGCTTCTTCGGACAATTAAGCCGGTGCGTCTTTGGTCCTCCCGACCCGCTTTTCATTTCTGCCCAGCCAAGCGTCCCGCTTGGCTGGTTTTTGCTTTTTCCCTTCTTTTTCGGTATTCTACGGATAACGCCACGGCGCTTTTTATTTTTA
>DASVLW010000073.1:0-1704 GCA_036384675.1 Minisyncoccota bacterium
CTTCTTCTTTTCGCTTGAAAGAATAGGTTTCCCACAAATAACACAGGGAGTCTCAATCCGATTTGCAACACCATAACACGCCATGCCGCAGAATACCCGCCCCTTCGCGATTTCAACTGGACGTCGGTAAATCGCCTTTGAGCAAGTCAGGCAAGACGTATTAGGCTTACGGGCATAGCGCTCAGACACCCTGCCAGTCTACCACACGTAATTATCGCGCTACGCCGCTGATGATGCCGGCGGCGTAGCGGGCGGCGGGGCGATCTTAGCAGCAGAGCGGTCTTCGCGGAAGAACAGGAGGTAGATCGCGTCGAGGATGCCGGCGGTGTGGATGACGAGCAGCACGATGAACCATGCCTTCTGGTGGTTGCGGGCGCTGTGCCAAAGCGCGTAGCCTTTCAGGATGATGGAAATCAGGAGTACGGCAAGGACGACAGGGAACATGATTCCCGAAAGCAGAAACGGCAGGATGGCGGAATGGTGATACATGGAGGATGTCATTACGACGCGCGTAGTATAGCATGAAGCGATGCGCTACCTCGGCATCGATTACGGCACCCGGAAAGTCGGCCTCGCCCTTTCGGACGAGGCGGGTACGATGGGATTCCCGAAGGGAATCGTACCGAACGCGCCGTCGCTCGCGGCCGACATCGCGGACCTGATAGCGCGCGAAGGCGTCGACGCGGTCGTGATCGGAGAGTCGCTCGATTTTCAGGGAAATGAGAACCCGGTCGCGCGGCAGGCAAAGGCGTTCGCGCTTGCGCTCGCGCATAAGACGGACGTTCCGATCGCATGGGAGCCCGAGATGCTGACGACGCGGGAAGCGCGCCGCGGGCCGGGGCAGGCCGACGAAAAGCCGGACCGCCGTCCGCGCGACCATGCGCCGGTCGACGCGTCCGCCGCCGCGCTCATACTGACCAGCTACCTTACCAAGCAACAGAACACGCATACATGATTTCCATAGAAGAATTCAGCAAGATACAGGTTTCGGTGGGTACCGTGAAGACGGCCGAGCTCGTGCCGGATACCGACAAGCTGCTGCGCCTCACCGTCGATTTCGGAGAGGAAGGAGGGCCGCGCCAGATAGTCTCGGGCATCAGGAAGTATGTCGAGGACCCGGCGAGCCTCGTCGGCCGCCAGCTCTGCTTCGTGACGAACCTCGAGCCGCGCACGATACGCGGGCTCGAGAGCAACGGCATGCTGTTCGCGGTCGGCAGCGACGATACGTTCGCGTTCCTGACGCCTGACCGCTCGGTGCCGCCGGGAACGAGCGCGCATTAGCGTCCGCTCCGTCGGTCGCCGCCATTCCTCTTTTTTCGGCTCGGTCGCAGCGGCAATTTCCCGTCAGCTCCGCAAGGCTGCAGGAAATTGTCACGCGACTGCTTCGCTTGCAAAAAGCAGAAATGCCGGCACCCGACTCCACTCCTCGTCGAAAATGGAATGCATCTACTGATGCAGCTGCGCTATAATCTTTCTGATGGAGGAGACCTTTTCACGCTTCGCGCGCATCGCGCTGCCGCCGCCGCGGTACCTGTGGCCCTTGTCCGCGGGCATCGATATATCGACGAGCGGCGTGAAGCTTGCCGTCGTGAAAGAGCGCGCGCACGGGCTCGAACTCACGGTGGCCGATGAACGCCGGTTCGAGGCCGGCGTCTTCGAGCGCGGAGAGATGACCGACCGCCCGGCGGTCGTGAAGGCACTGGT
>DASVLW010000074.1:0-18095 GCA_036384675.1 Minisyncoccota bacterium
GTGGTGCGTCCGCGCCAGGTCATCATGTATATCCTGCGGGAAGATTTCAGCGTCTCATATCCGACTATCGGCAATAAGCTCGGCGGCCGCGACCACACGACCGTCATTCACTCATGCGAGAAAGTGAAGCGGGAAGTAATCGAGGATCCGGAATTCGCGAAAGAGGTTCAGGATATCCGCGGACTGTTGGTATGAGTGGGGATAACCATATGCGGCGGATGGGGAAAAGTAACGCTGCGGGTGTTGGTAATCAGACACTGAAATGGGGACAATTCGCAACAAATGGAAGCAGTGCCAGAGGAACCGGAAGTTATAAACAAGGTATACAATTGAGAGAGTGGGAAATATCAAGGGAAACAGCGGGTGGAATCACGTTATCCGGATTTCCACAATCCTAATAGGGTTAAGAATTCCTTCTTCCATTTATGAAAATAAAAATACAAAAGGATGAGTTCGGGAAAGCAGTTGCGGACGCGGTGCGCTTCGCGGACCGCCGCTCGGCGACGCTGCCGGTGCTCTCCGGCATCCTCATTGTCGCGGGCGACGAGGGGGTCAAGTTGCGCGCTACCAATCTCGAGACCGGTATAGATCGGAAGGTTGACGCAGATATAGAGGAGCCGGGGGTCGTCGCGGTACCGGCGCAGGTCCTGCGCGAGATAGCGTCGTCATTCTCCGGCAGCGGCACGGTCACACTCGAACAATCTGGAGACACCGTGAATATCTCTTCAGGGTCGGCAAAAAGCACGGTCAAGACGCTTTCCGCAGACGACTTTCCGGTGCTGCCGTTCCCTGAATCTCCCAAAGCGAGCTTCGTCATTTCTGGCGCTCTGTGGAAATCGCTCGTCGGTTCCGTCGTGGCATGCGCGTCCACTTCGACCATACGCCCGGAACTCGCGAGCGTGCTCGTCGCCGCCGAAGGCGGGAAATTAAAAGCGGTCGCGACCGATTCGTTCCGTCTCGCTGAAAAGATAGTGTCGCCGGAAGGGAAGTTCTCCCCATTCTCGATGCTCATACCCGCGAAGAATGCCGCCGACATACTCCAGACGCTCCCGGATAGCGATATCACCGTCACGCTCGACGATTACCAATGCTCTTTTTCCTGGAGTGAGGGTATACTCACGACCCGCCTCGTATCGGGGAATTATCCTGACTACGCCAATATCATACCGAAGACGTTCGCCGCTGAGGCGACGATGCTGCGCAAGGATTTCGAAAGCGCCCTGCGCCGCACCACAGTGTTCTCGGATTCGTTCCAGAAGATACGTCTCGGTCTCGACGCGTCGGGCAAGAAAGTATCCTTCGCTTCGAGGAATAACGACGTGGGCACTGCCGACGAATCGATCGCCGCGACGGTATCGGGAGAGAATGTAGAGTTATCGTTCAATCACCGCTATATCGCCGCGCCGCTGCCGCTCATCGCTGCCGAGAGTATGACGATATCGGCAAGCGGTATCGGCCGGCCGCTCATCATGCGCGGCGCAGGAGACAGCTCGTTCCTGTATCTCGTGATGCCGATGAACCAATAGAGGCTTTCCATATGTTTTCCATCGCCGATCTCCTGAAGAATAGGAAGATACCCGGGCTCCAAGCTTCGCAGGAGCGGAAAATATGCGCCGATACGGCAAGCGCGCTGCTGCGGATGCCGTTCTCGCCGAAGCAGTTCAGGTACAGCGAATCGGAACTCACCGTGTCTGTGTCTCCGATAGTGAAGACCGAGCTTCTGCTGCGTCGCGCGGAATACGAGCAGCTGCTTTCCGCGCAAGGGATCAGGATTACCGCATTGCGATAGGACAATAGAAAAAGCACCCGGTATCGGGTGCTTTTTCTATTGTCCCCCGATGAATTGGCCGCCTATGCCGGTCCCGGCATATGAAGATCCGCCTATCGGGTATTCCCAGTGGGAGAATTGCGGATCACTCGACGGATTCGATGGCGGCGGGCCGAGCGGATTGTCTTTATCCACCCAGTACAGGATGTCGTGCGCCTCGATGTCGCCGTTCGCCGTCTGGTTCGCGTACGAGCCGCGGAGCGCCGGAGAGGCGGTATCCGGTATCGGCGGCGGCTCGGGGAAGTATGCCACCGGATATTTCGTGAGTGCGTACGCCATGATGTCGTGCCACATCGGCGCGACGATGTAGCCGGCTATCTCCTTGACCATCGGCGTGTCGTCGTTGTTGCCCGCCCAAGCGCCTATGGCTATCGAGGGAGAATAGCCGACCGTCCACGCGTCCTTGGATTCGTTCGTGGTGCCGGTCTTCGCGGCGACGTCGTATCCCGGGAATACGAACGGGTTCTGCGGCGGATATTCCGGGAAGCGCGCCGGGTTGTCGGAAAGCATCGCTGACATTTCCGCGGCCACGTTCGGATCAAGCGCCTGCGAAGGGTTCGGCTGATATTCCTCAAGTACGGCGCCGGTGCTGTCCGTGACCGACAGGATGCCGGTCGGCGGATTGCGTATGCCGTTATCAGCGAATGCCGCATAGGCGCTCGTAAGCTCGAGCGGGCTCACTTCCTGCGCGCCCAGCGCGAGCGTCAGCCCATAGTGCGAGGGGGACTCGAACCCGTCGATGCCCATGCGCGTGGCGAGATTTATGACGTTCGCTATGCCGGCGAGGTACAGAGTCTTCACCGCCGGTATATTGATGGACTGCGCGAGCGCCGTCGTGAAGGTCATCGGCCCGCGGAATTTGTCGTCGTAGTTGGATGGCGCGTAGCAGGGAGGCGTATCGTTGTAGTTGTCACTGGCCGCACAGGCGGTCGAGAACTGCGTCGGCAGGTCGTAGATAGCCGTTTCGGGCGTGTATCCCTTAAGGAGCGCGGCCGCGTAGACGAACGGCTTGAACGCAGAGCCCGGCTGCCGGTTCGCGAGCGCGGCGTTGAACTGGCCGTCGGTCGTGGTGGTGGCGAAGTAATCCTTCGATCCGACCATCGTAAGGATTTGCCCCGTCTTCGGGTCGATGGCAACGACCGCCGCGTTGCTCGCCTTGAAGTTCTTCAGGTTTCCGGGAGCGTATTGCGCCACGATATCCTCAGTCTTCTTCTGCAGGTCCGCGTCGAGCGTCGTGACGACCTTCAGCCCGCGGTCGAGCACGTCCTCACCGTACTTATTCTCGAGGTACTGCTCGATATAGAACACGAAGTGCGGCGCGATGATGGATGACGACTGCTGCGCTTTGAATGTTACGGTTTCCGCTTTCGCGGACGCGAGCTGGTCGGCCGTGATATAGCCGAGCGCCTGCATCCGGTCGAGCACGAGGTTCTTGCGTTCGTCGAGCGCGGCGCGGTGCGTGCCGTACGGGGAATAGTAGGTCGGCGCCTGCGGCATCGCGGCGAGGTAGGCGGCCTCGGCCAGGTCGACCTGGTTGGCCGACTTGCCGAAATACGCCTCGCTCGCCGTCTCGACGCCGTATATGTTGCCGCCGTACGGATTTCCGTTGAGATAGAGCTCGAGTATCTGGTTCTTCGTGTAGTGCTGCTCGAGCTTTATGGCCAGTATCCATTCGTGCACCTTGCGCGTGATGCTTTTCTCGTTCGTGAGTATGGAGTTCTTCACGACCTGCTGGGTGATGGTCGAGCCGCCCTGTGTGAGACCGCCCGGGATTATATCGGCGAGGATGGCGCGGAATATAGCCGAGATTCGGATGCCGTTATGGGAATAGAAATCGGAATCCTCGATAGCGACCGTCGCGTTGCGGATATCGGGCGAAATGGACGCGAGCGGCACGCTCTGCCGGCGCACATCAGCGCTCCCGAAGTCGTACAGGAGAACCTGGCCGGTACGGTCGTATATTTTCGTCGACTCGATGACCTGGCGGTCAGCGAACGACGAGATGTCGGGCGTCGGCGTCACGGCGACCCAAAGCATCCCCGCGCCGACGCCGAGGAATACGAGCCCCGCGAGCACGAGGCCTATCGGCCAGAGCCACGCGAACTGCTTGCGCCGCGTGCGGCGCTGATGCGCGCCGCGATCATCGTGGTGCCCGGACGGGTGGTGGGGTTTCGCCATCGTCTTTCCATGCTATCACGGACGGCGTTCGCGCGTGAGAACGGCCCCGCGAAGCGGGGCCGTTTCTTACATCATATCGTCTTCTGCGTCGTCGGCGATGGGGGAGCCGAGGTCGTCATCCATCCCTTCCTCTTCGCTTTCCTCTTCGCCGTCCAGAAGCTCGTCGTGCTCATGCTCATCAAGCATGGTGTTCAGGGTTACTTGGTATCTCCGCGTGGGAGTCTCCCTATTTTTATCCAGAGTCATTTCTTTGCAATACGCTTTGCCGCGGGGTGTGGATACCGGTCGGCAAGCGAGCAGATGGCGACGGCGATGGCGTCGAGCTCGTCATCCAGGCGCTTGCGCGGGGATAGCGGGGCGAGGCGCGGCACCATGCGCGCGACGGCGTCCTTACTCGCCGCTCCGTGGCCGGTGACGGCTATCTTCACCTGCTGCGGGGAATATTCCATAACCGGCAGTTCCGCGCGGCCCGCAGCGGCAAGGACGGCGCCACGCGCTTCGGCGACGCCGATACCGGTCGTCACGTTCGCGTTGAAGAATAAGGTTTCGATGGCGAGCCGGTCCGGCCCGTGCTTTTTTATGGCTGCCGCCACTTCATCGAATACGGCCGCGAGGCGCTTCTCGCGTTCGCCCTTGGGCGGCAGCGCGCACGCGCTCCATATAACACTCGGCGCGCTAGCATCGCCTTCGACCACCGCCAGTCCGAGGCGGTCATATCCGGGGTCGATGCCGAGTATGCGCATATCGCAAGAATACGCTTCGGAAGGCTGCTTACCAAACGGTCACGCGCGGGCCGTGCCGCTATACGCAAAGAACAGCGGCTTCCCAGGCTCTTCGTGCGCGTCAAGCGACAGGGACGAGAATCCTGCGGATGCGAGTTCCCTGCCTATGTTCCGGTCAAGATGGCAGTTGCCGCAAAACGCCCGGGAAAAAGGGGTCACGATGCGCTGGAAGAACGCGCGCTGCTTCGCCGGGGACAAGCCGTGCTCTATGTATATGAACGTTCCGCCCGGCTTCAGCACGCGGCGCACTTCGGCGAGCGCTTTCCGTACGTCGGGAATGCTGCAGAGCGTCCAGGTGCTGACGACGGTGTCGACGCTGTGGCCGGGAAGCGGTATGCGTTCCGCCGACGCTTCCAGGAACTCGACGGGGAATGCCGCTTCATTCGCGCGGCCGCGCGCGATCGCGAGGAGCCCCGGCGAAGGATCGAGCGCGTACAGCTTATCTATGGGCGGGTATGCGCGCATATTAAGCCCGGAACCGAACCCGATCTCGAGCACGGTGCCGGTCGCGGTGCGCAGCACTTCGGCACGGTCCTTCTCGTGGCCGTCCCATTGCATGTCGCGATCCAGAAGGCGGGGAAGTATGAACCGCTGATAAGGGCCCATGGGGCCTATATTACTCCTGCGTCGATTCGTACCCGCGGGCGTTCGTGTATATCGTCTGCACGTCTTCGTGCTCGTCGAGCGCGTCCAGAAGCGCGCCGAGCTTCTCTTCGTCCTCTCCCGACACGTCCATCAGGGGCTCGTTGGGCACGTAGCTGCCGTCGGGATTGCGCGTAAACGCCCAACTGGCTGCGCCCGGGGAGGCGAGCTCTATGCCGCGGTCCTGCAGCAGTATCTTCAGCGACTGCGTCGTGCGATTGCGCTTGTCCGTGAGCGCGCTGATGACGATGGCGCAGGCGCCCGGCCCATAGCATTCATACACGACTTCCTCGAGCTCGCCCGCATCCTTGCTGACGCCCTTGGCAACGGCGCGCTCGATATTGTCCTTGGGCATGTTCGCCGCCTTCGCCCGCGCGATGGCCGCCGAAAGCGAGGGGTCTGAAAGGGAACCCTTCGCCTTCTTCGACTCAAGCGCGATAAGCCGCGCGTACCGCGAGAATATGCGCGCCCGCGCGGAATCCGTCACCGCTTTCTGCCGCTTTATCTGCGCCCATTTGCTGTGTCCCGCCATAGGCTTACTGTACCAAAACGCTGCTAATTCAAATATTCCCGACCTTTCTTGGTAAGGAGGCGGCCCTGGGACGAGCGTTCTATGAAGCCCAGGCGCAGGAGATACGGCTCATATACCTGCTCTATGGTGTCGATGTCCTCGTGCATGGCGCTCGCGAGCGCGCGGACGCCCGCGGGGCCGCCACCGAAGCCCTTCCGGAGCGTCTCGAGGTAGCGGCGGTCGTCTTTGGTGAGGCCGAGCTCGTCGATGCCGAACAGCCTGAACGCTTCCTCGGACAACGCTGCCGAAAGAGGGCGCTCGTGGACTTCGGAAAAGTCGCGCACGCGCTTCAGGAGAGAATTGGCGGCCCGCGGCGTCGCGCGGCTGCGCGACGCGATCATCTCGACGACATCGTTCGGCGCGTCAAGGCCGAGCATCATGGCAGAGCGCCTGATAATGCTGCGCAGGTCGTTGTCCGTATAGAAATCGAGCTGATAGACGCCGCCGCCGAAGCGCGACCGCAGCGGGCTCGAGAGCGCCGCGACTTTCGTCGTCGCACCCACGAGCGTGAACGGCGGAAGCGCGAGCTCCACGGTGCGCGCGCTCGGGCCCTTGCCAAGGATGATGTCGAGACGTCCGGATTCAAGGGCGGGATAGAGAAGTTCCTCGACTTTCCGCGAAAGCTGATGGATTTCATCGATGAAGAGCACGGTGCCAGGCTCGAGATTCGTGAGGATGGCGGCCAAATCGCCCGCGCGCTCGATGGCGACGCCGGATGTTGTTTTCAGGGGCGCGCCGAGCGTGACGGAAACCAGGTGCGCGAGCGTCGTCTTTCCGACGCCTGGCGGCCCATAGAACAGGAAATGCTCCGGCATGCCGCCGCGCATATGCGCGGCATCGATGACGATGCGCACATTAGCCTTCACATGGCCCTGTCCCTGATAGTCGTCCCAGGAATCCGGCCGGAGCGCGCTATCGAGCGCCTGGTCGGGTATCTTCTTCGGATCGTCGGAGGTACTTGACATAAAAACTGCCTGTGCTAGCATTGTATCACACGGGCAGTCGCTCGCGTACTGCGCAAAGCAGCTGCTCCTTCCGGACGGATCTCCCGCCCGGAATTTCATTTACATCGAGGATTACGGAAATCCTGCATAGAATCTTCCAGGCAAGGCTTGACGGCTTCGGGCTCATTCCCAAGGACTCTCTGGCGCCACCTCCGGGTGGAGCTGCTGGGGTCATCCTCAGGTACTGTTGTCCACCTTTCTTTTAGAAAGGAGTGCCTGGAGGATTGTGTGCGGGATAACACGAACGGGCGCCGGTAACCCGGCGCCCGTTCGTGTCCTATACTGGGTTTATGTACGGCAATGAGCTCGATGTCATCGTTATTGGCGCGGGCGCGGCAGGGTTATCCGCCGCCCAGACCCTTGCTCAAGCAGGGAAACGCGTCGTCGTGCTTGAAGCGAGAGATCGCATCGGCGGGCGCGTACATACGCGGCGCGAGCGCGGTGTGGCAGAGGCCGGCGCGGAATTCATTCATGGCGAGCATGCCGCTACGTGGGAACTCGTCAGATCTCAAGGGCTCTCGACGCAGGAATGGCGTCCGGGCGCGTCATCGTTCAGGATATTCAGCGATGGTCACGGTATTCGGCAGGATTCCGGCGAATTGCTGACGGCTATGAGGGACGCCGAGGAAGGGCTCTACGACTATGCCGATGCCGCGGATATCAGCGTCGGCGAATTCCTCGCCTGCAAAACGCCGTCCAAGGACGCGCTCTTCTTTGCGCGCCGCCATATAGGAGATTTGGAAGCCGCAAGCGCGGACGTGCTGAGCGCATCCGCGCTCGCGTCTGAAGGCGCGCTCGCGACGAACGGGCCGCGTAATTTCTGGATTACCGACGGCTATGACCGCGTCATGGACGCGCTGGCCGCAGGCAGCGACATACGGCGTAACTGCCGCGTTACGCGTATAGAATGGGCGCCCGGCCGCGCCGGAGTCACGTGCGAGAATGGAGAATCATTCAGCGCGCCGCGAGTCATATTTACGCTGCCCATCGGCGTGCTGCAGGCGCATTCGGTTGAATTCTCGCCCGTACTCCCGTCTCATTTCGCCGCGGCCGTCGGCCGTATCGGCTTCGGCAACAGCACCAAACTTATTGTCTGGATGAAGGAGCCTATCGAAGACTTCGGCATGCTTGATGCGGCCGGATCATTCGGGCATTTCTGGCCGCGGCTGTTTGGAGAAGAGTCTGTCATTGTCGGCTATAGCGGAGCTGAAAGGGCCGACGCGCTTGCGGGGATGGGCGAAGAAGCGGCTATCAATGAAGGGCTTACCGAACTCGCCGGCGCGTTCGGCGCCGGCTTCAGGAACAATGTTGCGGCGGCACGGCATTTCACCTGGTCCGATGATCCGCTCGCGCTCGGCTCATATTCATACTCCCCAATAGACATCGGTACGGCGCGCGCGGATATCCGCACGCCGATTGAAAGCACCCTTTACTATGCCGGCGAAGCCGCAAACGCGCACGGGCACACCGCGACGGTTCACGGAGCAATAGAATCAGGGCGCGACGTCGCTGCGCTGATTTTGAGTGGAAATTAATCGCGGGGAAGATCGACGTTCGCGATGACCTCTTCGAGCGAGGTAA
Organism: Minisyncoccota bacterium; assembly: GCA_036384675.1. GTDB lineage: Bacteria > Patescibacteriota > Minisyncoccia > Phycocordibacterales > Phycocordibacteraceae > C7867-001. Next base: position 8,587 of record DASVLW010000074.1, read on the forward strand.
CGCCGGCGAGCGCTTTCAGCACGCCGTCCTGCGCCATGGTGAGGAAGCCCTGGCGCGCGACGTTCTTCGCTATCTCGCCTTCGCTCGGGTTGTCGCGCAGCAGGTTGCCGAGTTCTTCATCCATGAAGATGGCTTCGTATACGCCGGTGCGGCCTTTGTAGCCGTTCGATTCGGGAGATTTTGGATCGGGCACCCAGGTCATCTCGATGGAAGCGGGGAGCAGCGACTTGTCCGTTATCGTCGAAAGGACCTTCTCAACGAGCGCTTTCTGTTCGCCGGTGAGCGGTACCTGCTTGCGCTCGTCGGGATTGAGCGTGCGGATGAGGCGCTGCGCCATGGAAACAGTGACGGCGGATGCGAACGACTTCGGGTCGACGCCGAGATCCACGAGACGGGGGAACGTGCCCGCGGCGTTGTTGGTGTGGAGCGTTGAAAAGACGAAGTGGCCCGTGAGCGCGGCCTGTATAGCGATTCCTGCGGTGTCAGCGTCGCGTATTTCGCCCACGAGGATGACATCCGGGTCTTGGCGCACGATGGAGCGCAGGCCTTCGGCGAACGTGTACGTGTCGCCTTCGACCTGCGTCTGTACGATGCCCTGCAGATGGTATTCGATAGGATCTTCGATAGTGATTATCTTGATATCGGGATTAGATACGGCACGCAGGAATGCATACAGCGTCGTCGTCTTTCCGGAGCCCGTCGGACCGGTGGTGAGAAGCATGCCGTTCGGGCGCTTTATCTCTTCTGCGAGCCGCGCCTTCAGTTTCGGATGGATGGAGAGCGTATCGAATGAGATGTTGTTGGCTTCCGGATCGAGGATGCGCAGCACGTAGGATTCGCCGTAGTTGCCCGGGATGAGCGAGACGCGGATTTCGATTTCCATCGCGCCGCGCGCGACGCTGAATCGTCCGTCCTGCGCGCGGTCGCGCACGTTGAGCTTGAGTCCCGAAAGTATCTTGAGGCGCGAGTCGATGAGCTGGTACGTGTGGGTATCGAACAAGTATGCGTCGGTGAGAAGGCCGTCGATGCGCAGGCGCAGGCGCACGCCGCTGTCCTCGGGCTCGAAATGTATGTCCGACGCGCGCAGCTGGAACGCCGCGGCGAGGATACCTTCGAGGAGCCTCGATGTCTCGCCGGTTTTCTTGTCCGCAACGGTCTGGTCGAGGAATGATTTAAGCGCGCTGACGCTCGCAAGGGATCCGGCGAGCGAAGAGACGTCTTCCTGGCTCACGTTCAGGACGCCGCGCGCGCTGGTGGAGGCGTACGAAAGCTCCGCATAACGGCCGAGCCCCTTCTCGATGCTCATGCGGGACGCCATGAATGGCTTCACCGAGAATCCGCGCTCGCTCATGCGCGCGGTGAGCGACGCGACCGCGGGGCTGTTCGGGTCGCGCACGGCTACCGACAGCCGCTTCGCGGCCTTGTCGAAGGCTATCGCCTGCGCTTCGCGGGCTTCCGCTTCGGGAATGGTGCGCAAGGCTTCCATGTCTATCGTTATCGCGGAGAGGTCGATGTAGGGAAGGCCGTATTTCTCGGAAAGGACGCTCGCGAGGTCTTCTTCCTCGCGCTCGCGCAAGTGAGCGAGCTTTTCGTTTTCGGCGTCGGTATCAAAGTGCGCGGGCATATACGCGTATCATACCGCGCTCGCGGGGAAGGACGCGGGAAGCGGTCTGGATACGGCTATTGACATACGTAGCTTTATATAGTAATATAGCCCCAGCAACCCGATCTTGGAGATATCGATGACTCGTTCAATTCGTTTCGGCGCTTACCTGGCCGCTCTGCTCGCGCTGAGCGGCTGCGGCGGAGGATACGGCATCGGCGACCCGTCCAATTCGTATGCGGCGGCCGGTCCCGACGCGCCTATCTGCGGTTCGCGGCAGGATGTGTGGCTTCATCAGCTTTACGGTGTCGCCGCGCCCGCCTGCGTGTATCCGATGGGATATTACGGAGGTCCCGGCGTGTACATCCATGTGCAGACGGGTGGACGCGGTCATGAACACCATCACGATGGCGGTCATCACGGCCACCATCGCTAGAGTATTCGCTTTTTCGTGTATGCCCGGACGCAAAAACGTCCGGGCATATTCTTTTTCATAGACGCGAGTACAATCCTATATATGGAGAAGCTGATTCCGAGCCTCGATGCCCTCGCCGCGGAAGCGGGGGAATTCGTGCGCGGGCTTCGCCCGTGCACGGATGAAGCCACGCTCGTAACGCTCTCTGGAGAGCTCGGGGCGGGAAAGACCGCGTTTACGAAGGCCGCGGCACGAGCGCTCGGCATCGATGAAACGGTCACGAGCCCGACGTTCGTCCTTGAAAAGATCTACGCGCTGCCGGAAGGCGGCGCGTTCGAGCGCCTCATTCACATAGACGCGTACCGGCTCGAGAGCGGCGCGGAGCTCGCGCCGCTCGGCTTCGACGACCTCATGCGCGCGCCGGGCAACCTCATCCTGCTCGAATGGCCTGAGAAAGTGGCTGATACGCTTCCCGAACCCTACAAGCGTATACTGCTGGTACCTATGCAAGACGGCTCCCGCATCCTCACCTATGCCTAAGGCCGCTAAGAAAACGTCCGAGAAAAAGAAGCGGCTCGTACTCTTGGACGCGCACGCGATCATCCACCGCGCCTATCACGCGCTGCCGGACTTCAGCGGGCCCGATGGACAGCCGACGGGCGCGCTCTACGGATTGTCGTCGATGCTGCTGCGCATCATCGACGACCTGGCGCCCGATTACATGGCCGCCTGCTACGACCTGCCGAAGCCGACGATGCGCCACGAGGCGTACGCGGGATATAAAGCGACCCGTGCGCAGTCCGACGACGCGCTTGTGGCGCAGCTCTCCACGTCCCGCGACGTATTTCAGGCCTTTTGCATACCGATATACGAGAAAGAAGGATTCGAGGCGGACGACATACTCGGCACTATCGTCGAGATGCTCAAGAAAGACACGGATACCGATATCATCATCGCCTCGGGCGACATGGATACGATGCAGCTCGTCGACGGCAAGAAAGTGCAGGTATATACGCTCAAGAAAGGCCTCAACGATACGATCCTGTATGACGAGAAGGCGGTCGAAGCGCGCTACGGCTTCAAGCCGAAATATGTCGCGGACTATAAGGGCCTGCGCGGGGACCCGTCGGACAACATCATCGGCGTTCCGGGCATCGGGGAAAAGACCGGCACCGAGCTTATACAGAAGTTCGGGACGATAGAGGAGATATACAAGAAGCTTAAGAAGGACGAAACGCCCTTCATCGAAGCGGGCATAAAGCCGCGCATCATCGCGCTCCTGAAGGAGCACGAGGAGGACGCTATTTTCTCGAAGATGCTCGCGACGATACGCATGGACGCGCCCATATCGTTCAAGCTGGAAGACGCCCGCGCGCATCCGGAAGATCGCCTCGCCGCGGTGCTCGCGCTGTTCGACAAGCTCGGATTCAGGTCGATGCGGGGCCGGGCGCGGATGGTGCTCGGAGGCCCGGGCTCCGAAGAGGAGGGTACCGCTGAAGCGATCGCCATTGAGGCGGAAGAGACGGCAGCGCAGGACGTGCCCACAGAGCGCTTCAAAGAAGCGCAGGTCATGCTCTGGCTTCTGGCATCGGACTTCACGAATCCCGAGCTCGACGACATGCTCGCCTATACGAAAGAGAAGACATTCGATGCGGCGTACGCCGCGCTTGACCAGAAGCTCCGCGCGACAGGCCGGCTTGCCGAAGTTTACGACCGCATAGAAAAGCCGCTGATAGCGGTCATCGACGGCATGGAGGCGTGCGGGGTGCTCATCGATAAGGCGGCGCTCGAAAAGCTGAAGGATGCGTACCGCGCGGAACTCGGCGCGATAGAAAAGCGCATCCATGCAGCCGCCGGCGCGCCGTTCAACATAAGCTCGCCGAAGCAGCTGGGCGACGTACTGTTCGATACGCTCGGCCTCAAGGCCAAGGGACAGAAGAAGACTGCGGGCGGCCAGCGCTCCACGCGCGAGTCCGAGCTCGAGAAGATAAAGGACCTGCACCCTATCGTCGCGGACATCCTCGAGTACCGCGAGCTGCAGAAGCTCCTGACGGCGTACCTCGAGAGCATTCCGCCGATGCTCGACGAGCACGGGCGGCTCCACGCGAAATTCCTGCAGACCGGCACGACCACGGGCCGCATGGCGAGCGCGGATCCGAACCTGCAGAACATCCCCATACGCAGCGAGCGCGGACGGGCGATACGCCACGCGTTCATCGCGCCGGCGGATTTCGAGCTGGTCGCGCTCGACTATTCTCAGGTGGAATTGCGCCTTGCCGCGATATTGTCGGGAGACGAGAAGCTCGTCGACATATTCAAGAGCGGGCGCGACGTGCATCGGGAAGTAGCCGCCGCGGTGTTCAGGGTCGCGCCCGAGAACGTGGATTTCGAAATGCGCCGGCGCGCCAAGATCATCAACTTCGGCATCCTGTACGGCATGGGCACGACCGCGCTGCGCGCGCAGCTGGGAACATCGGCTTCCGAAGCGCAGAAGTTTTATGACGACTATTTCGATACGTTCACGCGGCTTGCGCAGTACCTCGAAGAGACGCGCGGATACGCGCGCAAGCACGGATATACCGAAACGCTGTTCGGCCGCCGCCGCGAATTCCCGGGGATGACTTCAACGCTGCCGTATGTGCGCGCGCAGGCCGAGCGCATGGCGGTCAACGCGCCGATACAGGGGACGCAGGCGGACCTCATAAAGCTCGCGATGGTATCCATCGATACGATGCTTGCGGAAAAGGGCGCAAGAGATGATGCCCACCTGATATTGCAGGTACACGATGAGCTCGTGTACGAGCTGCGCGCGGCGCGGCGCGAGGAGCTCACGCGGGAGATAAAGCGCATCATGGAGGACTCGTTCCCGAAGGACGCCGCGCGCGGCGTGCCCATCATCGCGGAAGCGAAGGCGGGAAAGGACTGGGGCTCCATGCAGCCGGTATGATCTATCTTTTCACCGGCACGGATGCGGGGAAGGCGCGCGCGAAGGCGTTCGCGTGGGTGGCGGCTGCGCGCGCGAAGGCGCCCGAAGCCGCGTACCAGCGCCTGTTGCCCGAGCAGGTTACCGAAAGCGCCCTCGCGGATGCGGGCGCGTCCCAAGGCCTTTTCTTCGCGAAGACACTCACGCTTATCGATGACCCGTTCTCCCTGAAGGAAACGGGCGACGCGGTGCTCGAGGCGCTCCCCGCGCTCGCCGCAAGCGCGAATCCGGTCGCGATACTTGCGCCCAAGCTTCTCGCTCCGGTGCTCAAGAAGATAGAAGGGAGAGCCGAGAAAGTGTTCAAGGTCGACAGCGCCGGGAAGAAAGCCGCTCGCGGGTTCAATGGCGCGCTGGTGAACGCCCTCGCCGCAAAAAACGGTCCGGCGCTGTGGGCGGAGATAGTGAAGGCAGAGCGCCTGGGCGATGCGCCCGAGATGCTGCACGGCCTTTTGCACTGGAAGGCGCGCGACCTGATGGAGAAAGGGGCGCGCGCATGGACTCCTGAGGCTGCGCGGCAGCTTTCGCGGCAGCTTATCGAGCTGTTGAGTGATGCGCGCGGCGGCGGGCTTGATTTAGGGCAGGCGATGGAGCGATGGGCGCTGTCTCTTTCGAAATGATTTCGTTCGTATTGAATATTCCGTATACGATCCTCGGACTTATCGTCGCGTTATTTCTTAGTCCGGCCAGGCTCTCGCAGACAACCGACCCAAGAGCTCTCGTTTTCCATGTAAGGCGGGCTGCGCTTTTCGATGCGGGATATATGAAGAAGTGGCGCGGCATGACCATTGGCCATGTCGTTATTCTTAACTCTCGGGCTGAAGGCGGGGATATGGAACATGAGCTGATTCATGTCGGACAATATGCGAAGTTTCCAATAATCTTTCCGTTTTTGTATGCGATCGAGCTTATACGGAATGGATATGGAGGCAATAAATTTGAGATGGAGGCATATAAGGAGGCGGGGAATAGATATGGTGGAGGAGGCTGATAAGCGGGCGCCAGTCGAGGTGGCCACGGATATTTTGCTCGCCGTCGCTCGCAAAATTCCTCGGCCCCGCCTCGCGGTTTTTCCTGCTGGAAAAACATCGCTGCGGCTCGCACAAAAGCAAAAGGTCCCGTTCCGACGGGACACTTTTGTCTTTTGTGCGCCTACCTGGGCTCGAACCAGGGACCAACTCCTTAAAAGGGAGCTGCTCTACCAACTGAGCTATAGGCGCAGCATTCGCACAAACACTACCTTACCGCCTGCGGCGGTTATTTTCTAGTATGCCAGTACGTCTACGGTCCGTCCCTGCGCATCGAGGAGCTTGATGGTGTCGTGGCGGTCGTTCCACAGCTGTGGCGCACTGCCGAGGAAGATGCGCCACGTATCGCCGGCGAAATCGCGGTCATTGCGATGGTCGTCCACGCAGCCGTTATACGTGAGATGGTCGGTAACGAATGCGCGGCAGGAATTCGATAGCTCATTGCTGCCGTCTTCGTCCTTGGGGAATCGGGTGACGATCTCGCAGCGGTACACGCTTCCCAGGAAGCTCTCGCAATCGTCTATGGCATCGCTGTCATCGTTGCCGACGTAATCCTCGTACTCATTCTCGGCAGACGGGCACGAGGTTCGCAGGCTCGGGTGGAACGCCTGGTATTCATCGAGGTAGCCGGTACATTCGTTTTCCCGGAACGACACGCCGATAGGCGAGCGACCGCTCGTGATGACCGCGGTGTCGCCGGGATTAAGCGATATCGGCGCGGTGCTGTTTACGACGCCGTTCCGGGGCACTGCCGTGCCCGAACCGATGGTTCCGTAGCTTGCGGACGATACGAGCTTCCATCCGGTGATGTTGATGCTGGCCGGCGCATCCCGCGAGACTTCTATAGTGACGGATTCAAGAGCCGCAAGGGATTCTTCAGGATCGCCCGGGCTCGTATTGAAGGTTACTTCGCCGCGATAGGGAGACGGGTTCGTGAAAAAAGCCGGATCGACGGAGTTGGAGCTTCCGCCAGAAAGGTGCACGCCGAGCCCGCCGATATTGAATCCGGCGCCGACGGTCGATGAGCCTACGTGGAATCCCGCGCCGGAGAGGAAATACGCCTGGCCGTTCCCCAACGGCGCGGGCGGGTTGAGGAAGGGGCCTGCCCATGAGATAGGCCGGGACGGGCCGCCGGTCGCGACCCATATGAGGAATATGAAGAGGAGAACGCCGAGGAAGAAGAATGCGTCGTGGCGCATGCGGTTATGATAGCAGGCTCAGAAGCTCTTCCTTTACCACGCGCGAGTCGCTCCACGGCTCTTTCGCGCCTGCGGCGCGCATTATATACGGGTCCGTGCCCTTGCCCGTGATAAGCACGGCATCGCCGGCACGAGCGAGCGAAAGCGCTTCGCGTATCGCCTCGCGGCGGTCGAGGATGATGCGCGGCTGGCGCTTCATACCGCTCGCCATCATATCGAGTATCCGGCGCGGATCTTCATCATACGGGTCTTCATCGGTCAGGATGACCTCGTCGCACATCTGGTCCGCGATGGAACCCATCAAGGGACGCTTCCACGTATCGCGTCCGCCGCCCGTATTGCCGAGGACGCATATGCGGCGATGGCCCGCATATGCGTCATAAAGCGCTTTCAGCGAATCGGGCGTGTGCGCATAGTCGACGACGGCCATGAAGTCCTGGCCGGCCTCGACGCGCTCCGCGCGCCCCGGGATGCGCGTTACGTTCGCGAGCGCGCTCCTGATAGCGCTCGCGTCGATGCCGAGCCAGAGCGCCGTCTTTATGACCGCGAGCGCGTTCAATACGCTGAATTTGCCCGGTTGCGGTAGAGCGTATGACTCATTTTTATATGAAAACGAGACGCCGTCTGCGCCGAGCTTGGTATCCGCTGCGTCCGTATACCGGAACGGTATCTTTTCTTCGACGGGTACCGCGAGGAAGGCAGAGCCGCCCGGGCTTTCCGCATTCGCGATGATGGCCCGCGGCCGCTTTTTCGATGCGGCGAGCGCTTCGGCGATGCGGAACTTCGCGCGGAAATACTTCGCGAACGAGCCATGTGCCTCGATATGTTCCTTTTGAAGGTTCGTGAATACGAGCGCGTCGAGCGAAAGGAACGCGTGGCGGTACTGGAGCGCGCCTTCGCTCGTGAGCTCGAGCACGGCGTGCGTCGCGCCTTTCTTCACCGCATCGGCAAGGAATTTCTGCAGGAATCCGCGGCCGGGGACCGTCATCTTGTAGAGGTTCGGGCGGGATTCGTCGCCGACCGCGAAACGTATCGTGCCCGCGACCGCAGTCTTATGTCCGGCGGCGCTCAGCACGGCGAACAGCATCTCGCTCACCGACGATTTGCCTTTAGTGCCTGTCACGCCGATGACGGTAAGCTTGTTCGCGGGGAATCCGTACCAAAGCGCGGAGCCCGCCGCCCAGCACCAATGATAGGGCGCGAGGATGGCGCGGTACGCCGAGCGGGGAATCCAGTTCTCGATGGCTCGCTTCAATGCGCCCATATCAGGATGCGGCGAGCGCGGCCTTCAGGCGCGCGTCTTTGCCGGCGATGGTCTGCGGCACCTTTCCGACGGCGGTGCGCGCTTCGCGCTCCGTATAGCCGAGCGCGACCAGGGTATCGAACACTTCGGCGTCGTCGCCCTGCGCCGCGGCGCCGTCCCCGACTTTCTCGGAAAGCTCGACCATGAGCTTTTCGGCGGCTTTCTTGCCGAGTCCGGCGACGCGGGTCAGGTAGGGAAGGTCGCGGGCGGCGATAGCGCGTTCGAGGTTCTCGCGCGGCGCACGGCGCAGCAGGGCGAGCGCTGTCTTGGGACCGACGCCCGGCACCGACAAGGTCAGCTCGAAGAACCGGCGATCGGCTTCGCTGCCGAATCCATAGAGCTCCATGCCGTCCTGCTTCACGGCCAGGTACGTGAGCAGCGTCGCTTCCTGCCCGATGGCCAGGGCTGCGGTGCCGGCCAGGCAGACGAATATGCCGAAGCCCGCGACCTCTATCGTCGCGCCGGTCGGCTGGATGGCGAGCACCGTGCCGCGTATCTGTCGGATCATGCGCCTATCATACCGCTTCGGCCCAAGGCTTGCAGGACGGGGGCCGGTATCGTAGGATGCGTTCACATGGCAATCACCTCGTCCGCGAAGAAGGCCCATCGCGCTTCCCTCAGGAAGCGCGTATTCAACGTGCGCCGCAAGAACACGCTTACCGATGCGACCAAAGCCGTGAAGAAGGCGGTCGCCGGCGGCGCCAAGGATACGGATAAGCTTCTCTCCGAAGCATTCAGCGCCATCGATAAGGCGGCCAAGCGCGGCATCATCAAGGCCAACACCGCCGCGCGCAAGAAGTCGCGCCTCGTGGCTTCCATCCGCCGCGCCGCCGCGAAATAAGGTTTTAGGACGCAACGCAAAAGCCGCCCAAGAGGCGGCTTTTGCGTTTCTATAAAGACGCGCGTATAGTCCGGTCAGGAAAGAGGAGGAAGTTCGCATGCACCTTATTCAGGGTTTCATCTATGAGAGTGTTTCCGGCC
>DASVLW010000075.1:0-9115 GCA_036384675.1 Minisyncoccota bacterium
AAGACGCGGTGAAAGGCCTGCCGGTAGCGGTCAAGACGCTTGGGCAGAAGGACATGGAGAAGCTCGGCATGGGTTCGCTGCTGGGCGTCGCAAAGGGCTCAAGCGAAGAGCCGACGTTCACGATTTTGGAATACAAGGGCAGCACCGACGCGCCGATAGTGCTCGTGGGTAAGGGCGTCACCTTCGACAGCGGCGGACTCAACCTGAAGCCATCGAACTCCATCTACGAGATGCACATGGACATGTCGGGCGCGGCGGCGGTCATCCATGCCGTCGCGGCGGCGGCACGGCTGAAGCTCAAGAAGCACGTCATCGCGCTCGTACCGTCGGTCGAGAACATGCCGGGGAATAACGCGTACCGCCCCGGCGACATCCTGAAGTCGATGTCGGGCAAGACCATCGAGGTATTGAACACCGACGCCGAAGGGCGCCTCATCCTTGCGGACGGCATCACGTACGCGAAGCGGTTCAAGCCGGCCGTCGTCATCGACGTCGCGACGCTCACTGGCGCGGTGATGGTCGCGCTCGGCCTCCACGCGAGCGGCCTGCTCACCAAAGACGACGCACTCGCAGACAAACTCCTCGCAGCGGGCGAAGCGAGCGGCGACTACCTGTGGCGCCTGCCGCTGTGGGACGAATACGAATACATGATAAAGGGCACCTTCGCCGACCTGACGAACGTCGCGAGCGGTGCGAGCGGGAAATACGGCGGCTCGACCGAGGGCGGCACCTTCCTCTGGCAGTTCGCCAAAGAGCTCGGGTGCCCGTGGGCGCACCTCGACATTGCGTCCCGCATGACCAGCGCGCAGGGCGACGAACTCGCCAAGGGCGCGGCGGGCGAGCCCGTCCGTGCGCTCGTGAAGTTCATTGAGTCGTTCTCGGTATAATCGCCGTACGGCACGCTATACTAGCCAGCAATGGCGTATCTGGATATTGCGGGGGAGACGGGATACACGATGAAGACGGCGGCCTATGAGGGCCCGTTCGAGCTTCTGCTCGACCTTATCGAGAAGCGGAAGGTTCTGGTGAACGAGATATCGCTTTCGGAAGTCACGGACGAATACATCCAGCAGGTGCGAAGCGAAGCGAATTTCCCGATGGAGTCCGCGGCGAACTTCATCGCCGTAGCGGCCACGCTGCTTCTCATCAAGTCGAAGTCGCTGCTGCCTGACCTGGTGCTGACCGAAGAAGAAGACGCAGACATCCGCGAGCTTGAGGAGCGCCTCGCGCTCTATGAAAAGGCACGCCAGGCGGCGCGCGAGCTTTCGCGCATATTCGGCCGCCACGTATCCCTGCCGGCAGGGGAGCGCACGCCGGAACCTATGTTTGCGCCGAGCGCGGACCTTTCGAACGCAAGCCTTGCTGAGGCGCTCGCGAACGCGCTCGCCGCGCTCGAGAAAGTGGAGGAACTGCCGGAAGCACGCGTGCGCCCTATGATCAGCATCGAAGAAGTCATGGACAATCTCACGAAGCGCGTACAGGAAGCCCTGACGCTCTCATTCAAGGAATTTGCAGGAAACGCGAAGGAAAAGGTCGAGGTTATCGTGTCGTTCCTCGCGCTTCTGGAACTGGTGAAGCAGGGGGCCGTGGAAGCCGCCCAGCACGAGGCCTTCGCCGACATTCGCATCACCAATACCGCCCCCGCAGTACCGCGCTACGGTTAAAGGCTAAATATTGACAATTACCTAAACCTTCGTAAGGATAAGCTCAGAAAAGATTCTTTTGGAGGGCATCATGCCTAAAGCCAACCGTACCGTTCCTATTGAACGGCTCGAGCAGCAGTTCCAGGTATGGGAAGAGCTCATGTGGGCCTATGGTACACATTGCGTGATAGAAGCGTCGTCGGATCAGACGACCTTCGTTCCATACAATGGTCCGGCCATTCACTATAGCGAGTTCAGAAGGCACCTGCTCGAAATCAAGAGCGTTGCTGAGCTTGATATGGGGCGCTTCACGTTCCATTCCTTCACGGACGAGCAGCAAAAAAATTTCGTAGCATGGCCGACGCTGTTCATGTTCAGCGTGGCAAGTTGGACGACGAATTCCCGCCGGGTCTTCCATGTCTCTCTGGATCTGCAGGCAGTACTCGGCGCCACCTCTCTGGGCCGTTTAAAGGTGCGGGACGTGCCGTGGCCGTTCAGTGCATTCTGCATAAGCCTGGAGGAGCCGGTCTCGGTATCGATGCAGTCACCACGCGCCACCGATCTGCTGCTCATCACCGCCAAACCGGATGAGGAGGATTGGCGTCGCAAGCCGACATCGTATGTCATGTGCGCGATGAATCATCGGCTCCGGAGCTGGAACCCCTACGGAAGGCGCGCATCGATAGAGCGCCTGATAGCGTCCGGGAAAAATGCTGAGGCAGCTCAAAGGCTGCTGAAAGATGACGTCGCCGCGCGTGATTTATTGCTTATGCCGTTCGGGGGCATAGTCAATATGGACTCGGACGAAACGGTTGAGGAATTGCTCTCAAGGCAGGCTAAAGGCGTCCAGTATCTCTGGCGCATCGTTTTCGGCCTGGCAGTCTACCTCCGCGGCAAACAAGATGTAGCAGCTCACGTTAGCCCGTGGACGAAAGTGGCGGCGATACGTTCAGAAGCGAGGCATGGTGAAAGCCCGAAGAAGGGAATAGCCGATGCAAGTCAGGTCTGCCACGTCTCTTCGCTCTACACGCTTTCGGACAAAGAACGCGAGCAATTCCTCAGTTTAGGGCAATGCCGCTCCGGCGGTTACGAAATGCCGTTCCACTTTCGCATTGCCCATTCGCGTGCGGCATGGGGAGAGCGGAAGGCAAATCCTGAAGCTGAAAAGACCGTGTCGATCAAAAGCACTCACGTCAGACTCGATCGAAAGCCTGATGTGGGAGTGGCAGGAGGAGCAAAGGTCATACTATGAACGAACTGGGGCGTCGCTTATGCGGCGCCCCATGCCTTATCTGGAGACTCATCCCCAGATGGGCCGATTTGCCGAGGGGGCCGAACAGGGTAAAATGGACAGGATTACTTTACTATGATGCCTTCCGCCCAGCTCGAAGCCGTCCTGTTCGCCGCAGGGGAGGCAGTATCCAAAAAGCGCCTCGCGGCGCTTTTGGAGGCGTCCCTGGATGAAGTCGACGCGGCCCTCGGCGCGCTGCGCAGCGACCTTTCCGGCCGCGGCATCTCGCTCGTGGAAACGGATAGCGAAGTAGAGCTGCGTACCGCGCCCGATGCAGCACCCTTGATGAAAAAACTGCGCGAAGGAGAGCTTTCGCGCGACCTCGGCCGCGCGGGACTCGAAGCGCTCGCCGTCATCCTGTATCGCAACAACGGCGCGACCCGGAGCGAGATAGACTGGATCCGCGGCGTGAATTCGGGCGCCACCGTGCGCTCGCTGCTGCTGCGCGGGCTCGTGGAGCGCGTCGAAGACCCGGCAGACAAGCGCAAGATGCGCTACCGCGCCACGACCGATACGCTCGGACACCTGGGACTTTCAAAGATAAGCGACCTACCGCGCTTCGACGAGCTTTCGCACGAAACCGTCGCGGCCATCGCTGCAGCCGAAAAAGATAACGATACCGACCATGGAGATGCCTGACCTTAAAGCGATGGTCGAGAACAGGCGCGACCGGCGGCAGGCTGGCGCGGCTTTGCTGCTGGGCGTGGGCGTCCTGCTCATGTTCACGTACCTCATGCCGCACCCGAAACCAGCCGCGCCGGCGGTAACTGCAGCGACATCAACGCCGCCCGACGCATTCGCGAGCGTGCCGATTCAGGCGCACGCGGCTATCGTCTACGACATCCCGAGCGGCCAGGTGCTCTATGCCAAGAACGCCGACGCCCAGCTTCCGCTCGCGTCCCTGACGAAGCTTCTGACCATGTACGCGGCCGTGAAGGCGATGCCGGCGGACGCGACGGTGACCATCACGCCGACCGCCATCGCGCAGGATGGCGACTATGGCCTCGCCGTCGGCGAACAGTTCGCCTTTAGCGATCTCGCGCGATTCGCGCTCGTCGGCTCAAGCAATGACGCGGCCGAAGCTATCGTAGAAGCGGCAGCCTCGCAGAAAGCCGTGAGCGACCAGTCGCTGCTCGCAAGCGCGGCTGCGGCAACCGGCCTTTCCCAGACGTACGCGATGAACGGCACCGGACTCGACCTCAGCACGACGGAAGCCGGCGCATACGGCTCGGCCCACGATGTCGCTCTTCTGGCATCCGCGTTCCTGCAGGCAGCTCCCGACCTTGCGCGCGCCACCATCGATACGTCGGTTACCGTGAGGGATTCCTCGGGCGCGACCCACACACTCCCGAACACCAACCAGGACGTTCCGCATCTGCCGCGCCTGCTGCTCTCGAAAACGGGCTACACCGACCTCGCGGGCGGCAACCTCGTCGTCATATACGACGCGGGCATCAATCACCCGGTTGCGATAGCCGTGCTCGGCTCGACCGAAGACGCCCGGTTCACCGATGTCGACGCGCTCGTCGCCGCGACGGAAGCGCACTTCGCCGGAACGCTGGCATCCGCGCGCTAGCTTATGGACATAGCCACTACTACCGCAACCGCTTCCTACGTCCTCTCGGACGCCGTGCGCGTCATGATCCCGGCGGCGGTGGCATTCGCGCTTGGCATCGCGCTCGCGCCGGTGCTCGGGCACTATCTCTACAAATACCGCGCCTGGAAGAAAGTGTCGGGAAAGGGGAACGCCATCGGCGGCGGCGGCACGCCCGTGTTCGACGAGCTTCATAAGGAGCGCGAAGTCTCGACGCCACGGATGGGCGGCATCCTCGTCTGGGCGGCTGCGCTCGCGACGGCGCTCGGATTCAAGGTGCTCCACCACCTGTGGGGCGGAGCGTACGGCGACCTCGACTTCGTGACCCGGAGCCAGACATGGCTTCCCTTGGGCGCGCTTGCGCTCGGCGCCTTCGTCGGATTCATCGACGACCTCTTCGAGATTTCCGAAACGCGCCGCGGCGGCCTTTCGCTCACGCGCCGGCTCGCGGTCGTCGCGCTCGCGGGCCTTGCCTCCGGCTGGTGGTTCTACGCGAAGCTCGGCGTCGACTCCATCGCCATTCCGTTCGACGGCCATCTCATACTCGGCGCGTGGTTCGTGCCATTCTTCATGCTTGTGACGCTCGCGCTGTATGCGGGCGGCACCATCGACGGCATCGACGGTCTCGCGGGCGGCGTCTTCGCGGTCGTATTCATGTCGTACGGCGCCATCGCGCTCTGGCACGGGCAGACGTCGCTCGCGGCATTCGCCGCCACCGTCGCCGGCGCCACGCTCGCGTTCCTGTGGTTCAATATCCCGCCCGCGCGATTTTACCTATCCGAAACCGGCAGCATGGCGCTGACGCTCGCGCTTGCCGTCACCGCGTTCTCGGCGGATACGCTCGGTTCGGGCATCGGCGTCTTCGTCCTGCCTATCGTCGCGCTGCCGCTCGCGGGGACCGTGGCGGCGACCCTGCTGCAGGTATTCTGGAAGAAGGCGTTCAAGCGCAAGCTCTTCCGCGTGGCGCCAATTCATCATCACTTCGAAGCGCTCGGCTGGCCGCCCTATAAAGTAGCGATGCGCTACTGGGTCATCACCATCATCGCGGCCATCCTCGGCGTCACCATATCGCTCGCCGGCTAGCCTATGAAGATATTCACCGGCGATCGCATGTTCCTCGTCATCACCGCGATCCTCGCGCTCGGCGGCATCGCGATATTCTCGTCGGCTGCGCTCGGGCTCCTCGCGCGCGAAGGCGCGGGCGTCTCGAAAATAGCGCTCAACCAGGTCGTGTTCGGCCTTGGCGCCGGCATCGCCGCATTCGCCATCGCGCGCACCATCCCGCTCACGCTCATAAAGAAATGGGCGCCGTACCTTTACGGCGCATCCGTGCTCCTGACCCTGCTGGTCTTCGCGCCGGGCATCGGCGTGCACGCCAACGGCGCGACGCGCTGGCTCAACCTCGGCTTCACCACCGTGCAGCCCGCGGAATTCCTGAAATTCGGCGTGGTGCTCATGATCGCGTGGCTGCTCTCACGGAACGCGAAGCATCTGAAGGACTGGCGCCGCGGCATCCTGCCGTTCCTGATCATCGTCGGCGCTCCCGCGGCCATACTGCTGGCCCAGCCGAACACCTCGACGACGATGCTCGTGCTCGCCACGTCCGGGATCATGTATTTCGCGGCCGGCGCGCCGTGGCGCGACTTCGGCATCATCCTCGTGCTCGCGCTCATCGCCGGCGCCGCCGTCCTCCATTTCCGCCCCTATGCCATGGCACGCGTCGAGACATTCCTCAATCCTTCGGGCGACAGCCTCGGGAGCGGGTACCAGATCCAGCAATCGCTCATCGCCATAGGCTCGGGCGGGTTCGCCGGCCGCGGCTTCGGCCAGAGCGTGCAGAAATTCAACTACCTGCCGGAGCCGGAAGGGGACTCCGTATTCGCCGTCTTCGGCGAGGAATTCGGATTCTCGGGAACCCTCATCCTCGTGCTGCTGTTCGCGATGTTCGCGGCGCGCGGCATCGTGATAGCGGGGGAGTCCCGCGACTTGTTCGGGGGGCTCGTCGCGCTCGGATTCTCATGGCTCATCGCGTTCCAGGCGTTCGTGAATATGAGCGCCATGCTCGGCATCATCCCGCTCACCGGCCTGCCGCTGCCGTTCGTGTCGCAGGGCGGGACCGCGCTCATGATGGCGCTCGCCGCTGCCGGCCTGATTTTGAATATAGCCGCGCACCGCACCGCCCGATCCTAAGTATTTATTCTTCTTCGCGCCCGAAAAGGCTAGTTAGCGGCAAAGAGCGAAGGCGCCGCACCGGAATAAAACGACTAAGACTTGGCCAAGCGGCCCGGAGCGGTCGTTTTATTCCGGTGCGGCGCCTGAGCTTTACGTACGTTATACTAGCCGCATGACCATCGTGTTTACGGGCAGCGGGACCGGGGGCCATTTCTACCCCAACATCGCCATCGCCGAAGCCATCCGCGAGATAGCGGCCGCGCGCCAGCTGCTTTCGCCCCGCCTGTTTTACATCGCTCCCATGCCGTTCGACGAACAGGCGCTTTTGGCGAACGGCATCGTATTCGTCAGAAACCCGGCCGGAAAGGTGCGCCGTTACATGTCCGCGCGCAACATGCTCGATATCTTCGTCACTATCGCCGGATATTTCTGGTCGCTCGTGACCTTGTTCCGCATTTATCCGGATGTTGTCGTGTCCAAAGGCGGCTACGCGAGCGTGCCGCCCGTGCTTGCGGCCCGCACACTCGGCATCCCGGTCATCATCCATGAATCGGACGCGCGGCCGGGCCGCGCGAACCTGCTCGCGTCGCATTTCGCCGCCCGCATCGCCGTCTCGTTCGATGACACCGCGCAATATTTCCCGCCGAAGGTACGCTCCCGCATCGCGCGCACCGGCATCCCGCTGCGCCGCGAGATATCGAAGCTTATCCCGGACACCGCCCGCGCATACCTGGGCCTCGATGCGTCCGTGCCGACGATATTCATCCTCGGCGGCTCGTCAGGGTCCCAGCGCATAAACGAAACCGTCATCTCGTCGCTGTCGGATCTCATATCGTTCGCGAATGTCATCCATCAGACCGGCAAGGCGAACATCGAAGGCGTGGAGCGCACGGCGCGCGCCGTGCTCGACAAGAACCCGCATGCCGCGCGATACCATCCGGTCGCTTATCTTTCAGCCGAAGCGATGCGCGAGGCGGCCGCGGCGGCGGACATCATCGTATCCCGCGCCGGCGCGACCGCCATCGCGGAAATATCGCTCTGGAAGAAGCCGTCGATACTCATCCCCATTCCCGAGGACGTGAGCCATGACCAGCGCACGAACGCGTATGCGTACGCCAAGACCGGCGCGGCCATCGTCCTCGAAGAAGCCAACATGACGCCGCACCTGCTTACGAGCGAGCTGCGCCGCATCCTGTCCGACCCCGCGCTCGCGAAGTCGATGGGGGAGAAGGGCGCGTCGTTCTCGCCGCAGGATGCGTCGACGCTCATCGCTGAAGAAGTGCTGCGCATCGCGCTTTCGCACGAGGAGCCGGAAGAGCAGCCGGCTCCGGAACCCACTGTATGAGCACCGTCCGTACTCGATTCGCTCCGAGTCCGACGGGATTCATGCATGTCGGCGGAGTCCGCACGGCGCTGTTCGCATGGCTTTACGCCCGCAAGCATGGCGGGCAGTTCATACTGCGCATCGAGGACACCGATAAGGAGCGCGAAGTCGAAGGCTCCATAGCCCATATCATCGAATGCCTCAAATGGCTCGGCATCGAATGGGACGAAGGCGTCGATATCGGCGGCCCGCATGCGCCGTATCTTCAATCGGAACGCCTCGCTTCCTACAAGCAGTACGCCGAGCGACTGGCAGCGGCTGGACACGCATATCCTGATCCGTACACAGCGGAAGAACTGGAGTCGTTCCGGGCACGGGCCGAGGCACAGAAGCGGCCGTTCCTATTCCGGGACCATCGCCCTGAAGTAATGGAAGCGTGGGACGGCACGAAGCCGCTGCGATTCCGCGTACCTGAAATCAAGCGTTACGAATGGGATGACCTCGTTCGCGGACGCTTGTCCGCAGGGGAAGAAGCACTCGATGATTTCATACTTATCAAAGCTGATGGCTATCCGACCTACAACTTCGCGCACATCATCGACGACTTCGAGATGAAGGTGACGCACATCATGCGCGGCGAAGAATTCATCTCATCGACGCCCAAATTCCTTTCGCTCTACGACGCGCTGGGCATCGAGCGACCGGCCATCGCGACGATGCCAGTAATCCTCGGCGAAGCGGGGACGAAGAAGCTTGGCAAGCGCGACGGCGCGAAAGACTTGCTCGAATACCGCGCCGAAGGCTATTTGCCCGAAGCCATGCTCAACTTCCTTGCGCTCCTGGGCTGGGGATCTTCGACCAATCAGGAATTCTTCACACGGGAAGAGCTCGTCGCGGCATTCGACCTCGGCCATATCCAGAAGGGCGGGGCGCGTTTCGATGAAGAGAAGCTCGAGCACGTGAACCAGCACTGGATGCGGCTGCTTTCAGACGAAGACTTCATCCGGCAGGGGAATCTTTCTGCGCCGAACGCAGCTATCCTGCGCAAAGCCGTCCCGCTTATAAAGGAACGCGCGAAAACGTTCGGCGAA
>DASVLW010000076.1:0-12805 GCA_036384675.1 Minisyncoccota bacterium
GGTCTGCAGCGCGAGCAGGTGCCAGACCGCCATGCGGAGCGCTTCGTAGAAGCGCTGCAGGTTGTCTTGGTCGTCCGGCCTAAGCCGGTGAGCCAGGAGCAATGCTTCATGCGAGTCGTATTCCAGTACCGCGATCCCGTCCAATTGGCGCGTCAGGTCCTTATCATGCGTCATGTGTTCCCTCGCTAACGTTGGCGACTTCTGGCGGGACTATATGCCTGAATGGGGGTTGGCGCAATCGTTGCGGTGTGATGTACACCGTTGTTACTCGACCTTCCACCGAGGTGGTCACGGATATTTTGCTCGCCGTCGCTCATCCTTCCGTCAAGATGTTGGCGTCTTTTGTGGTCACGGGTCACTAACCATTTTGCTCCGCAATGCTCGCAAAATGCTAAGTGCCCTCGACCCCGGCTCGCGGTTTCCATCAGAATGGAAACATCGCTCCGCCTTCCACAACGCACAAAATCTCACGCAGGTGAGATTTCTGTGCAGTTGTGGACCCTAGGGAATTCGAATCCCTGACCTCGTCAATGCGAATGACGCGCTCTACCAGCTGAGCTAAGGGCCCGTCTTATTTCACCGTACGTCGATAATATACCGTGAGCACGAGCACGAGCCAAGAACCCGCGAATAAGTAAAAGAAAGACGCCCACCGGTTAAGGTGAGCGCCAAGTTTTTGCCCTGCCACGCCTTTGCAGGCGGATCAGAGCGATGAAGATTATTGCACCGTGCCGGTGATCAGCGTCTGGCCGGCGGTGTTCTGCACCACGAGCGTCGTGCTGTTGACCGAATGCGCGGTGAAGTTGCCGACCGGTGCTCCGGTGTAGTCGAGCTGCCCGTTCAGGCTGACGCCGGTGTAGTGGCTGTGATCAGACTGGTTGGACAGACCCTGATTGCCATTGCCCGGCGCGAAGAGCAGGCTCGAGGAACCGCTCGCCGCCGACACATTGGCGTCGAAGGTATAGGCGGGCAGGCTGCCGGCCGGGAACGAGCCCAGGCTCGGAGCGATGCTCGCGCCGACGACCGAAAGGTCGTAGTTGTACGCGCCGCCAGCGGTGAGCTGCGTGGTGCGCTGCTTCGACCACTGATCCTGCGTGAACGAACCCGCCTGATTCTGGTCCCAGTGCTGGCTCTGCTGCAGGCCGCCGTTGTCGGAGGCCGTCAGCGAAACCGTCGTCGTCGACAAGCCAACCGAATAAGGATTGGTGGACTGGTAGCCCGACGTCGCATTGATGCTGCCAGGGCCATTGAACGCCGCAACGCGATCGATGTCGTTGCCGTCGCCCGTCCAGGTGCCGACCGTTTGGAAGCGGTTGCTCTGATCGAACGAGAAGGCGTTCGCGGCCGTGATGTTGACCGAATCGTTCACATACGGCATCTGCGAGTTGACGGTCACATTGCCGTTGTTGCCGTTGACCGAGACGTTGATCACGCCGGGAGCCGTCGTGTTGGCGCCCGGAGCAGCAGCGACCGCGGCACCAGCCGACAGACCGAGAGCAAGTGCGGCCACGCACGCGGTGGTGCGAAGCATGTTCTGAATCTTCATTTTCAATGTCCCATGTTGCGACTGAGAGACATCCCCCAGCCAAGTTGAATAGGCCCCAACGGGCCCACCCTCCCCTTATAACATAAAGGGCGGCACATGCAAGCATGTACCGCCCCTTGTTAGTCTAGGTCGAAGTTTCGACCATTATTTCCCCGCGGCGCCGTTGAAGTCGAATTTGACTCCAGCGTCCTTCTGATAGAGGAGGTTTCCGTGCCTCTCAAAGAGAAGCGCGAGGCCGGCACCAAGCGAATCGGTGACGGCATAGTTGATCGGAAGCTGGTAGGCACCGCCGATCTCGCCGGAAATGAGGTGGAGGTTGGATTGCTGCGACGCGACGGTCGCCGTACTCCCCGAACCAACCACCGTTACCGCCTTGTCCGCCAGGTCACCCAGGAAGCGGGTGAAGTGGAAGTCCACAGACTGGCCCTCGACCTTCGTGATGAGATTGACGGAATCGATGAGCTCCGTCGTGTGGATGTTGGTCAATTCAACCACCACCCCCACTTCGGCCGCGGAACGGGAGTAACTGACTCCCATTGCGTCGATTGCTCCGCCGCCCCCGCCGCTGGTCACGTCAGAGTCATACGACGTGATACCGCACGAGATCTCGTAATCCGCGCCCAGGATTTTATGCGTCGACGCGGAAGCCGGGTTCTTGGGGTCGATGACCGTTGCCGGCTGCATCCCAAGCTCCTGGCGATCCACCGCGAAATCATTGGGATCGCGATTCGCCATGCGGAAGCCGGCCTTCTTGACCCAGCTATCCATGATCTTCGAGCCGCCCTGCGTGACTGCGCGGGAATACCCGGGCATGCCCGAAGGCGTGTCCAGATACCGCCCAGTCAGGTCGGGGCAAGCGCCCACGGTCAGCACGAGATTGTGATCGACCTTCGAAGCAAAGCTCCGAAACTGGTCCGACATGGTTTTACCCGATGACGAGACCTGGCCCTGGTATTCGGTCGGAACACCTCTCTCGCTCTCGCTGAACGTACCACAACCGGCCGTGAGGCCAGCCGTGCCCATGGCTGCCGCGACGAGCAACCAACGAATCAACTTCTTCACTCTACTCTCCCTCTGCCCCCTTGCGAGAGCGGTTGCCTTCTTGCGAAGGTTGGTTGTCTTACTTGCCCGACGAGGTCGTCGTCGTGAACTGCGTGTTGTCGCCCGTGATCTGGGCGCTCGCCTGCACATCCACTTGATCGCCGGCGACCGTCGTCAGATTCGACGAGTTGTCATACGTCGTCGAAGTGACGAAGTACGGACTCACGTTGTACACGTTGGCGCTGTTCGAGCCAAGGACGCGATAACCGGCGTCCTGGTTCCAGTCGCCCGGCGCGCCAGCGGCGTGCGTGAGCGGATGGTACACCTGCGGTCCTGCTTGAGCCGTTGCGAATGCACCGGCGCCAAGCAGAAGCGCAGCGCTAAGGATGGCAAGATGGGTCTTTTGCACGGGACTCTCCATTGGTTGATTGAGATGCGGTTGATGGAACTTCCGGATACGGCGAGGCCGGCATCTCTTTGATGACCGGGTACGCGCCATTTTCGGAAGGTTCGGCCGGGCGCACTTTATGCGCGTCCGGATCGAATACCAGGCCTGATCCAGACAGATCCACAGGAGCTGTCTGATTCGAGCTTGCAGGGGGAACATGCGTGCAACGCGACAATGGTGCCGCCTTTACATACGCGTCGCTCCCCAGGCACGCCGTGGATGCCGCAAAAGCCAAGATGGCCGTTGCGGCTGCCACAGGCAGTAGTGATTTCATCATGCGGTCCTGCCTTTCTCTTCTATCAGAATGTCGGAGAACGGGCCCCTTTAGGGGGTTACAGTTCCTCTTCGTTAGTATCATATCTACAGGAGAAAGTCAATGGTACAGCGCAGGCACGGAGCCCAGCAGGCAGTGCGCGTGGATAGTTCCCCAGTCATCTGGTATCGTGTATCAGCGCATTCGCGCTCTTAGCTCAGTTGGTTAGAGCGTTCGCTTCACACGCGAAAGGTCATAGGTTCGAATCCTATAGAGCGCACACGAGAGGGTACCCGATGCCGTACGCACCGTACGGTAACTCTCTCGGACGTGATAGATAGGGCCGGACGGGCCTGTCTCGGTTGCTTGCACCGAGACGATCCCGCTCCTCGGTCGAACAGGAATCGCGAAACGCGTTCCTGTCCTCCCTCGTCGCGGGCCGTAGTATACCGGTAGTACGTGCGATTCGGGTTCGTAAGGACCGGGTTCGATTCCCGGCGGCCCGACAGAGTGCTTGAGGTTTTCAGAAAACGGCCTTGCTTCGCAAGCCGTTCGACGATAGAGTCATTCGGACGGGCCTGTTCCCGTTCGTCGCGGGCCGTTAGCTCAGTTGGTAGAGCACCTCATTTGCAATGAGGGGGTCGCAGGTTCAAATCCTGTACGGTCCACAAATGGAAATCGGCGCCTTCGGCGCCGATTTCCATTTCAAAGCGCGTCTATAGCAGCGGCGAGCGCGAAGTCCTTTTGCGAGAGGCCGCCGACGTCGTGCGTGGTCAGCATGACCCGCAGCTTCCCCCACGATACTTCGAGGTCCGGATGATGGCCCTGCTGTTCGGCTGCCGCGCCGATTTGGTTCGCGAGCGTGAGCGCCGACGTGAAATCCGGCAGCGCGAATTCCTTGCTAAGGCTCGTTGCGCCGCTATCGAGCGTCCAGCCCGATAAGCGAGCGGCCATCTTTGCGGCTTCCTGGGACGAAATGCGGGTGTCCATGATCAGATATGAGCGCTATCGGCCGGCGAGCGCGAGCTCTACGACATGCGAGAAGAAATCCGGCAGCTTGATACCCACCGCAGCGAGCGATTTCGGCATGAGCGACTCGCTCGCGAGGCCGACGGCCGCCGCGCCGTTCGTTTCCAGATAATAGACGCCCGCCGGTGCCACGATGAAATCGGAGCGCGAATAGTGCCGCAGGCCGAGCGCGTCGTGCATGACAACGGCGGCGGCGCGCAGCTCGTCCGCGACTTTTTTCGGGAAGCGGCCCGGCACGATTTCGCGCGTTTCGCCCGAGTATTTCGCGTCATATGAAAAGAATCCGGCCGAAGGGGGCGGAAGTATCTCGACGGGCGGCAGCGCGTATACGCGCTCGCCGCGCAGGCCATCCACCACGCCTGCCGTGGCCTCCGTGCCGCGGATAAGCTCCTCTACGAGCACCATGCCGCTGCCTTGTTCAAACAAGGTACTGATAGCCTGGTACACCGGCAGGAACCCGCCCACGATCGACACGCCCGCGGACGACCCCCACCGCACGGGCTTCACCACGACAGGCTGGGCAAAAGCGCGCACGATTCCATGCGCGGCCGCTTCGGCGTCTTCGGGCTTTTCGACGAGCACGTCCCGCGCCACCTTGATGCCCGCTTCGCGCGCTTTGGCCTTTGAAAGCGCTTTGTGCATCGACATGAACGAGCCGAGCGCGTCGGCGCCGGTATATGGCACGCCGAATTTCTCGAGCGTGCGCTGCAGCTCCCCGTTCTCCCCGTATTCGCCATGAAGCGTGACGTATGCGACGTCGATGCCGCCAAGGACGCGCGCCGGATCGATCGCGCGGCCGCGCTCGTTCCAGTTGCCTTGCTTATCGATATAGATATCGCGCACCGTGAACCGATTCGACGGCAGGTTCGACATCACCGTGTGGCCGGACTCGAGCGAGACTTCGTGCTCGTTGCCCGGACCGCCCCGCAGCACGCCGACGACAATGCCTTGCATACGGAAAGTATAACAGAGCCCGCTCGCCGGGCGTTTCAGGAACCCGTCATGCTGCGGCGGCGCGCGGCGCGGTGGCGCGCGAGCGAGAAGCGGTGTGCTTCAGAGTTTGCGAGGACTGCGTCGGCATCCGAAATGCCCGCGCGCAGCGATCCGAGGACTTCCCGGGGACGATGCTTGTCATCCTTTACGACCGCGACGACAGGGATGCCGACGCCCGCTTCCCGCAGCACTTCTTCGGCGGCTTTCTTGTGCGTCTTGCCGCCGTCCACGACGATTGCTTTCGGGTATTCCCATTCGGTATGCGGCAGCCGGCGAGACAGCAGTTCCTTCAGGGAGGCGATGTCGTCATTCATCCGCCGCGCTTCGCGCGACGCCTTCGGTACCGGTTTCATCCTGTGGCCCCGGATGCGGAACGTGCGGTAATCCTTTTTCGCCGGCACGCCTTCGTCGACGACCACCATGACGCCGATGGCGTTCGTCCCGCTGATATGCGCGGTGTCGTACGCTTCGATGCGCGGGCTCGCCTCGTCTTTCGTGCGGTCTTCCTTGATGAGCGACACGTCCTGGATATGGTCGAGGGAGAACAGCTGCCCGCGGATTTCCGCCGCGTCTTCGAACCGCTCCTCTTCCGCGGCCTCGCGCATGTCCTTCTGCAGCTGCTGGCG
Organism: Minisyncoccota bacterium; assembly: GCA_036384675.1. Classification (GTDB taxonomy): domain Bacteria; phylum Patescibacteriota; class Minisyncoccia; order Phycocordibacterales; family Phycocordibacteraceae; genus C7867-001. The sequence continues at coordinate 5,937 of DASVLW010000076.1, forward strand.
CAGCGCTTTGGTGTGGCCCGCGAGGAACATGGACACGTTCCGCAGCGTGCGCTGATATGCCTTGCGGTTGAATTCGCGCGGATACTGCCCTATCTGGCGGTTGAATTCAAGCCGCGCGGAATGATGCTTGCTCGCGCCGAGCTTCGCCGACGCTCCGGCACGCGTAACGCGGCCGGTGGCCGCGTCGAGCGTGAGCGGCTTGTCGGTGTCATAGAACGGGAAAATGCGGCGGATGAGCCGCAGGCCTTCGCGCAGCTGGTGGCCTGACGTGAACGGGCCGTGCGACTCCTTTATCGGGTACGCATGCAGGCCCGTCACGTATCCGCGCTCGAAATCGATGTCTTTGCCGCGCTCGGCAAGCACGCGCGGAATTTCCTCGTCCGTAATGACGGCGTACAGGAACGTCTTGTCGTCCTTGCCCATCGCATTGGCGGGCGGGTCATAGTGGCGGATGAGCGCCGCTTCGCGCACGAGTGCTTCCAGCACCGTCGGCGAGGTCTCGTAGTCGACGCTGTCGGCCTGCGTAACCATGTCGACGAGCCGCGGGCCGCGCGTGGCGATCAGGTCGTCATCGAAATACGAGCGGACGCGGTCGCGCAGGCTTGTCGCCTTGCCGACATACAGAACCTTCTTGCCGCGTCCCTTGCCCTGGGTAAAGAGATACACGCCCGGGCAATCCGGCAGATCGAGCTTCTTCAGATCTTCCTTCTGCATATGCAAAGTATGCCGCATCCGCGGCGATACGCTATTTCTTCTTGGCTGCGGCCTTGCTGCGCTTGAGTGCTTTCGCGAGATATGCGCCCGTATGCGAGCCGTCCGCTGCGGCGACTTCTTCCGGCGTACCCTTCGCGATGACCTTGCCGCCGTTCGCGCCGCCTTCGGGGCCGAAGTCGATGAGGTAATCCGCCGACTTGATGACGTCGAGATTGTGCTCGATGACCACCACCGTGTTGCCGCGGCGCACGAGCTCCTGCAGTATCTCGATGAGCTTCTTCACGTCGTCGTAGTGGAGTCCCACCGTCGGCTCGTCGAGCAGGTAGAGCGTCTTCATCGTGATGGGGCGATAAAACTCGCTCGCTATTTTCACGCGCTGCGCCTCGCCGCCAGAAAGGGTCGTCGCGCTCTGGCCGAGCGTCAGGTAGCCGAGTCCCGTCGACGCGAGCGTCTCGAGCCGGTCGCGCACGGACGGTATGTCCTCGAAGAATTTCAGCGCGTCCTCGACGGTCATCTCGAGCACTTCATAGATGTTCTTGCCGTGGAAGGTCACTTCGAGCGTCTCTTTCATGAACCGCTTGCCGTTGCAGACGTCGCAGGTGACGTACACCGTCGGCAGGAAGTGCATCTCGACCGCTATCATGCCGTTCCCCTGGCAGGCTTCGCAGCGCCCGCCCGGCACGTTGAACGAGAAGCGGCCCGGCTTCCAGCCGCGCGCGCGGGCCTCGCTGGTCGCCGCAAAGAGGTCGCGGATATGCGTGAACGCGCCGGTGTAGGTCGCGGGGTTGGAGCGCGGCGTGCGGCCTATCGCCGACTGGTCGATGAGCACGGCACGGCCGACGTATTCGGTGCCCGTGATGGACGCGCAGTGGATGGGCTCCGCCTGGCGCTTAGAAAGCTTGGCCGCCACGTTCTTGTGGAGCACGTCGTAGAGGAAGGTCGACTTGCCCGAGCCTGAGACGCCCGTGATGCATACGAGCTTCCCGAGCGGCACGTCCACGTTCTGATTCTTCATATTATGGAGCGTCGCGCCGCGGACCTTGATGGCGCCCTTCTCGCCCGTGCGGCGCTCCGCCGGCACCGCAATCTCCTTTTCCTGGCGCAGGTACGCGAGCGTGCTCGAATGCGTCTTGTTCTCCTTGGCGGTCAGCAGGTCGTCGAGCCAGCCGGTCGCGACGACGCTGCCGCCGTGCACGCCGGCGCCCGGACCGATGTCGATGAGGTAGTCGGATGCGTAGATGGTGTCCTCGTCATGCTCGACGACGATGATGGTGTTGCCCAGTTTCTTGAGCGATACGAGCGTGTCGATGAGGCGATCGTTGTCGCGCTGGTGAAGGCCTATCGTCGGCTCGTCGAGCACATACAACGCTCCCACGAGCCCCGTGCCAAGCTGGGAGGCGAGGCGGATGCGCTGCGCCTCGCCGCCCGAAAGCGTCGCGGCGGTGCGGTTGAGCGTTAGGTAGTCGAGACCGACGTTCAGCATGAACTGCAAGCGGTTGTCGATTTCCTTCACGATGGGCAGCGCGATCTCCTGCTTGAGCTCGGACAGCTCGACGGAATCGAGGAAGGCCTTGGCGTCGCGTATGGAAAGGGACGTGAAGTCGAGGGCATTCCTGCCGAGGCCGTTGTTGGACTTGTCTCCTTTGCCTTTCAGGTATACGCGCAGCGCTTCCGGGCGCAGGCGCGCGCCATGGCAGACCGGGCACGGCTCTTCGGAAAAGAGCGATTCGGTGCCGAGGCCGTTGCAGTTCGGGCAGGCGCCATACGGGCTGTTGAATGAGAAGAGGCGCGGCTCGACTTCCGGGAACGATGCGCCGTCCTCAGGGCAGATGAATTTCGCGGAAAGCGTCTCTGCAGTGCCGTCCGCATGCCGTATCTTCACCAGGCCGTCGCTCTCCTTGAGCGCGAGCTCGAGCGCCTCGGAAAGGCGCTCGCGCGCCGCCGACGCGTTCCTCGCGAAGTCGGAAAGGAATATGGAGTCGACCACCGCGTCGATGTCGTGGCGCTTGTTGCGGTCGAGCGTCACCTTCTCGCGCAGCGACTGCTGCTTGCCGTCGATGACGACTTTCTCATAGCCCTTGCCCAGCAAGTCATACAGCAGCTGGTAATACTCGCCCTTGCGGCCGACGACTACCGGCGCGTATATCGTGATGGCCCGCTTGTCGACCGGCACGCCGAGCACGCCGCCGTCAGGCGCGCTTCCCGAGCGCGCCTCGGCGCGCACCATGATGAGCTTTATCATCTCTTCCTTGGAGAGCTTTACGATCGGCACGTCGTGATTCACGCAGTACGGCTGGCCCGCGCGGGCATAGAGAACGCGCAGGTAGTCGTAGATTTCCGTGATGGTCGCCACGGTCGAGCGCGGATTGTTCGAGCGGCTTTTCTGGTCTATGGAAATGGCGGGCGACAGGCCGGTGATCTCGTCGACGTCCGGCTTGCCCATCTGATTGAGGAACTGGCGGGCGTAGGCGGAAAGGGATTCGACATACCGGCGCTGGCCTTCGGCGAAAATGGTATCGAACGCGAGCGATGACTTGCCGGAGCCTGAAAGGCCCGTGATGACGGTCATGGCGCCGCGCGGCATCTCGACGGAGATGTTCTTGAGGTTATGGGTACGCGCGCCTTTCACGCGGATCCATTCGGACCCCCGCTCTATCTCGTGCTCCCCTTTCGCATCGTGAGTGGCCTTGGGCTTGGTGCTCATACAGAATCCCTGCCCGTGTCGGGGCAGGTACGCACGTCATTATATCAAACAGTCCTACGACAGGCGAGCGCCGCTCTAGCCCGCAGGAGCAAGCATCTGCTCTATCTTCGCGACGATTTCGTCGACGGAGCTTTCGGCCTTCACCAGGTAGCCGTTGGCGCCGAGCTGCTGGCCGCGCTCTTTGTCCTTCTGCTGGCCGAGGTTCGAGACGATGAGCACTGGCACGCTTTTCAGGTCGTCGGTGCGGGCGCGTATCGCCTGCAGGATGTCAAATCCGCTCATGCCCGGCAGCACGAGGTCGAGCAGCACGAGTTTGGGCTTGTTCTGCTCCAGAAGCGCGATGGCCTGCGTGCCGTCGCTCGCGTAGAGCGTCTGGTATTTGCCCGCAAAGGTGTGTCCGAGCAGGTTCTTGAGGATGGGGTCGTCCTCGACGACCAGGATGAATGACGTGCCGGCTGGCGCCGCAGGAGCGGGTTCAGCGGCTGGCGCGGGAGTCGGTTGCGGGGGCATAGCGGAAGGATACCACGATGGCGGCGGATCAAGAGGCGGCTAGTGCATTATCGGGATGGACAGGGTGAACGTCGTGCCCGGCCCTTCGCCGTTTGCGGCGAAGGACAGGTCGCCCCCATGGTCGACGGCTATCTGGCGCGCGATGTAGAGGCCCAGGCCGTTGCCTTCGTTCTCTTTGGCGATGGCATTGCCGGCGCGATAGAATCGTTCGAATATATTGCCGCGCTCGTCGGCGGGAATGCCGATGCCCGTGTCGCGGACGCGCAGGTACACGCGGTCGCCGCTGGCTTCGAGCGTCACGCGCACCGAACCGCCTGCGGGCGTATAGCGCACCGCGTTCTCGACGAGGTTATTAAGCACCCACATGATGCGCTCTTCGTCGGCGCGCACGGCCGGCACCGGCTTGCCGTCGTTCGCGAAGAACAGCGATACCTGCTTCTCGTTCGCCAGGTGCCCGAAGTCGCGCGCCACGCCTTCGGCGAGTTTGGCCAGATTCACGCCCGCGAACTTGTACTGGTACTTCCCCGACTCGATGGACGAGATGTCGAGCAGGGTGCCGACGATGGCGACGAGCTCTTTGCTCTTGGCGACGGCATTATCGACGAGCGCCGTCTGGTCGGGATTCAGCCCGCTCTTCTGGAGCGCTTCGATGGCCCAGCGGATGGCGGTGAGCGGCGTGCGCAGCTGATGCGCCGCGGTGGAGATGAAGTCGGACTTCACGCGCGATATCTCGGCGTCGTGGCTGTGCGCGGTGTCGATGCGCTGCGCCATGTCGGCGAATGCGCCGACGAGCGTGCGCATCTCGTGGGGAGCGCCGTGCGGGACCGGGATGACCGAGTGCGCACCCGAGACGGCGAACGCCTGCATAGCGGCTATGAGGCTGCGCAGCGGGCGGACGATGAGGCGGCCAAGCGCCACGAACAGCACCGCGATGCAAAGCAGGACGAGAGACACGAGCCCGATGACGACCCAGGACAGGTAGATGTAATCGGGGCCGGTAACGACGCCCGGAAGCACGTGCGTGAGGAAAAACCACCCCGATCCGCCGCTCACGATGGCGAGGATTATATAGAAGAGCGCGAGCAACCCCCAGAGGGACATGCGGAAATTGTAGCACGCACGGGACCGAACGGTCCCGTGCGCAGGCGCAACGCCTAGCGGCCGCGCCTGCGGCGCGGCCGGGGCTTGTCCGCAACTTCCCTGCCTTCGAGCCGGTATATCTCATCGCGGAGTATCGCGGCGGTCTCGAAATCGAGCGCTTCGACGGCGTCCGCCATCTGGCTGCGCTTCTCCGTCAGGAACGCCTCCGGGTCCTCGTGGTAGAGCTTCGCATCGAGCGTCAGGAGCGAATCCACGGTCTTGTCATGCTCGCTGCGCATGGACTCCGCGATATCTTTTATCTCTTTCTTGATAGTCTTCGGCGTGATGCCATGCGCTTTGTTGTATGCCATCTGAAGCTCGCGGCGTCGATTGGTCTCGCCGATGGCGCGGTCGAGGCTGCCGGTCATCTGGTCGGCGTAGAGGATGACGCGCCCGAGCACGTTGCGCGCCGCGCGGCCGATAGTCTGGATGAGCGATGTCTCGCTGCGCAGGAATCCTTCCTTGTCGGCGTCGAGTATGCCGACCAGCTCCACTTCCGGCAGGTCGAGACCTTCGCGCAGCAGGTTCACGCCGACCAGTATGTCGAATTCCCCCTTGCGGAACGCGGTGAGGATGTCGATGCGGTCGATGGTCTTTACGTCGCTGTGCAGGTATTCGGCCTTGATCTTCCTCTGGCGCAGGAAGTCTGCGAGGTCTTCGGCCATCTGCTTCGTGAGCGTCGTTGCGAGCGCGCGGCCGCCGCGCTTGATGACGATATCCGCTTCCTCTATGAAATCTGCGACCTGGCCCTTGAAGTCCCCCGCTTCGGTAACGGGTCGCACGGAGAGTTCCGGGTCGATGAGGCCTGTCGGGCGGATGATCTGCTCGGCGAACTGGCCGTCCGGCGGCACCGAATGCTCGCGCTCATACGTGCCGGGCGTCGCGCTCGTATATATGGACTGCCCTACGCGCGCTTCGAATTCCTCGAACTGGAGCGGGCGGTTGTCGCGCGCCGACGGCAGGCGGAAGCCGAATTCTACGAGCACGTCCTTGCGCGACTTGTCGCCGGCATACATGCCGCCGATCTGGGAAATGGTGACGTGCGATTCGTCGATGACGGTCAGGAAGTCCGGCGTGCCGTCCTTTTTCTTCGGGAAGTACGAAAGCAGCGTGTGGGGCGGCTCGCCGGGCTTGCGGCCATCGAAATGGCGGGAGTAGTTCTCTATGCCACTCGTATAGCCTATCTCGCGGATGAGCGCGATATCGTGGAGCGTGCGGCGCTTCAGGCGTTCGGCTTCGAGCTCTTTGCCTTCGCGCTTCAGTTGCGCGATGCGCTCGTCGAGCTCGTGACGGATGTCCTCGAGCGCGCGGTCGCGTTCGGCTTCGTCCGAAACGAAATGCTTGGCGGGGAATATGAAAGCGGTCTCCTCTTCCTTCACCCGTGCGCGCGATACGGGGTCAAGCTGGTCGATGCTGCGTATCTTTCCTTCGTCGAATCCGACGCGATAGATGACATTCTCGTTGACCGGCATGAACTCGACCGCATTCCCCACCGCGCGGATAGTGCCCGGGGTCAGGTCCGCGTTCGTGCGCTCGAAATAGATGCGGATAAGATTGCGGATGAGCTCCGCCCGATCGAGCTCCGCGCCTTTCTGGAGCTTCACGTGCACTTTCTCGTAATTCTCCGGCGAGCCGAGGCCGTAAATCGCGGAGACCGACGCCACGATGATGACGTCCTTGCGCGTCAGCAGCGCCTGCGTCGCGGCATGGCGCAGGCGGTCGATTTCCTGGTTGATCATCGCCTCTTTCTCGATGTAGGTATCCGAATGCGCGATATACGCTTCCGGCTGGTAGTAGTCGT
>DASVLW010000077.1:0-11490 GCA_036384675.1 Minisyncoccota bacterium
TGTTCGCGGACGAATGACCTGAAGCGCAGGAGCGCTCCGATATCCAATATGTTCCTGAAGCTGAGATACGTCGCGGCGGCGTTCGCGGAATCCTGCGCGTCGGCAACTCCGAACAGATAGGCAATCTGCACTGCGCACCCCTCGCGGGGCAGCAATTCCATAAGCTCGAAGAATATCCGCTGGGAACCCCCTATCTCGGGCTTGTTGATGAGCAGCAGCAGCTTTTTAGAAGCCATGATTTATTGCGGGTCCTTTTTCAGGATCACCATGATAGTCGGAAGTATCACCGTGAAGTGCAGGCCGAACATTCCTAATACTCTTTTGATAAAGCGCCGAGGCGCCGTCGCGGCATCGTATTCAGGCTTTATACGCAGCGGAAGACCCTGAAGGGCGTGCGTAAGCGTAAAGTACGTCGGGAAGCGCAAGTTAAGCTCGTCGACGGCATTGCTGTGCAGGAAATACATCAGCACAAAGCGCGCCGCCGGACGCGGCAGGTAATTGACGAGCCAGTATCCGGTATGCGTCTCGCGCGGAGAAAAGCGGTTCGGGAACGACACGTATGCCGCTCCGCCCGGCTTCAGGGTACGGCATAACTCCCTGACGGCCAGTCTCAGGTCGGTCACGTGCTCGAATACGCTCAGCGAATAGGCGTAATCGAACGTTTCATCAGGATACGGGAATGCTTCTCCCTCATAGAGGCGCAAATCGACGGACACTTGCTGCGCCGCCGCATTCTCTTCGGCAAGCTCGAGCAGCGTCCGGTTCACCTCGATGCCGTCGACGCGGGCACCAGCCTGCGCGAATGCGATGGCGAACTGCCCGTTACCGAATCCGAAATCGAGCATGCGCGTGCCGCCTGGATCGCCGACGCGCTTCTTGAAATCCTCGACGACGACTTGCGCCTGCGCGTCTTTCTCTATCCAATTATTGATTATCTTCGCGTGCTCGAACGGAGACGTATACTCGGCGCACGAGGACACGTATCGCTCAGCGGCAGCTCGTATCTGTTCGCGGCGATTATCTTCGGCCATGTTAAGGATACGGCGCTACATCTGCCGGTCGAAATCGGCGATGGCATCCGCGACTCGCGCGACATCGCTTGTCTTGACGTGCATATTGAGGGGAAGGAGCAGATACCGGCTCTCGACTTCATCCATAACCGGATATTTCCCAGGAACGGTCCTGCCGTATCCGGACGCGCCAAATATGCTGTATTTGTCGTTCCGGTAGTGATACATGCCGTTGCCGATGCCGCTTGCTGTCAGAAATGCTGATAGTTCATCGCGCTTCGGATGAAGCACCATAGCGAACCAGGGATGCGCCGTTATCCCCCGCTTCGCATATGCCGTTATAAGCGAACGCTGATGCGCCACGATCGCGTCCATGGAGGCAAGATTCCCGCGGCCTATAGCAGCGGAGATGTCGTTCATGTGATATTTGTATCCCGCTTCGACGAGATCCATATCTCCCTGTTTCTGCTTCAGTTCGCGATCGTATCCGAACCAGCGCAGGCGCCGCGCCTTTGCGTCGAGCTGATCGTCCTTGCAGATAATGGCTCCGCCATCGCCCGAGGTGAGGGACTTGATAGCCTGGAACGATACGCAGGTGAAATCAGCTTTCCCCCAGAAATCGGACCCGATCGCCTGCGCCGCGTCTTCTATGAGCGCGATGCCCCGTTCATGAGCGAGGTCAAGCAACTCTTTCAACCCCCGATTATTCCCGCCGAAATGGACGAAGACAATGGCCTTGGTCTTCGGCGTTATCTTGCGCTTCACGTCCTCTACGCTGATATTAAGATCCCGTTCAATGTCCGCAAATACGATGCTTGCCCTTCGGTGCACGAGCGGAAGATTCGTCGCCGTACAGGTCAGCACGGGCGTAATTACTTCGTCGCCCTCGCCGATACCGGCGAGCTCATACGCGAGCTCGAGCGCGGCCGTGCCTGAATTGACCGTCGCGACGTTCTTAAGACCGAACGTCTCGCCGAGCTCCTTCTCGAAGGCCTTGACCTGCGGTCCCTCGGCAAGCTGTCCGCTGCGCAGGGTCCGCACGGCGTACCACACCGCGCGCCAAGTCACATATGGTTTAAAGAGTCGTATCTGCTTCATGGCGTTGTGCTAGTGAATGAATCAACTATAGCAAACTGCGGCGCGTCTCTTCGTATACTTGACATATATACTCATATGGTGCTATAATCAATATAGGTTCTTTCTAACTAACCTTCAACTAAGAAACGAGGTGCACATGTTCGAGATGAAACCGCTGGAGAAACCGGCACAGCATTGGACCGTTACAATCGACGGGGTCAGACAGCCAGGCATCCGGCATATCGAGCTTGCCTCGCAATGGGGCACGCTTATCTGGGGACAACGGCCCGAAGGCTTCGAGGGATGGACATTCAAGGAAGCCGGCGGCGCGATCACCATACCATGGGCACGCCTGAATGGCCGGATTCTGATCGGTATGATCGCCGAGATGCGTCCGAATATGGGCCAGCGGCCATCGTGGTGCGCTATCGGCGGGATCCTCGATCCCGGCGAAACCCACCATCAGGCTGTCTTGCGCGAAACGATGGAGGAAAGCGGAATCGTCACTGAAACCGCTATCTCTCTCAGCGGCCTGCCGCTTATCAGCGACCGGCTTTATTTCGTCGCAGATTCCGCCAAGGACGAAGGGGTACATGCGTATCATCTCCCGTTCTCGGGCGAAGATCTCGAGCTGGCAGCCGATGGCGGCTGGCAACTCAAGGACGGCCTCAGCCTGAAGGGGGAAAGCGTGCTGCGCTTCTTCCCATGGAAGGAAGCCGCGCGTATGACCGCCGACTCGCTCTTGGCGGCAGGAATCCTGCGCCTTCTAAGCAACGTTCTGGAAGACTGAAATAACAGCGAGGGGGGGAAGGAGTAACATCCTTCCCCTTTTCATATTCCGTACAGCGCGCTAATCGCCGAGATATTCTTTCAGGCCCTCGTCAAAGGAATAGGTCGGCTTCCAGCCCAGGTCTTCGCGAATACGGCTTGCATCCATCTGATACCGCATGTCCATGCCCGGGCGCCGCTCGTCATAGACCGCGATCTGCTTCCCCGTCACCTTCTCCGCTCGGCTGATAAGCTCGCCGACCGTCAGCCCGTCGTTGGTCGTTATGTTATACGTGCGATTCCCCTTTTCGAGTATCAGTTCGAGCGCGGGCGGAATATTCTTTACATATATATATTCGCGGTATCCGAGGCCGCGGTTATGAAGCGGCAGGGATTCACCGGTTTCAAGAGCATGCTTGATGAGCGGCATGATCTTGCGCGTGTCCTGTCGCGGACCGAAGACGTTGCAGAAGCGCGTCTCGGCGGTTTTGTCCTTGAGTTCCGCATACGTATTGTCGTACGCCAGCCGGAACAGGGATCCGACCGCCTTGGAAGCCGCATACGGATTCCGCGGGAAGATGATCTCATCTTCCTTCTTCCGATGCTCGCACTCGCCATAGACCTCGTCCGTCGAAACGTATATGAATTTCTTGAGCGCCGCTATCTCGCGGCACGCTTCGAATACGTTGAGGTTGGCCCTGATGTTCTCTTCGAGCGTCTTATACGGCTCGCGGATAGAGTAATCCACGTCGCTGATGGCAGCGGCATGAATGACGTAATCGGGAGACTTGGAACGGATCAGTTCTATGACCTCGCGGTCGCAGACGCTCATCTTGTGGTACTCGAACGAGCCGTCCACGATCTCGGGATGGCTGCCGGCGGATTCGTTATCTATGACTATGACTTCCCATCCCTTCTGCACGAAATATTCCGTGACGTGTGAAAAGATGAATCCGAGGCCGCCGGTGATGAGTATCCTGGGAGGGGGGGTCGCGGCCATACGAGTATCAGGCGGATTATATACCACTATCCTGGATCAGGCGCTATTTCGCCGGCGCCAGCCGGTATACCTCTATCGTCGGCCCGCTCTGCCCTCCCGCAAGCAGGTACGGCAGCGGGGACGGCATGTCGTTCGCGATATCGAGCGGCTCAGACGTGGCGCCGAAATGCGTAACCGCCGGCAGCTCTGCGCGCTGGCTGGTAATGGTGTTCAATTCCTTCAATTCCTGGTTCCGCTGCTTGTCACTCCACCACGAAAGGATCACGTAATCATATCGACCGTGGAGCTCCTCGGGCGCGGCCGCATACGGCGGCAATTCGGTATACATCGGTACGGTGAGCACATAGTAGCGAGGCGCGGGGAGGAGTGTCGGGTCAAGGGAATCAAGATAGGCCCGTGCAACCGTATAGTCGCCGCTATATTTCTTGGTATCGGCCAGCGTCTGCTTGTCCTCGTTCACCGGCAGGAAGCGATCAAAGAGCACGATGCGGCTGCCTGCAGGAATATACGATGGAATCCACGATACCGCTTCGCTGCGCGTGCTCGGTTTAAGCATCCAGGCGTCGAGCATGATAGGCGGGATGCACAGGAGCAGGAATAGCGCCGCGACCATCGCCGTGCGCTTCCCCGCTTCCACCGTCCTGGTCAATTCGTACACGCCATACCCGGCGAGCAGGGATAGAAACGGTATGGCCGGAGCGATATACCTCGGCACCGTGCCCAGTATGCTGATGACGGGATAATAGACGACGATGAAGCTTCCGATGATAAGAAGTGCTTTCCTGCCCCGGGAATACAGGAAAACCACTCCCGCAAGGGCGAAGACGAGTAGCAGCGGATCATACGCGACGAGGATACGCGCGTAGTAGAGAGCGATGTCTCCGGCGGGAAGCGGGGCGTAATCGACAGGTACGGGCACGTTCGCGAACGGATTAATGAGGAAATTGAGGAAGTGAGCGTAGTTCATGAACCCATACGGGTTGAGATAGAACACGATCAGCATCATGACCGCGATAGCGAGATTCGCGCACCAGAATCGCGCATCGACGAAGACACGCAAGCCATAGCGGAGCGCGAGTGCAACGATGAACGGAACGTATATAAGGAGCCCGATGAGATGCACGCCGAAGGATATACCTATCGCGATGCCGGCATACGTGAAATCTTTCCAGGTATTCTCCTCGCGTTCGTATAAGGCGATGATCAGGTAGAACGCGAACAGCATGACCGCGATCTGCAACGGCCATACGCGCGCAAAATGCGATACGTACGAGAACAAGAGGCTCGTCGCCATGAAGGCGCTCGCATATAGCGCTATACGCCGCTCCTTGAAGAGTCTCTCCGCAATCGCGTACGTCAGGTATATCGAGATGACGCTCGCGCCGAGCGTGATGAGCCGCGCGAGCGGCAGGAACTGGAAATAATCGAGGATGACGAACTGCTTCAGCGCGGCCACCGAAGGAAATACATGGAACGCGAGCAAGCCGCCGAGCAAAAGCGCAAGGAACGGCAGATAGGCATACACGCCGAGCGCGACATGATAGAAAACCGGATACGCAGGCCGGAGCGTGTGGTCCCCCAACATCTTGAGCGCTGTCGACAGGAGCGGCAGCTCATCACCCGCGGTCGAGAGACCGTAATCATAGAAAAGGCCGAGTGCGGTTACCGCCGCAAAGAGCGCGAGAATGAGGGCGATAGGCGGAATGCGCTTCATTTGTAGGCGACGGCCATCAGGTCCTTTTCGAATATCCTAATGCTGGTCCTTCCATAGAGCCAGTTTACGAGATAGAAACTCCCCGACAGGATGCGCGCCGCGAACTTCGCGGGATAATTGAACGGATTGGCATAGAATACATAGATATCGGTTCCCTTCACGAGCACATCCCGGAAGCCGGCAATCCGGCACGCTTCGGCAAGGCTCACTTCGTTGAAGCTGGTCTCATGACTGAAGTTCATATGCATGCTCGATGCGGCAAGGAACGGATTCCCCATGTTAGGCGTCTTGACGATCAGCCGCCCGCCGGGCTTCAGGGCGGCCCGTACTGCATCAAGCATTGAGAGTATCTCTTCTTTTGTCAGAAGCTCGATCAGATCGTTCATGACGATGCAATCGAAAGACGTCGCGCGCTTCAAAAGGAATGCCCGCGAGTCTTCTTCGAACACCGTGAATCCCTTCCCGCGCGCGAACGATACGATGTCCGGAGACACGTCGACCCCGACGGACTGCCGATAACCGTTTTCCTTCAAGAAATGCAGGAAGTGGCCGAAGCCACAGCCTAGATCGGCGATAGATGCGCTTTTGTCGTCCGGCAGAAAGGGCCCGTAATTCTTCCTGAAATAGCGGCTGTGGATGCGGTATTCGGATTCGATGTCGTCGATATCGTGCAAATCGCCGAACATGGTACTGATGTGGTTGGCGTAGATGCGCCGGCGGAGTTCATCCATGCCAATGTCGGGCAGCCCGCTCAATCGCGCGGACGAGGATGTCCGCGCAGATGCGCAGGTCGTATGAGTGCACGGCACGCTCCCGGCCGGCGCTTCCCATACGGGCGCGCAGCGCGCCGTCGCGCGCCAAAAGGGTAAGCTTTTCCGCCCATTCCTCGCTCCCTGATACGAGATAGCCGTTCACGCCATTGGTCACGACCTCGCGATTAAGCCCCACATCGTCCGCGACGATAGGAAGACCCATGCTGGCGTAGATGAGCATCTTGTATCCGAGCCGTCCCTTGTTGAACTCCGAATCATCGAGCGGCATAAGGCCGACATCGAAACGCGACAGGTACGCGACTTCCTGCTCCTCGGACCAGGGGATATTCGTCACCCGGACTCCCGGGAATTCGACCGGATTGCCGGCGATGTTATGGAATGCGACTCCCGGAACTGCGCGGCTTACTGCAGTAAGCGGTTCCCGCAGCCGTTCGAGCAGATAGGATGTCATGGGACTTCCGAGCCATCCGAGCACTACCGTATCGTCCTCGCGCGCCTCCTGCGGCCTGTATTTTTCAGTATCCACTGGCGCGGATATGACCTCCACCGCCGCATTGTAGCGGTGTGCGAAGTCCGCCAGATACGAATTCTCCGCAATGACGACCGCCGCGCGCCGCAGCAGGCGCAGGAACAGGCGGCGGCGATAGCTAAAGATGAGCTTCAGCACCAGCGATTTCCCGTTGCTGTTCGGCGAAGGCTCCCAGATGGCATCGTCGAATTCATATACGACGCGCCGGTTCACAAGCATCAGGAGATGGAACAAGCCGAACGGCAGCACGTCTTTCTGGATGACCACGACGTCATAATTTCGCGCGGACAGCACGTCCCGGTATCGAGCCGCGAACCGCCCCACGATATGCAGGCACACCTTTGCCCGCGCCCAGGAGCTTTCCGACGTCAGGAGAGTATTGAGCATTTCCTTTACCGGACCGGTGACCAGCGGCCTTATATCGCACTGGATGCCCCGCGCTTTAAGAAGCGGCGCGAATTGATAGACCCGGACGCGACTCGACGGGCCGTTCATGTCGTATTGCGTCAGGAACAGGACGTTCATAGCTACAGACCTGCAGTGTCTCGCACCACGTACGGCTTCCTATCCTGCGATTCATAATAGATGCGCATCAGCATCTCAGCGATGATGCCCATAAGTATTAACTGCACGCCAACGATGAGAAACAGCGCGGCGATTATTGGGAGCGGCGTGCGGGAGAACGACACGGCATACGCGAGTTTGAGCCCGAGCGACCAGCACGCCGTCAGAAATCCGAGCAGGAGCGAGATGAAGCCGAGACCGCCGAAGAAATGCATGGGGCGGTTCATGTAGGTCGTCAGGAACTTGAGGACGACGAGGTCGAGCAGCACCTTGAACGTGCGCGATATGCCGTAGTGCGTCGCGCCGCTGCTGCGCGGCCGATGATGCACGACGATTTCGGCGACCCTTCCTCCCTGCCATTTCGCATAGGCCGGAATGAAGCGATGCATCTCGCCATAGAGCGTCACGCCTTGTATAAGGTCGCGCTTGTATGCCTTCATCGAGCATCCGTAGTCGTGGATTTTTACTCCGGTGATGGCGCCTATCAGCAGGTTCGCCACCTTCGACGGCAGCTTCCGCTGCAGCGCCTTGTCCTTGCGGTCCTTGCGCCATCCGGATACGACATCGAACCCTTCGCTTATCTTTTCGAGGAACCGCGGGATATCGGCCGGATCGTTCTGCCCGTCGGCATCCATGGGGATGATGATGTCTCCTTTCGCGGCGGTGATGCCGGCGGCCATGGCGGCAGTCTGTCCGAAATTGCGCGACAGGATGATGAGCTTCTGGCGAGAATCCGCCGCTGCGAGTTCCTGCAGGATGGAGCGGCTTTCATCGGTAGAACCGTCATCCACCCAGATGATTTCATATTCCTTATTCAGACGGCCGCACACGTCGTCGAGCTCGCGCGCGAGCAGGCGTATGTTCCCTGCCTCGTTATGCACCGGCAGCACGACGGAAAGCTTCATAATGCCCTTGTTATAGCACGGGGGAAGCCCCGGCAGGACGGGCACCGAAGCTCGATAATTCCGCGGTGAGCCGGTCCATAAGCGCACCAAGGCCGTGCTCGCGCACGACGCCCTCGCGCAGGCGCGCGCCGAGCGCTTCATATTCGGGCTCGGGCAGGCTGATGAGCCGCGCAAGCGCGGCAGCGAGCGCATGGGGATCATCCCCGGGCACGACCCATTCCGGCGGAATAAGTTCTCCGAACGCCGGACTTCCGACGACCACCGGCGTGCCGCACGCCATAGGCTCGAGCACGGTTTTGTCGAAATGGCCCGCCTCGGCAAGATTTATCGCAGCGCCCGCCGCGCTGTAGAGCGCCGGTGTCTCGGCATTGCGCTTCGGGCCTTCGAACGATACGGCACCCGCCGCGATTTCTTCCGCGTACTGCTGTTTCAAATCTGCCGCGTATCCAGCATCTTCCGGGCCGACGATGGTGAGCGTCGCGGGAACGTCCCTGCGCAGCAGCCGCAGCGCGGCGAGCGCGACATGCACGCGCTTCCCCGGCGTGACGCGTCCCTGCATATAGAGGCGGCGGCGGTCGCGCGGGATGAGCTGCGGCTTGAAAAGGTCCGTATCGATGCCGGCGGGCATGCGCTGCGCGTGCCCGTACGCCGCCGACGCGGCATACGTTGAGGTATAGAACACCTTGTCCGCTTCGCGCGCGGCAATGCGCAGCGCAAGCGGCTTTGCCGGGTGGTTGTACCAGAGCGCGACGGGCTTGCCGAGCGCGTGCCAGAGCGGACCGGCCAGCACGACGTATTCGGGATTCATATGGATGAACACGGTGTCGTACTGGCTGCGGAGCTTCCATACGAGCTTATAGAAACGCAGCGTGTATCCGACGCGCGCAGGAAAGCCGAGGCTCCGCATCACCGCTGCCGGCTTCCCAAGCGTATGCACGCGCACGTTGTGCGGCAGACGGTGCTCCCCTTCTTTCAGGCAGATGACCTCGATGGATTCGACGCGCGCAGCAAGCGCTTCGAGCCACCGGTGGAAGAACCCGAGCACCGGCTCGTTCACGTCGACCGCCTGCGTGGTGACGAGCAGCTTCATACGAGCAGGCGGGCGAGGTCCGCGGCGACGCGCGCAGGATGATCGCCTTCGGCGGCCAGGTGCGCGCGGACGACGGCTTCCGCAGCGAGCGCGAGCTGCGAGCGCGTGCGGTTGTCCTCGATGAGCGTCTCAATGTGGTGTGCGAGCGCTCCCGGGTCAGCGACCGGCGCCACCAGCGCGCTTTCCCCGTCTTTCAGGAGTTCGCCGACGATGCCGACATCGGTAACGATGAGCGGCAGCTTCGCGAGCGCGGCCTCGATGAATGTCATGCCGTAGCCTTCGAAGGAGCTCGCCTGGATGAACGCGTCCGCGCTCTGCATGAACGCCCGCGCTTCGTACGCCGTGCGCTCGCCCATGAACACGACATTGCGCTCTATGCCAAGCGAACGGGCGAGCTGTTCCAAATTCCTCCGCTCGCGCCCGTCTCCGATGATGAAAAGTCCCGTGTGCGGATACCGCGCGGCGACCTGCGCGAGCGCGGCCAGAATGTCTTTGATGCGCTTCTCGGGCTCGATGCGGCTTACCGCGATAAGGGTGAAGGTGAACGAATGCGCGGGCAGAGGCTCCGCTGGCGGGGACGCAGCGTCGACCGCTATCGGGATGATGCTCGGCTCTTTGATGCGCGCGCCATACCGCGCCGCGAGCGAACTTTTCACGCGTTTAGAAACCGTGCGGATGCCGTCGGCAGCCGGCAGCACGTTGTCCGCCAGGCGCCGGCGTATGCGGTTCAGGAACGACATCCGCGCATTCCCTGTGCGCACGTACCACGGCGAGAACGGATCGGTATGGAGCTGCACATGGAGTTTCGCATTCGTGCCGCGGACGGCTTTCATAGCCGCCCAGCCTTCCTCGAACGGGTCCTGCGCGGATACGACTTCTATCGAGTACTGCTGTATGAGCTCGCGCGCGCGCTTTTTAAGCGCGCGCGGGCGCGTGAGGCGAGATGCCGCCACGCCGTGCAGATAGAGCTTCCCGTCCTGCTCTTCGTGCGGGTGCGGCAGCGCGGACAGCACGTGGAGCTCGCCGATGGCGCCCGCGTACGCGCGCATGCGCGCGCGATCCGCGCTTCTGGCGTCGAATATGAGCGGGTAGGCGTAGACGAAAAGCGCCCTCATAGTTATAAGAAATGTTCGATCCAATGGGTTGAGCCGGGCGTGAACTTTTCCGGATGCGCCTCGATATCAGCTTTAAGTTCCTGCGGCTCCCGCCATTCAACGCGTTCGACCTCTTCTTTTTGAAGCTGGAAATCGCTGGCGTTGCGATCGATAGTGCACAAAAAGTACTGGCCGAAATAGTTGCGCACGTCATCTCTTACCCGGATCTTCGGTCCCCATACGAGGTCTGCGGCCGTTATGGTGATACCCAATTCTTCACCCGCTTCCTTCACTATATTCTCAATATACGTTTCTCCTTCTTCGACGGTACCAGCTACCGCTGGTCCCCACATGCAAGGGTCTTTCGCCTTTGTAGCCGCCCGCTGGGCGAGCAACACTTCTCCTTTGGCGTTGGTCACCCACAGCGCAGATACGCGATCGATATCCGCCGCCCCGACATCGACGCGCTCCTTGAAACCGATGATCTCATCGGCCTCGTCTACCACGGGAACGCGAGTCATATATATAAAGGTAGCGGACGCTGCCGCGAGGTGCAAATGGAGTCTTTTGGATGCGGTAGCCCCCGCCGGAGGGCCGTATGGCTTCCGACGGGGGCACGCGCTCCTTGAGTTGCCGCATGCGTTCCTGTATTAGGCGCGCCGACATGGCTCGCGCTACTTACTACTACGCGCGCTGCCGCGCGAAAGTTTCAAATGCTACAGAGTGTCTTTGAAAATGGCGCGCAGCTGATCTTCGGGAACTTCAAACGGCTTCGCCGCGGGCGGCTGTTGCGGAGTCCGCGATACCGGCTGCGGCGCGGGACGCGGGGCTGGCGGAGCCGGCTCCGCGGGATGCGGTGCGGACGGAGCGGAAGCCGGGGGCAGCTCGTCTTCCGCCGCGTGCGGCGGAAGCGCGTTCGCGGGCTTCGGCGCGCTCTGCGGCGCCTTTCCGAGCACGTTCGCGAGC
>DASVLW010000078.1:0-3285 GCA_036384675.1 Minisyncoccota bacterium
TCGGCGCGTCCCGCGTGCGCGACCTCTTCCAGATGGCGAAGAAAGCGGCGCCGGCCATCATTTTCGTGGATGAAATTGACGCGGTGGGCCGCGTGCGCGGCTCGGGCGTGGGCGGCGGCAACGACGACCGCGAGCAGACCCTCAACCAGATACTCGTCGAGATGGACGGCTTCGAGCCGACGGAAAAAGTCATCGTGATGGCGGCATCGAACCGCCCGGATGTCCTCGACCCTGCGCTCCTGCGCCCCGGCCGCTTCGACCGCCGCGTCGTCATCGACTTGCCGGACCGCAAGGACCGCGAGGAAATTCTGAAGATCCATGCGCGCAAGAAGCCGCTCGGCCCGGATGTGAATCTGGAAGTGGTCGCCGAGCGCACGCCGGGATTCTCGGGCGCGGAGCTCTATTCGCTCATGAATGAAGCGGCCATACTCGCCGCGCGGGAGAACCGCAAGGAGATAACGCAGTACGACCTCATCCGCTCCATCGAGAAAGTGATGCTCGGCCCCGAGCGCAAATCACATTTGCTTACGAAGAAAGAGAAGGAGCTGACGGCGTACCACGAAGCGGGCCACGCGCTCGTGTCGAGCGTGCTGCCGTACGCCGATCCGGTGCACAAGATTTCCATCATCAGCCGCGGGCGCGCGGCGGGGTACACGCTGAAGCTGCCGTTCGAGGACAAGAAGATGCAGTCGCGCAAGCAGTTCCTCGACGATATCGCCGCGACGCTCGGCGGCTACGTCGCGGAAGAGATGATATTCGACGACGTGACGACGGGCCCTTCCAACGACCTGGCGGTCATCACCGCGCTTGCGCGCGACATGGTCGCGCGCTACGGCATGAGCGACGCGGTCGGCCTCGCGGCGTTCGCCGCGGACCGCGGGTTCGGGCCGGAATCGTATTCGGAAGCCGTCGCGGCGAAGATAGACGCGGAAGTGGGCCGCATACTCGAAGACGCGCGCGGACGCGCCAAGGACGTGCTCGTACAGCACCGCGGCGCGCTCGACGCCATCGCGAACCGGCTCGTCGAAGTGGAGACCATCGAGCGCGCGGAATTCGAGAAGCTGCTGGTCGCGAACGGCATTACACCGAAAGCACGCGAAGAAGAAGGGCTGTTCGTCGCGCCGGCGCCGGCAGAGTAGTCGAGGGACAACGAAAGAACCGCGGCCTATGGCCGCGGTTCTTTCGTTGCTAGTCCGCCCCCTTGGACTCGAACCAAGAACCGCCGAGGTATAAGCTCGGTGCTCTAACCATTGAGCTAGGGGCGGCTAGACGCCACTATACTCGATTTCCGCTATTTCGGCAGGATATCCGTCAGCAGGTCCGACTTGTAGAAGTCGCCGGCAAGGCCGCCGAAGCTGTATGCGGCACCGTTTATATCTATTTCCGCGCCGCCCACTTGGGGGTTCGCATTCGGCGTCGAATGCTCGAACCCGATATTGAAGAGCGTCGAGAGTATATCCGGACGATCGTCGATGGGGAAGCCGGCGTTCGTCCACTGCGTCTCGATTTCCTTCAGGAACAGTCCGGCGTACACGTAGCTCCAGTAGTGGTTATGCTGGTCGGTCATGCGCGTGAAGCGCTCCTCTGCTATCGCATCGGTCGTGGTGGCGGTGAAATCGAGCAAGTGCGCATACTGCGGGCCGGGGTAATACGGCGAGGACGGATCCTTGAGATTATTCTCGACCTGTATCGCGGTCGCTTCCTTCATGCCCATCACGCCCCAGGAGAACTGCGTCTGCGATCCGAGAATCTTCAGCGGGAAGAATATCTGCTTATAGAATTCGCGTTCGGAGAAGAAGAGCCGCAGCTGTTCGGTAATGAGATTCGCGGCGATAAGCCGCGCGGGCACGCCCGAGTCCGCCGCCGCCCGGCTGAGCGGATCGGTGTCCTTGCGCACGGCGGCGTCGAGCGTGCCCCATTCTTCCGTCTCGCTCCACGGGAGGGAAGCTTCGGTATCGGACGCCGGCGCGGCTCCGGCCGCGCCTTCGAGGAACGATTCCCGCTGCGTATCGATGATGCCGGTCGTATTAGTGACGCCGTATTTCACGGCGAAGTACCCGACGATGAGGATGAAGCCGGCGGCGGCGAATATATAGACCACGATGTTGAGCACGGTGCGAAGCGCTGGCATTGCTAGCGAGTCTACCTGAACGCGCGTGGCGCGCAAATGAAGCTATTCCGGATGGATTTCCTTCTCGACGCGCGCCGACAGATCCCGCAGGGCAGGGTGGCGGGAAAGCGCGGGGTCCGACGCGACGAGCTCTTTCGCTTCGGCGCGTGCCGCTTCGACAAGCTTCAGGTTCTGGAGCGCTTCCATCGCGATGTCGGACACGCCCCACTGGCGCGCGCCATAGAGTTCGCCCGAACCGCGCAGCGCAAGATCGTATTCGGCGAGCTCGAAGCCGTTTTTCGCCCCGGTGAACGCCTTCATGCGGGCTTCGGTCGCCGTGCCGTACGACTCGGGAAGCGCGAAGCAGTACGCCTGGTGCGTCGAGCGGATGACGCGTCCGCGCAGCTGGTGCAGCTGCGCAAGGCCGAAGCGCTCGGCGCCTTCTATCAATATGACCGTCGCGTTCGGTACGTTCACGCCCACCTCGACGACCGATGTCGCGACGAGGATGTCGGTCTGCCCGAGCTCGAAGCGGCGCATAGCGTCCTCTTTCTCCTTCGGCGCCATCTTGCTGTGCAGGATGCCGATCGACGCGCCGGGAAACACCTTCGATTTGAGCCGCGCGGCTTCGGCCTTCACGGATTTCGCCTGGAGCGCGAGCTCTTTGGACGGATCCGGCTCGTCGATGCGCGGGCAGATGACATACGCCTGCCGGCCCTTCCCGAGCTCTTCCCGCACGCGCGCATATGCTTCTTCGCGCTTCTCGGGTCCCACTACCTGCGTGATGACGGGCTTCCTGCCCGGCGGCATCTCGTCAAGGAGCGACAGGTCGAGGTCGCCGTAAATGGTGAGCGCGAGCGTGCGGGGAATCGGCGTCGCGGTCATGGAAAGCAGGTGCGGCTCGAACGACCCCTTGCGGGCTAATTTCTGCCGGTGAATCTTTCCGAAGCGATGCTGCTCGTCGATGATGGCATACGCGAGCGACTTGAATTCGAGCGATTTTTCGACGAGCGCGTGCGTGCCGATGACGATGGGAATCTCGCCGTTCGCGACCCATTTCCTGAACTGGGCCCGGGATAGGTGCGTCGATTCTTCCTTGTTCACCTTGCTCGGGAATTTCCGGCATTCGCTGCCGGTGATGAGTCCGATGGGAATGGGGTGGTCTTTGAAATAGG
>DASVLW010000079.1:0-18321 GCA_036384675.1 Minisyncoccota bacterium
GCGAGCGCGGCCGCGGTCGGCTCGTTGATAATTCGCTTCACGTCGAGGCCGGCGATCCTGCCCGCGTCCTTGGTCGCGTTGCGCTGCGCATCGTTGAAATACGCCGGTACCGTGATGACGGCTTCGGTTATCTTCTCGCCGAGCTTCGCTTCGGCATCGGCTTTCAGCTTGCCGAGTATCATCGCGGAAATCTCTTCCGGCGAGTACCATTTTTCGGACATCTTCACTTCGATGCCGCCGTTGGCCGCCTTGCGCATCTCGAACGGCACGCTGGCCTTGTCCTTCTGGACGGCCGGTTCATCGAAGGAATGGCCGATGAAGCGCTTGATCTGATAAATAGTATTGAGCGGATTCGTCACCGACTGGCGCTTTGCCAGCGTGCCCACGATGCGCTCGCCGTTCTTGCCCACCGCGACGATGGACGGGGTCGTGCGCGCGCCTTCGGCGTTCTCAAGCACGCGCGGCTCGCCTCCCTCGACGATTGCCATCGCGGAGTTCGTGGTTCCCAAATCGATACCGAGGATCTTAGCCATAGTTCAAAAGTATAGAGCGAGTAATGAATTGAAACTGAAGCGCCACGAGGCGCTGCGAACCGATGCGCCTATTGTATGCTTCCTGTTTCCGGTTTCAAGTCCTGCAAGGTTCCGGCTATCCGAAATGCGCGACGCGGACTTTCGCCGGGCGGATGACACGGTCGCCGAGCTTGTATCCCTGCTCGAGCACGGCGGTGATGGTGTCATCCGCGCCCTGATCACCGGTCGCGTCCTGGCCGTACGCTTCATGCAGGTTCGGATCGAATGCGTCGCCGACATTCCCTACTGCCGCAAGCCCGATGGATGCGAACGCGTTTTCAAGCTGCTTGGCGATGGCCTGGAAGCCTGCGGGCACTTCCCCGTGCTCCCTGGCGCGCTCGAGGGCGTCGTAGGCCGGCAGCAGCGCTTCGATGACTTTCTCCGCGCCGCGCGCCTGCGCGCCCTTCTTTTCTTCCTCGAAACGCTTCAGTGCGTTCACGTAGTCCGCTTTCGCGCGCTGCCAGCCGTCGAGATTGGCTTTCGCGTCCGCGCGGGCTTCCGCGAGCTCGTCGCGGACTTTCTTCACTTTCGCTTCAGCGCGCTCTTCCTCGGCTTCGATATCGCTTTCCGAATCTGCCTGCCGGGCGCGGTTTTCCGCAGCTTCGCTATCTACCACGAAATCATCTTCTTCCATCCATCAAATATGCCGGAAAAAGCGCGGAGCGTCAAAGGCGTGGTACGCTTTCGGCATGGGACCGGAATCTTTCAAATCTCCTCCCGCCACTTCAAGCGAAGCGGAGCCGAAGTACGAGGTGATGAACGAAGAGCAGACGCTGCAGTTCCTGCGAGAGCATGGAGTGAAGCCGCTGACCAGATGGCTGCCTCGCCAGCCACTTTTGTACGTACTCGAAGAACAGACACGATCGGACGAGGGCCCGTATGGCGACCGGCCGAAAGAACAGCGGCCGAGCATCGTGCGCCTCGATGAGCCGACTGCCATCCACTTCGATGCGCCTCACCACGATGTCGAGGACCCCGGCCGCGTCGTATACAAGCTGGAGACCGACGGCGGCCGTATCGACTACTACGCAATTGATGCGAAGACGAAGACACCGGTACTCCTCTGGTCGCGCGATACGAAAACCAAGAATTACAACGTGAGGGCCGAGGGGCTCTTTTCAGCATCCGACGAGCTCTTCTCTAAAGGAAAAGACTGACCCCGCGCTTTCGCGCGGGGCTTGATGGTCGAAGACGCCTCTAATTCAGAGCAAATGATTGAAGCGCAGGGCCATATAGCCTGCACCGAGAGCGAGCGGGCCGAGCGTAGCTGAGGCAATCATCCATCGGACGCTCGATGAGCGAATCGAACTGATTTCGTGCCGCGTGCCTGCCACCCCTTCCGGCAAGACCCAGCGGTCCTTCAACTGCCTGCCAAGCCGGTATCTGGCGCTGTCGAGTTCGATGGTCGACGCCCGGTAATTGGTTCCGGTGATTACTGTCGCAAGCAGCAAAACAACGGGTACCGCGATACTCAATGCAAGCCCTACGGTCATGCGTTCTCCTACCCTTAAATCCGGAATAGCTATACTACATATCAAGAGGAAAATCAAAACCCGCCGACAGGCGGGTTTTGATTATTGCTGACGCTCAAGCGTCAAGAACAAAGCCCCGCGAGGGGCTTTGTTTCTAGCGTTTGCTCCACTGCTTGGAAGCGCGGGCCTTACGA
Organism: Minisyncoccota bacterium; assembly: GCA_036384675.1. Classification (GTDB taxonomy): domain Bacteria; phylum Patescibacteriota; class Minisyncoccia; order Phycocordibacterales; family Phycocordibacteraceae; genus C7867-001. The sequence continues at coordinate 2,239 of DASVLW010000079.1, forward strand.
AGACCTGGCTTCTTGCGCTCCTTGGCGCGCGGATCGCGCTTCAGGAAGCCTGCGGACTTGAGGGTGCCGCGGGTGCCCGGGTTTATCTCGGTCGCGGCGCGCGCGATGGCCATCCGCACGGCGTCGGCCTGCGCGGCGATGCCGCCGCCCACGACCTGCGCCGAAACGGCGTACGTGTCGTTGAGCTCGGCCGCCTTCAGGGACTCTTCGGCGATATGCGTGCGGAGGTCGGTCTTGAAGTAGTCCTTGGCCGGCTTGCCGTTGACCGTCAGGCTCGCCTTGTCCGCCTTCTGCATGCGGATAGACGCGATGGCGGTCTTGCGGCGCCCGACTGCGGTGATGAAATTAGTAGCCATGCTGAATCTATGCGTTTACGGTAAGGCGCTTCATGCGCTCCTTGCGGAGCTTATTGCGCGGGATCATGCCATCCACGGTCTTGCGGACGACTTCGTCGATGCCCTTCTTCTCGATCATGTCTTTCATGGACGTCTCGCGCAGGCCGCCGCGGTACCCGGTGTAATGGGTGTACGTCTTGCCGGCGATGCGGCGGTCGGAAAGCATGAGCTTGCCCGCGTTCTCGATGACCACGGTGATAGGCAGCACGATGTTGCGCGCGAAGTGGACGGACTTCTTGCCCTGGAGCGCCTGCGCGGCTTCGCTTGCCACGCGGCCGAGCGTGCGGCCGGAAGCGTCGATGGTGTAGGTCAAGGGCTGCATCTTGGTGGTAGTCATAGGATTTATACGAAAGCGACGTAGGCGAGCTTGCGCGCGTCGTTTGCACCGCGCTTGGCGCGCTTCACGATGCGGGTGTAGCCGCCCGTGCGCTCCTTGTAGCGCGGACCGACGGCTGTGAAGAGTTTCTTCACGACGTCCGCGTCATGAACGCGCGCGGAGACGAGGCGGCGGTTGGCCACGGTGTCGACTTTCGCGCGGGTGACGAGCTTCTCGACGATCGGGCGGAGCTCTTTGGCTTTCGCTTCGGTGGTCGAGATGCGCTCGTGGATGACGAGCGAGCGGACCAGGGAACGCATCAGGGCTCCCCGCTGGTTCGCGGGGCGTCCGAAGGTCCGGCTTTTCTTATCGTGTTTACGCATACCTGATTGAAGTCCTACCCTACCGTATTATTCGCCTTTAAGCGAGAGGCCGACCTTGTCGAGCGCTTCCTCGATTTCCGTGATGGCCTTGTCGCCGATGCCGTCGAGCTCCTTAAGCGCGCTCGCGGTCTTGCGGGCGAGGCCCGCGGCCGACTTGATGCTGGCGTCCTCAAGGGCGGAAGCGACGCGGACGGAGAGGCCGAGGTCGGCCACTTTCACTTTCGCCGGATCCTTCTCGCCGCCTGAAACGCGCGGCGCAGCCGATTCATCCTCCTCGGCTTCGGCGCGCGGCTCCTGGAAGCCGACGACCGCCGAAAGCTGGTGGATCATCGTCTCGATGGACTTCTCGAGGGCTTCCCTCGGCGTGATGGTGCCATTGGTCTCGATGAGGACGCGCAGGCGGTTGAAGTCCGTACGGTCGCCGACGCGCATGTTCTCGACTTCGTAGTTGCAGCGGCGGATAGGCGTGAAGGTCGCGTCGAGCGCGATGGTGCCGATGTCGACTTTTTCCTTAGTCAGAACTTCGCGCGGCACGTAGCCGAGGCCGCGCTCGATGGTCGCCTCAAGCTCGAGGGAAACCTTGCCCGCGACGTCCGCGATATGCTGGTCGGGGTTCGCGAGCGTCACCTGGCTCGGCATCTGGAGGTCCGATGCCTTGACCTGCTTCGGGCCCTTAACCGAAAGGCGGATGGATTGCGGTTCGTCGCCATGCAGCGTGAAATGCGCGCGCTTGAGGTTGAGCAAAAGCTCCATGACGGACTCGCGGACGCCGTCGATGGTCGCGAACTCGTGCGGCACGTCCTCTATTTTGACCGACGTGATGGCCGCGCCCGGAAGCGAGGACAGGATGATGCGGCGAAGCGAGTTGCCGAGGGTATGGCCGTAGCCCGGATAGAGCGAGTCTATCTCGTAAATGCCCTGCATCCCCTCTTCGGAGACGACGCGCGGCTTGGATGGCAGTGTGATGTGGTATTCCATAACTCAATCGTATTACCTAAGGGTTAAATAATGCTGAAATTAACGGCTGTAGAACGAGAGCACTGCGGACAGGTCGCCGGCCGTGTCGCCCACGTTCGACGGCGGAACTTCCGAGACGCCGCCCTCCATGCCCTTGGGATCGAAGGACAGCCAGGACGGGAGCTGGCGCTCCATGAAGCGCTCGGCGAAGCCGTCGAACATGACCGACTTCCTGCTGCCGTCGCGCACCGCGATGCGGTCGCCGACGTAGATCTGCTGGGACGGGATGGTCGTGCGCTTGCCGTTCACCGTGATATGGCCGTGCGACACCATCTGGCGCGCGAAGCGGCGGGTCTTGGCAAGGCCCATGCGGTAGATGACGCTGTCGAGGCGGGTCTCAAGCAGCTGGTGCAGCGTGTCCGCCGGATTCTTCTCGTGGGAAGCCGTCGCCATGCGGACGTACTTCGAGAACTGGCGTTCCGAAATGCCGTAGGTGACGCGCACCTTCTGCTTCTCGAGGAGCTGCTTTCCGTATTCCGACGCGCCGCGCGGACGCTTCTTGGTGCGGTTGCGCTCCGAACGCTCCTGCGCGATCGCGAACTTCTGCGACTGCGTCTTCTCGAATATGGTGGCGCCGAGGCGCTTCGCGAGCTTGTACTTAGGTCCGGTTTTCATACGTAATGAGGAAGATTACACGCGGCGGGGCTTCGGCGGGCGCGGGCCGTTGTGCGGCACCGGGGTCGCGTCGACGATGGAACGGATCTGGATGCCCTTGCCGGCGAAGGCGCGAAGCGCGGATTCGCGGCCGGGGCCGACGCCGCGGATGACGACGCTCGCCTCCTTCAGTCCGACGATCGCGCCCTTCTCGCCGATGATTTCGCCGACTTTCGCGGCGGCGTACGGCGTGGACTTGCGGGAGCCCGTGAAGCCGAGCGACCCGGCGGACGAGGTGATGAGCGCGTTGCCCTTGTCATCGGTGAGGACGGCCTTGGTGTTGTTGAAGGTGGCTTCGATGTGAAGCACGCCCTTCTCAAGGCGCTTCTTGGCGACTTTCGCGAGCGCGCGCTCCTTGCGCCCCTGATCGAGGCCGCGCCCTTTCATCTTAACGATGCGTTTCTTACCCATAGGATTAGTACGTGATTAGTGAATGCGAGAAATAATGATCACGTCTTCTCGAGCGTGCGCTTGCCCGAGCCCATGGTCTTGCGGACGTTGCCGCGGCGGGTGCGGGAGTTGGTCTTGGTGCGCTGGCCGCGGACCGGCAGGCCGCGTTCGTGGCGATTGCCGCGCCACGATTTGATATCCTTGAGGCGCTTGATGTCCTGGCCAATCTGGCGGCGCAGCTCGCCCTCGATGGTGAACTCTTCCGCGAGCGCGCGAACCTTCTGTTCCTGATCGGACGTGAGCTGGCTGCCCTTCGCGTCGAGCGCGACGCCCGCCTTGTTCAGGATCTCGATGGCGCGGGTACGGCCGATGCCGAAAATCTGCGGCAGCGCATACGAGAGCTGCTTGTCGTCGGGGATGTTGAGGCCAGCGATACGCATAGGTTTAAGTAGTGGTACGGAAAATTAGCCCTGGCGCGCCTTGCGGCGCGGGTTGCGCTTATTAATGCGATACAAGCGCCCGCCGCGGCGGACGAGCAGGTCTCCCGGCTGCTGTTTCTTGATCGAAGCGCGAACCTTCATGATTGCTGGACGTGAAAATGAATAAATTAGCTCAACCGCCTCACGATGCGCGCACGGCCGCCGTACGGATCCGTGACCAATTCGACCGAATCGCCGACGAGCACGCGTATGCGGTGGAGCCGCATCTTTCCCGCAAGGTATGCGAGCAGGAGCGTGTCATCGGGCATGCGAACGCGAAATAGCGAATTAGGGAGTACCTCTTCTACGGTACCCGTGGGATTCTGCTTCTCGCCGCTCTCCATGTGATGCTTACGTATACTAGCAGGGGCTTGGATAATCGTCAACGCGGTTCTCCTCGCCAGGCTGGCTCGTCGTCGCGGTGGATGTAGAGGCCATCCTAGGAGGCGGGGGTCACGAGGACCTGGATACGGGCAGGGTCGCTCGGGAAGGTGCTGCGCCAGAAGGGCCGGAGTACCAGGATAGCCTTCTGAATCTCGGGCATGGTCTTCAGGATGGTGTCGGATTCGCTCTTGGTCCTCCCTGCGACAGCAGCCGCGACCTTCGTGGCGTCGACCGTCCAGACGACGCTGGTGCCCCCTGAGAGGGTGAATGCGAAGGAGCTGGTACCCGTCGGAGCCGTCGTGTCCGTCGGCGTAAGGCTAAGGCTCGAGACGTCCGAAAGCGTGACCGGCTGGTCGGCGTATCCTCCGACGGCCTGCCGGGCGATGGCCCGCGCAAGCGCGGCTACCGGGAACACGACCGCCTGGACGGTGCCCTTTTCGGTTATGACGACCTGGCCGTTCGAGTCCACTGAGTCAGGCTGCGGCTCGTACGTGGCGAAAGACCCGCCTTTCACGAAGACATATCCGGCCGGCGCCTGATTCGCGACGGCTGTCGCGAGATCGCTCTCGAGCGCGGCCTGCAGCGCCGCGTGCTGCGTATCGTCGGTAGTCTGGCCGACGGTCGGCCGCGTGCCTGAGAACCCTCCGGTGAACGGCTCTGTAGACTTCGCATACACCCGGTCGAACTGCTTGGAGCCTGAAAGGCCCGGAAGCGTGAAGCTCGATGGGCCGATGTTATAGTCCGCCCCCGTCTTGTCGGCATAGACCGTCGCCGTGAGCGTGCCCGGGTTCGACGCGGAGCCGGCCGGCACGCTCACCGCCTGATGGATGCGGAAAACATGGCCATCGGCCGTTTCAAAGCGCGTCGTCGCGACGAGCTGCTGCGCGGATGCCTGCTCGTTATATATGGTAATAGTCCCCTGCGCCGACTGGTCGACGGTCGCGGTGCTCTCGGCCGGGACCGACTTGCTGGCTACCTTGTCGACGGTTACGACTTCGAACGGAAGATCGCCGGATGAAGGCGTCGCCGTGAAGCTCGCCTGCGCCAGGTTCACGTTATCGGTCGTCGGGGTCGCTTCGACTTTCGCTCCCGAGAACGCGTACAGAAGGCCGACGGCGCCGGCCACGATGACGACCGTCACGATGAGCGCGCTCCACGGGAACCTGCGGCGCGGGATGGAGAAATGCGGCGGCGGATTGAACGGCGCCTCGGGCTCGGAAAGCGGTGCCGGAGTCTGTGCAGGATCCGATAGAGGATTCATGCGGCGCCGGGATGGGGGGATGATGTCATTGAGTGTCCGAGGCATGGGGCTAGAGCTATCGTAGTAATGTGGCCCAGTATAACATCAGGCGCGCGGCGCAAGCGGGGTATCCCCTTCCCGGAGACGTTCTCCCAGAAGCTGGGATTCATACAGTGCGAGCAGCATGAGCGCCGTGTCCGGGTCCGTATCCGCGCGGACGCGGACTGCGGAGCCCAGATGCGCGCCTGAGAGAGGTATGACGGTGATCGGCGTGCCGAGCGCGATGGCATTCCCGAGCGACGCATCGACGATCGCGTCCGCCAGGAGGCCTCTCGAAGCTTTATCCGTTATGAGGAAGACCGTGCTCGGCAGGTCGCTGGCGAACCCGAGCATTTCCGTACGGACCGCCGCGAGCCAGTCGGATTTCGCCTTCTCGATGGCGCCCGAGAACCGCTGATTGCGGCCCGCGTCTATGAGCCCGGCCGCGAGGTCTCCTGATATAGGATCGGCGCTCGCGCGCACGCCCGCCGAATGGGCTGCCTGCGCTATCAGGCTGATGCCGCCCGGCGCGCTGCGCGCGCCGACGAGCACTCCGCGCGAAACGAGCGCGACTTCGGTCTGTTCCGCGCCGGCGGCGATGATGAAGTGGTCTTTTTGCAGCGGATAGAGTTCCTTCAGCACCGCATATGCCGCCGGCATGAACGCATGAAGCTCCGTCCGGCGGGTATGGAATGCGCGTGCGATGGCGTTCTCAGCCGCCGCGGCTGCAGCTTCGGCCATCGTCGAAGACAGCACGGTTATCTCCGCATACGACGCGCGCCTGCCATAGGGGTGCCGCACCTCATAGCCGTCGAGCAGCGTCGCGATGACCCGGTCTTCCATCGTCCGACGGCCGTCTGCCGCGCTTCCCTTGCAGGCTTCTCGGACGAGCGCGCGGGTGAACGCGAAAGGCTTGCCTTTCTGGATGCGCTCGGTGCGCACGCGCGTCTCTCCCCACGGAATGCCGGCGGCGATGAGGATGCGGTCGGCATGAGCCTGCCCGTATGCGCGCATGAGCGCGGGCGAACCGTCCCGTACGAGGCTGTCCGCCAGCGCCTCGAGCGAACGCCTCATTCCTTCGAGGGGTTCTGATTCTCCCGCTCGCCGCTCAATGGGCGCGTGAGCCGCATACGCTATCTCAGGCGGCGCTTCGTGCGCTACGCGGACGTATGCGCCGGCGACGGACGCCGAGCCGATATCGATGACGAGCGTCGTATGCGTCGCGCTGCTTTTCCTGAATGCGTCGAAAAGACCCATGGATAGAGTATAGGGCACGGCGGCCCGCTTAACAGGCGCTCCGCGCTTATTGCAGCACCGCCTTGATGCGGCGGACGCCGGCAGCGACCGACTCTTCCTTTATGATCTTAAATCTCTTCCCGCCGTCCGCGAGCTCGCTCGTATTGGATACGTGAGGGCCGCCGCAGAACTCAAGGGAGAATGATTCCGCGAACTTGGGATTCTCCTGCGTCGCGTCTTTCGGACCCATCGAATAGACGGTCACCGTATCGCCATACTTAACGCCGAATTCGTGCTCGGCGCCGAGCGTCTCGGCTTCCGTCTTCGGCATGCTCGTGCAGAACACCGGCAGCGCCGCGCCTATCTGCTCATTAACCAGGTCCTCCGCCTGTTGCAGTTCTTCGGGCGTGAGCTTGCGATCGAACGAGAAGTCGAGGCGTACGCGCTCCTGCGTGATGTTGCTGCCGCGCTGATGGACATCGGGCCCGAGCAGCCTGCGCAGCGCCGCGAGCAGCAGGTGGTGCGACGTATGGTAGCGCACGGTGACTTCCGAATGGTCAGCGAGCCCGCCCTTGAAGCGGCCTTCGGCCGCCGTGCGGGATTTGGCCTGGTGCTCTGCTAACATTTCGTCTACCAGCTCCCAGTTAGTAGACATGCCTCTCTCATTAAGGATCTCCTGAATCAATTCTCTAGGGAATCCTTCCGCAGTCATTAGTGAAAACGCCTGCTTATGAGGGAACCATTTTTCCTTGGGCCCATCTATCTCATATGTACCCGAGCCTCTTCCTGATCCTCTCTGGATTACCAGATAATTCTCGAGCTTCCTAAGGCCGCGCTGCAACGCCTTTCTAAATTTGTTTTCTTCGGCCGTGAGCGTGTGAAGGATGTGCTCGCGCTTGGCACCGAGGTCGGCGTAGGTGTCCTGGTACGCGTCGATGACCTTTCCCGCCAAGTCCGCAAGCGTGTTTGCCTCGACGCCGAGCTTGTCGAGGTGGCGGATGGCGCGGCGGATGAGGCGCCGCAATATATAGCCGGCATCGGTATTGGACGGATACACGTCGTCGCCGGCGATGAAGACTGCCGCGCGCACGTGGTCGGCGACGATTCGGAAGGATTTCCGATGCTCCGGGTCCGCGTACGACTTGCCGGTGAGGCGTTCTATCTCCTGTGTGGAACTCTGGAGCGTATCGGCGAGGAATACGTCATCGGTATTGAGCGAGGCCATGACCAGCCGCTCAAGCCCTCCGCCGAAGTCCACGTTCTTCTGCGCGAGGAATTCGAACGACCCGTCGGGCTGCTTCGCGTATTCCATGAAGACCGAATTCGCTATCTCGACGAACCGGCCGCAATCGCAGTTCGGATGGCAGTGTGCGCCGTATGCAGGATTATGCGGCGTGCCGAAGTCGAAGAATATTTCTGAGTCGGGGCCGCCCGGCTCCCCTGCGGGCATCGCATCGGGCGTGCCCGACCGGCTCCACCAGTTCTTCTTTGCGTCGTATGCGAATATGCGTCCGCCCTGCATGCCGGCTGTATAGCCGTTCTCCTCGGAGCCGAGGACGATGTCCTGCGCTTCTATCCCTTTCGCCCTGAAAAGCTCCTTCCAGATACCGATGGCTTCCTCGTCTTTCGGGATATTAAGCGCAGGATCGCCCGCGAATACCGTCACATAGAGATTCTGAGGGTCGAGCCCGAGCCCTTCTTCCTTGCTGGTGAGGAATTCGAATACCCACGGCAACTGCTCTTTCTTGAAATAGTCCCCGAGCGACCAGTTGCCGAGCATCTCGAAGAACGTGAGGTGGCGGTTGTCGCCGATGTCGTCGATGTCGCCCGTACGCACCGATTTCTGGGAATCGACGAGGCGCACGCCGGCCGGATGCTTCTGGCCGAGCAGGTACGGCACCAGAGGCTGCATGCCGCTTGAGGTGAACAGGGTCGTGGCGTCGCCCTCGGGCCGCACCGGCGCCGACGGGATGACCGCGTGCCCGCGCTTCACGTAGAAATCAAGGAATCGCCTGCGTACTTCCGAGACGGTCATGCTGAAGACGATAACACTTAGAAGCTTCCCGCGGTAGCGACGGAAAGAGGAAGCGAGGCGAGGTATGCGGCCGCGTCCTGCGCTTCTTTCAGCGACACGCGTCCGATGATCTCCGGATATTCGTCCACATACGAGAGCGGCCGATCGTCTTCCATGAATCGCACGATGCGCATCGCGAGGCCGGTCGTGGTCGAGAGGGATACTGCATAGGACCCGGCGATTTCCTCCTTGATGGCCATGAGCTTGTCTTCGGTCATGCCTGACTTCAGAAAGAGCGCCGTCTCGCGCGAGAGCGTATCGATGCCGCGCATCAGCAGGTTCGGCGCGAACGTCCCCCAGATGCGCAGATAGCCGTCGAGCTTGTCATCGAATCCTTTGAGGGAAGAGCGCACGCCATACGTGAGCCCGTCGCGTTCGCGGACCGTCTGCATAAGGTGCGAGGCGAACGACCCGCCGAGCGCGTGGATGACGACGGCCGCGGGAACGTAGCGCGCATCATCGGTGGTGAAGCCGAGCGCGCTGCTCATGACGACATCCGCGTTCGCCTTGTCGGCGAGGCGGACGTCCGCGCGCTTGGCCATCGCGCTTGTGCCTGGCAACGCCGACGGACGCGGAAGTCCTGCCGGAGTCCTGCCGAACGCTCGTTCGATTACTGGTCCCAATGCGTTCGCGTCCACATCGCCGGCTATAGCCATCGCCAAATGGCGCGTTCCGTATGAACGCGCGACAGCCTTCACGTCGGCGATGGCAAGCGCTTCGATGCGCGCCCGTTCTTCGGATATCGCCGGAACGAACGAAGGATGTCCGCCGGGGTATATGAGGCGCAGGGCGGCTCGTTCTGCCTGAGCGCGCGTGTCGCTCGCTTCTTCGTCGAGCGCGGTGAGGGCCCGGAGTTTCTCGGCCGGAAGCTCGCCCGAAGGGAGCGCCGGCGAAAAGAGCGCGTCCGCGATGCGCTCGATGACATACTTCGTATCTTCCGGGAAACACGTCGCCGTCCATGACAGCCGCGTGCCTTCCGCGACGAATTGGAGTTCCGCGCCGCGAGCCGCGAGCGATGTCCGGAAAACTTCCTTGCCGAGATTGCCCGCTCCGGCGTCGAGCAGGTCTCCCGCGACGGCGGCCGCCGCCCCTGCCGCCGACGCGAACGCATTCGGGCCCCCGATGATGCTGCCCGCGATGGTAACTACGTCTGAAACCCGGGTCGGCGCGACGGCGACGCGTCCCCCGCTCGGCAGGGTGAATTCAGTTATGCGTGAAGCGATGGTGCTCATAGTCGTTTCTTGCGCGTACGCGGCTTAGCCTTAGACGTCTGCTTCTTCGGCGCGCGTGCGCGCGGCGGACGCTTCCCTGCGACAGCCGCCGCTGGCCGTTTCGGGCCGGTGCCGCTGAAATAGCCGATCGTGCTCTGGGAGTCGTCGCACAGGTAGCGCGCGGCGACGCGCGATACGTCCTGCGCGTTGACATTCTTGACCGCTTCGGGAAATGACCGGAATAGCGTCCAATCGCCCCGGGCGATGTCTTCGTTGATGCTCGCCAGCAGCGCGTACGGACCGTCGCGGCGGCTCGCGGACGCCGCGCGATACTGCTGCTTCGCCTGCTTCATTTCGGCGGCGCTCGGGCGCGCCTTCGCCAGCTTCGCGTACGCAGCCTTGATGCCTGCCTCTATTTCGGCATGCCCGGCGCCGCTCGTGAGCGTGCCGTAGGTCATGAACAGGGACGGGTCATGGAACGGATAGCACCAGGTCATGACGTCGGCAAGGCGGCCCGTATCGACGAGCTGCCGGTGCAGGCGGCTCGACTTCCCTTCGCCGAGTATGAGCGCGGCGACGACGAGCGCCGGCATGTCGGGATGGAGCGCTTCGGGCATCTTATGCGCGACGCCGACGATGTTCACGCCGTGCGCGCGGGCGATCCGCACCCGGCGCTCGCCTTCCTGCGGAGGCTCCGCCGTATACACGCGGGGAACGGGCTCCGGCGAGCGCGGATGCCTTCCGAATTCCTTCACGGCGAGCTCGAGCGCTTCCTGCTCGTTGAAATCCCCGACCAGCGTGAGCGTCGCGTTATTGGGCCAATAGAAATCGTCATAGAACCGCTTGAGCCGCTCGATAGGCACGCCTTCTATATCGCTGCGCCAGCCGATAGTCGGGTGGTGATACGGGTGGCTCTGGTATGCGGTCGCCCACAGCTGTTTGTCGAGCGCTTCGCGCGGATCATTCTCGCCGCGCTCGAATTCGTTGCGGACGACCGTCATCTCGCTCGCGCGATCCGCCTCGACGATGAACGCGTGCCGCATGCGGTCCGCTTCTATGGCGATAGCCGTCGGCAGGTGGCTTCGCGGGACAACTTCGAAATAATTGGTGCGATCGAGCCACGTCGTCGCATTGACCAGGGCCCCTTTCGTCTCGAGCGCATGCCAGATGGTGTTGCCTTTGTCTTTATTGAAATTCTCCGAACCTTTAAACATGAGATGCTCAAGCAAGTGCGTCGAGCCGGTGTAGCCGACCGCCTCGTTCCGGCTTCCCACGCGGTAGGTCACCATGCAGCCGGCGACCGGCACGGATGCGTCCGGGGCCACGAGTATCTGCAGATCATTCGAGAGCAGCTTGTACTCGCGTATTCCGCCCTCTTCCCGGACGAAGAAAACGCCCGGAACCGATGCTGCTTTCTGCGCCATAAACCCATTCTAGCAAAAACGCTCCGAATGGGCGATTCTGTTACGTCCAGTCGATGGGCGTCTCGTCGTTCTCGATAAGGTATTCATTCGCTTTCTTGAATTGCCCCGAGCCCAGAAAGCCATGATGCGCGGAAAACGGCGAAGGGTGCGTGGTTTCAAGTACGAGATGCCTGCTGCGGTCGATATGCGCACCCTTGGCTTTCGCATAGTTCCCCCACAGCATGAAAACAATATGTTCTCGTTGTTCTGATAATGCGACGATGGCCGCGTCCGTGAACGCTTCCCATCCCTTGCCCTGGTGCGAGCCCGCGGCACGCGCCCGCACGGTGAGCGTCGCATTCAGCAGGAGCACGCCCTGCCTCGCCCAGCGCGAAAGATCCCCGTCCTGCTTCGGCTTCGTGCCGAATTCGTCCTCTATCTCCTTGAAGATATTCTGGAGCGACGGGGGCACCGGCACCCCCTCGTTCACGGCGAACGACAGGCCGTTCGCTTGGCCGGGCCCGTGATACGGGTCCTGCCCCAGTATCACGACCTTCACCGCATCGAACGGCGTCAGCTCGAAAGCGCGGAATATCGCCTTCGGGTGCGGGAATACCGTCTTGCTCTTATATTCCGCCTTTACGAAATCGGTAAGCTCCTTGAAATACGGCTTACCGAACTCTTCTTCCAAATGCTTCTTCCACGACGCTTCTATCTTCACTTCCATGGCTCACAGTATACGCTCAAGAATGGCTGGCAAGCGCTACTGCTTTTTGCAAGTGAGGCAGTCACGCGATATTTTCTAGCAGCCTTGCGGAGCTGACCAGAAAATATCGCAGCGACCGAGCTGAAAAAAGAGTAGCGGTTGGCGGCCTACACTACTTCTTCCTGCGCGCCATCTCGAGCAATTTTTTTCCGGCCGCTTCGCGGTACGGGCAATATTCGCAGTCCTTGCCTACCGGCGGGATGTCGCCCGCGTCGAGCGTCTTCTTTATTTTCGGCAGGATATCGTCTATCCACGTCGTGTCTCCCTCGCAGGAAACGAGCGTCACTTCGAAATCGAGCTTGCCGTCGAATGCCTTGTTGTCGGTTCCTGCGTTCGCGTACACGAAATAGCCGGTATCGGAGACCTTGAAGCCGTTGTTGCGCAGCAGCCATTGGTACACGCCCATCTGCCGCTTGTACGAGCCTTCCCACGACGAATCGGAGAGCGTCGTGATGGTGCCGTCTTTCGACGTCGCCTTGTAATCGACGACGATGAGTTCCCCGTCGGGCTTCACCCAGATGTCGTCCACGGCTCCCGAAATGGTGAAGCCGGTCGGCTCGTGATGGTATTCGAGGCCTTCGAAATTCTCGCGCCAGGTATCAATATCCCGGTGGTCGAACGGCACGGCGTCGACGCCGTAGTGCTTCATGAGCGGATGGGCGCTGCCGTCCGCGCGGTGCAGGTCGAACTCCTTCTTCAGGAGCGTATCGACCGCGATGTTTATGGTGAACGCAGGTCCGCGCGGACGCGCGGTCCCAAGCTTGTTATCGAGATAGAAGCAGCGCGGGCATTCGTTAAAAAGCTCTATCTTCGAACGGGACAGCCGCCATTTGCCGCCGCCGTAATTCCATTCGGCGCTTCGATTCGGGTTATAGCGCTTCTTGAAGTCGCTCATACGCCAATACTACCCCGCATACGCCATCGGTTCCCGCACGGTGCGCGCTTCCGCGAGCACTTCCCCGATGCGTTCAGGCGGCATATGAAGCTCGCGCAGCGCTTCCCGGTGCTCGGTGAGCAGGTGCGTCGTCGCGATGCCGCGGTCGAGCAGGATGCGCTTTTCCGCCTGCTTGAGCGTCGTCAGCGCGGTTACCGGGTAGACGCCCGCCGCCACGATGCGGTCGAACAGGTTGCCGCGCTCCGGATAGCTCCAGCCCAGAAGCCCCAGGCCTGCGCAGGCGGCGTAGTCGACCGCTTGGCTCGTGAATTTCGTATTCGTAATGAGCATACCGATATCGACCGGGCATTCCTGCGTCGCGGGATCGCATTGCCAGATATCCTCGAAGCGCGCTTTCACGTAGAGGGCGACCTTCACGTCGGTCTTGTACGCGGCTTCGTTATGGTATTTGAGCTCGCCGGCGACCGTTTCCGCGCCGCGCGTCGCATACAGGTCGACCTCGTGCGGCACGCACTTCCCCTGGATTATCTTGCGCCATTGCACGCTCCAGCCTTCCGCCTTGAACAATTCCGCGATGAAATCCTCGAACGGGTGTCCCGAGGGCCCCATTTCAAGCAGCGCGCGGCGCAGCCCGTAGCGCACCGCCGCGGGCCGGTGCTGCTCGCGGAGCATCGTGAACGCGCGGCGGTAGATATCCTGAGAGCGCGCGCCCGGCGCTATACCCGCCGTTATGGTTTGCGCGATCCGCTCGGCCATAAAGGGCGCGGCGCCGGAACGCAGCAGCGACTGTTCAAGCTTGCGGGGATCGAAAGGCTGGACTTCGCCATCCGCCTTCGTGATCATCGGGCTCGTCGAATGCGAGTGGGGCATGCTCATTTCTTTTTGGCAGGCGGCGGAGCCGCCGTCATCGGGCTCGTCGTTGTCGCAAGCACTTCATTCAGGTACACCATCGTGCTCGTCGTCGCATCCGCATCGATCTCCGCGCTGAACGGAACTTCCGTCGGCAGTTCGAGGCAGATATCGTCGTCCGCTGGCGTTACCAGATACAAGCTGGGCGCGCTCGATGTCGCGACCGTCGTTTCGATGCTGGTGCACGCGTCGGGCGCGAGCACGACGCCCGTGATGGTATGGATTCCTTTTGAATACACATCCTTGACGGACACCACTGATGCGGCTGGCGCGCTATTGGCCGGAGGCTTCGGCGCGTTCGCGCCTTCTCCCGCCTTCAGCGCATAGACGCCATAGGCCCCGATGAGCGCGATGATAAGCGCGCCCGCGATTATCCATGAACGCATGTACGGAATGATAGCACTTCAGATGCCGCCCGCATCCTGTCCGATGATGCCGCCGCCGACGCATTGATTCCCCGCATACAATACCAGCGACTGTCCGGCCGCTGCTGTTTCCGGCAGCGGCGCGGCGGGAATGAACGCGGCGCGGTCTTCCGAAAGCGCGCCGCTGATCAACGGGCCGTGATAGCGGTATTGAGCCGTGAGGTGCGCGCCCGGCTGCGCGTCGGCAAGCCAGTTGGCGCTATCGAACGGTATGCTTCGCGGCGGCCCGCCCCGCGAATGCGGGCTCCGCGAGACGACGAGCTTGTTCGCGCGCACATCCTTCCGCAGCACGTACCAGGGGCCGGGAGCGGCGTCTCTGAGTGCGACCCGCTGGCCGATGGTCGAGGCTATCGCTCCCGGGTGGCGGCCGACTTCCGTTCCCTGCTCATTCACGGCGATGCCCGGTTCGGCGCCGAATTCATGCGCGAGAAATTCCTCGACCGATATGCTGCCGAGAAAGCAGATGCCCTGGCTGTCGCGCTTGGCCGCGACCGGTAGGCCCAGCGCGCGCGCCTGACTGCGCACCGCGTCCTTACGCATCGCGCCGACCGGGAATATCGTATGCGCGATCGCGTCCTTCGATACCGCCCACAGGAAATAGCTCTGGTCTTTTGACTCATCGAGTCCCCGCAAAAGCGCTCCGTTCTCGTTCCTCGCGTAGTGGCCGGTGGCGATGGCGTCCGCTCCGTGCGCGCGGGCATAGTCATAGAAAGCGCCGAATTTCACTTCCCGGTTGCACATCACGTCCGGATTCGGCGTGCGGCCGGCCGCATACTCGCCCAGCAGATAGTCGATGACGCCTTTCTTATATTCCGCACTCGCATCAAGCGTCATGAACGGGATGCCCAGGCGTGCCGCAACGCGCATCGCGTCGCGGCGATCCTCGGCCCACGTGCAAGGCATCCCGGACGGATACCAGCCTTTTATGAATACGCCGATCACCTGCGCACCCGCCTTCAGCAAAAGCGCGGCCGAAACGGCCGAGTCCACTCCGCCCGACAGCCCCACGTATATCTTCCCCCCTTTCATACACGTATCTAACCACAGTAAGCGAAGGGGGCGTAGCACGCCAAGACTCCCGTTGCGAAGGCTTCCGCGCGCCTTTGCTTTTTGCAGGTGAAGATTGGGCGCGGTAATTTCCTGCTGCCTTGCGGAGCAGACAGGAAATTATCGCTGACCCTGAACCGAAAAAAGAAAGGGGTGCGGGAGGCAACCCATCACTTAGCACTTACAAGTATTTCGCGACGTTCGCTTTGTGTTCCTCGAAGGTCTTGGCGTAATGCATTGCCCCGTCGCTCCCGGTCACATAGTAAAGATAGTCCGTATCCGTCGGATGGAGCGCCGCTTCGATCGCGTCGAGTCCCGGGTTCGCGATAGGACCGGGCGGCAGGCCGTCATGACGGTACGTGTTGTACGGAGAGTCGCTTTCCGTATCGGCTGATGTCGGCACGTAGGAATCCTCCTGGTGCAGGTAGCCGAACGGCGCGTCTATCTGCAGCCGCATGGGGATGGCGAGGCGGTGCCATATGATGCCTGCGACGATGCGGCGGTCCGCAGGCGTCGCCGCTTCGCGCTCGACGAGCGACGCTACGATGATGACGTCTTGCCGCGAATGCCCCGAAGCCGCGAAATCCGGCGCGAGCGCCGCCGTTTTTGCGTCGTAGGTGTCCGTGAGCCGCTTCACGATGGCGGCCGGCGGCGTTCCGGGAAGTATCTGATACGTGTCCGGAAACAGATAGCCTTCGTGCGGCGCGGCGAGCGCTTCGAACGTTGCCGCATCGAATCCCGGCATCGCTCTGGCGAGCGCCCGGGCCATATGGAAGCTCGCCATGCCTTCGGTGAATGTGACACGCTCCGGCGTTACGCC
>DASVLW010000080.1:0-4988 GCA_036384675.1 Minisyncoccota bacterium
ATCAGTGCTCCTTCGCTCTGCTTTTCGGGCGCTGCCGCTTCCTCGCGCGTGAAGCCGTTCACGGCAAGCGCGGCATCGTCTATCTCTGCCCCGTCCCACGCGCGGCATTCTTCATAGAACTGGTTGGTCGGCTCGTCGAGATCGAGCGCGCCCAATGACAGTATCGAATGCCTGTTCGGGTCGAGCCCGCTCATCTCCACGTCGAGCACGATCATAGGCCTTTGCAATTAGATGCAGGTTCGTAACCCGCGGCCTCGGCGTCGGCCTTGGTCGCGAACCAGACTTTGTTCTCATCCTTTATGCGGCTCACCGTCCCGCACCACGGCAGGTAATATTTGGTCCCGCTTTTAGAGGCGACGTACTGCCCTCCCGCGGGAATGGCGGCTGGCGCCGCAGCCGGGATATCACCACGCGCAGGAGCTGCCGATGCCTCCGAAACGGCCTCTGAGGGGTCTGTAGCCTCTAAAACGGCCGCCGGAAGGGCACCCGGGTCCCGGGCAGTCATAGGTACGGCTTCTATAGAAATGCCCCTTCCCTGCCCCATATCGCGCCCCGCGAGGATGCCGAGACCGAAGCTCGCGCTCGAAGCCAGCACTACAACGGCGAGCACCCAGGCCCCTAAGGGAACGCGGGCAAGCAATATCTTGCCCGTATTGGTCGCATCTGCTATAGTCATACGGTAATTCCAGCATACCACTATGGCATCCACTAAAGCCGGCGGCTCTACACAGAACGTACGCGATTCGAACCCGAAATACCTCGGCGTTAAGCTTGCGGACGGCCAGCGTGCCCGTCCGGGCATGGTCATCGTCCGCCAGCGCGGCGCCAAGATCGAGGCGGGACAGAACGTCCGCGTCGGCAAGGACCACACGCTCTTCGCGATGGCAGCCGGCACCGTTTCTTTCGCCGACCGCCGCAAGACCAATTTCGACGGACGCGTCGTCCGCAAGAAGGTCGTTTCCGTAAACTAAAGCCCCGCAAAAGCACCGCCGCCCAAAGGGCGGCGGTGCTTTTTGTCTTATCGGCTTCGCGGCTTGCCGCCTCCCCTACTCGGCCGCGATGATGATGGAGAATTTCCCGAATACTTCGCCCGCCGACACCGGGACCTCGAACGTGCCGACTTCCTTGAACGGACGCTCGATAGAGATGGCGTCTTCCGGCAGGTCGATATGCGCCTGCTCCTTTGCGGCCGCGGCGATTTCAGGCTCGCCGATGCCGTCATACAGGTGGCCCTGATCGTTGGCCTTCGCCTTGATGACGATGCGCGCCTCTGCAAGGGACGCGATGTTCTGCGCGAGCAGCTTGATCTTCACTTCCTTGTCCGCGGAGACTTTCGCTTTGCGCGTCTCGGCGGCCTTCTTGTTGCCGCTCGTGGCCGTGACGGCGAGCTTGTTCGGGATAAGGTAGTTGATGGCGTGGCCGTCGGAGACCTCCACGGTCTCGTGCGCGCGGCCCATCTTCTTCACGTCCTTGGTCAGAATAACTTTCATAGTCCCGCTATCCTACCGTTTTGGCGGCCCGAACGCAACCGAGGTTTGATAAAACATAATAAATATAGTATAACGACGACGGACTGAAACGCATCAACCAAGGGGAACCCTCATGCGTACCATAACGACTGACCAGGAAACCGTCCTAGGCTGGTTCGCGGCCGACCTGCCGCAGGAATACATGCCAAGACATGTCGGCCTTACGGCGTGGACATGGAAGAACGCCGGATACGAAGTCAGCGGCATCCGCGGATGGGATACGCCTGACGGGACCATCCTGTTCATCCTCGCCTATCGCGACAACGGGCCGACGCTTCTGCTCGGCGCGTGGCGCCGGATGGGCGAGGAAAACGAGACGCTCTTCGAAGGCCAGTGGAACGAGGCGTTCGCCGCGCTCGCGCAGACGGCGCATCAGCAGCATTGGACGCTGCTCTGGAGGAGATTCCTCCGGACAGCGGAAATCCAGATGACGCTCGCCATCCTCCTGCTGTATGCGGCATCCGTATGGCTCTTCATGGACAGCCCGCTGGGCAGTGAAGAAAACATACTGCCGCTGTGTCTCGCTGGCATCGTGTGCGCTGTCTTGGGTCCCGCCCTGTGCGCGTCCCGGCTGCGCGCGTCGCTCGCCCGCCGGCAGCTCGTCCGATTCTGGAAGGATGATCCGCTGGCCAATACCATCCAGCGGGTGGTGTGGGTGTCGGAAGACCCCGTGCTTGAAGTCGCGTAACGCAAGCCCGTCATGAAAGCGGAAAGCCCGCCTTTCATGACGGGCTTTTCTCTTTGCGCGACTATTTCCCGGTCGTCAGAAACTGCACTGCGCGGGTCATCTGCGGATCCTTCCCTGCCGCGACATCCTGCTGCGTACGGTCGACTTTTACATCCGGCGTGATGCCGTTGCCCATGATGGAGTGCCCGGCCGGCGTGAGCCAGCGCGCGACGGTGACTTTCAGCGCGCCACCGTCCACGTTCAGGAGCTGCTGCACCGAACCCTTGCCGAACGATTGCGAGCCGATGAGCGTCGCGGCGCCATCGTCCTGCAGCGCGCCCGAGAGGATCTCGGATGCGGATGCGGAGCCGCCGTCGATGAGCACGACGACCTTCGTCCCCGCCGGCACGTCATCGCTGCCGTTCGAGCGGTTCACGTCGTTCTGCTGCTTGCCCTCGTAATCTTCCGTCACGATGGTCTCGCCTTTCGGCAGGAAGTGGCTCGCGATGTCGACCGCGGCGTCGAGGTAGCCGCCCGGGTTGCCGCGCAAGTCGATGACGAGCTTGTCCGAACCTGACTTCTTGAAGTCCGCGAACGCGGTATCGAAGAGCTCCGCCGAATTTTCCGTAAAGGTATAGAGCGCGATGGTATAGACGCCGGTCGACGGGTCGAGCTTGTAGTCGATGGTCGGCACGTCGATGGTGTCGCGCACGACCGGCACCGTAAGCGTCGTGCCCTTGCGATAGATGACGAGCGTCACCGTCGTACCCTTGGGCCCGCGGATAAGCTTCACGGCTTCATCGGTCGACATGCCGTCGGTGGTCTTGCCGTCGATCGAGAGTATCTCGTCGCCCGGCGTCAGCCCCGCCTTCTCTGCCGGCGTGCCCTTTATCGGCGCGATGACAGTGAGTATGCCGTCCTTGTCGACGCCCATCTCCATGCCGACGCCGCTGAAATTGCCGGCGATGTCTTCCTGGAATACTTTCGCGTCTTCCGGCGGGAAGAACACCGTATATGGATCGCCATACGACGCCGTGAGTCCTTCGATGGCGCCCCATATCTTGTCCTGCGTCGTGGGCATCGTCGACGAGGGATGCGTCACGACGTACTGGCTGTCGAGCGCGTTCCATACTTCCCAGAAATCGGCCATGTTCGCCGACGAATCCGGCTGCGCGGAAAGCCCGCTGCCCAAAAACGGCAGCGCGTCATACGAGCCCGTGGTGCCCTTGGCTTCCACGGCAAGGCCCGCGGCGAATCCGACCGCAGCGACGAGCGCGAACGATATCGCACGCCGCACGAGCCCGTTGTTGAACGAAGGCTGCGCGCGGTCTTCAGTCTCATCCATGCCCGCCATTCTATCACGCGCATGCGCGCGAAGCGCGCGCGAAGCGCGCTGTGTATAGCGCCGCGCCGCGCATCCGCCTGACGCTATACTTTATATGAATGGTCACAAGACATGCGCACGGGAACGTAACGTGGATCGACCTTGAGTCGCCGGCGCCGGACGAGCTGTCTGCGGTGATGCGCGAGTTCGACATCGATTCGAGGGTCGAGGACGAGATACGGCTGCCGACGCCCTATCCGCTCTATATGAGCGCGCCGCGCTATCAGTACCTCATCCTCCATTTCCCCACCGCGGTGTCGTCCGGCGGCGCGCGCGATCAGGAAGTCGACTTCATCGTCGGCAAGCAGTTTCTCATCACCGTCCGCTATGACGTCATCGATTCCATACACAACCTGCACAAGGTATTCGAAGCCGAGGAATTGCTCGGCATCCCGTCATCGACGGTCACGAAGGCGGACAAGCTCATCGAGCGCGTGCTGCGGCGCCTGTATGGCGCGATACGGCATGAGGTCGAGCACACGGCGCGCCGGCTGGAGCGCATCGAGCGAGAAGTATTTTCGGGGCACGAGCGCGAGACCGTGCACCAGATATCGGAAGTCGGGCGCGTCCTCCTGAAGTTTGAGACGACGCTTGAGCGCCACGCGGAGCCGCTCAATGACATGCTGAAGAACCTCGCGTCCCCGAAATTCTTCGGCACCGGATGGAACGCGCGCATCGCTCAGATAGAAGCCGAGCGCGGCCATGTGGCCGCGCTCGTGTCCTCCTACCGCGCCGTCGCGACCGAGCTGCGCGACACCAACGACTCGCTCCTTTCGGCCGGCCAGAACGAAGTCATGAAGAACCTGACGGTCATCACGTTCGTGATGTTCCCGCTCTCCCTCATCGCCGCCTTGTTCCAGATGGGACTGCCCGGCACGCCGCTCACGGCCGACCCCAATGCATTCTGGATAGTCATCGGCGCGATGCTCGCCGTTTCGGGCTTCCTCGCCCTGTACATCATAAGAAAAGGATGGCTCTGACGCTTTATCGAGCGGCAGGGGCGCGGTAGAATACGCGCATGTGGCCGTTCTCAACCGCTAAGAAAGCCGGGCGTCCTCAGCCGCCGGTCCTGTTCACCAATACGCTCGGGAACCGGAAAGAGCGCTTCGCCTCCATAAAGCCAGGCATCGTCTCCCTGTATTCCTGCGGGCCCACGGTCTATGGCCCCGCGCACATCGGCAACCTGCGCGCCTACGTGTTCTCCGACCTCATCGCCCGCGTGCTGCAGTCGGCCGGATACCGCCTGAAACGCGTCATCAATATCACGGACGTCGGCCACCTCGTCGGCGACGGAGATCAGGGCCAGGACAAGATGGCCGTGGGCGCGGCGCGCGAAGGCGTGCGCCCCGAAGACATCGCGAAGCTCTATAGCGACCTGTTCGTGAAGGATATCGCGGCGCTCGGCATC
>DASVLW010000081.1:0-8222 GCA_036384675.1 Minisyncoccota bacterium
GGTTTCGCATACCCGGCGCGCGACGGCATCTATTTCGATACTTCGAAATTCGCGGGCTACGGCAAGCTCGGCGGCGTCGGGGACGCGGGCGAAGAGCAGGGCCACGAACGCATCGAGGCGAATGCCGACAAGAAGCACCCGCACGACTTCGCGCTCTGGCGCAAGGCGAAAACCGGGGACCTGCAGCAGTGGGACTCCCCCTGGGGACGCGGCAATCCCGGCTGGCATATCGAATGCTCCGCGATGATACGCGCGATACTGGGCGCGGAAATCGACGTGCATACCGGCGGCATGGACCATATCCCGGTTCATCACAATAACGAGATAGCGCAGTCCGAAAGCGCGAACGCGCGCCCATTGGCGCGCTACTGGATACACGGCGCGTTCCTCACCATCGAGGGCGACAAGATCTCCAAGTCCCTCAACAACGACATCTATCTTTCCGACATCGAGAAGCGGGGATTCCATCCGCTCGCGCTGCGCTATTTCTTCCTGCAGGCGAGCTATCGCACGCCGCTCTCCTTCTCATGGACCGCGCTCGAGTCCGCGAGCGAGGCGCTCAATCGCCTGTGGCGCCACGCGGCAGAATTGAAAGCCGAAGCCGGGGGCGAAGAGGACCCGAGCGAGGAGCGCGACCGCATCGTCGCGACCTTGTATGACGACCTCGCGACCCCGCAGGCCATCGGCCTCATCTGGGACGCCCTGCGCGATGACGGCCTGTCCGCAGGCGAGAAATGGGGCATCCTCGCCGCGGCGGACCGCATCCTCGGGCTTTCGCTCGCCCAGCCGCCCAAGGGGGTCCTCCCTATTGCATCCATAGACCTGCCGCCCGACATCCGCCGGCTCGTCGAGGAGCGCGACGCCGTACGGGCGCGCAAAGACTACGCCGCGGCGGACCGCCTGCGGGAAGACCTCCAGAACCGGGGATATCGTGTGGATGACGGGCCTTCGGGAACGCTTCTCACCTCCCTCCCCCGCTGATAGGATTGGCATATGGCCGATCCCACGATGCGCATCCCGCCGCAGAGCCTCGAGTCCGAGCGGGCGCTTTTGGGCGCGCTGCTCCTGAAGCCCGACGCCATCCACGACATCGCGGACACCATCAGGCCGGACTCCTTTTACGCGGAACGCCACCGCATCATATTCGAGACGATGCTCGATCTCGCGCAGCGCGGCGAGCCTATCGACCTGCTGTCCATGGGCGAACGCCTCGAGAGCCTCGGGCGCCTGGAGCGCGCGGGCGGGCGGGCGCACCTCGCGGAGCTCGCGGGCAGCACGCCCGCGCCCGGCAACTTCGCGCACTACGCCGAGCTCGTCTCGCGCAAGCACCTGATGCGCAGCCTCATCGACGCGGCGCAGGAAATCGGCGAATCCGCATATGACGAGTCGCGCGACGCGACCGAAGTGCTCGACACGGCGGAGAAGGCCATCTACGCCATCGGCAACGGCTCGGCGACGCATAAGTTCGTCGCGATAGCCGATAAGGCCATGGCGACGATGGAGCGCATCGAGGCCATGAGCAAGAACGAGAGCGGCATCCGCGGCACGCCTACCGGCTACCCCGACCTCGACAACCTCCTTTCGGGCCTGCATAAGTCCGACCTCATCATCCTCGCCGCGCGGCCGTCGGTCGGTAAGACGTCGCTCGCGCTCGACATCGCGCGCAACGCCGCCGTGCGCCACAACGTGCCGGTCGGCATCTTCTCGCTCGAAATGAGTTCCGAGCAGATCATCGACCGCATGCTCTCGGCGGAATCGTTCGTGAACTCGTGGAAGATCCGCACGGGCGCGGTGCACGCCGAAGAAGACTTCGGCAAGATCCGCGACGCGCTCGACACGCTCTCGAAAGCCCCCATTTATATAGACGACAAGCCGGGCAACAACATCCTCGCCATGCGCGCGGTGGCGCGCCGCCTGAAGCGCGAGCGCGGCATCGGCCTCATCATCGTGGACTACCTGCAGCTCATGGCGCCGACCAACACCCGCAACTCCGATTCCATGGTGCAGCAGGTGACGGAGATCTCGCGTTCGCTGAAGCAGCTCGCCCGCGAGATAGACGTGCCGGTGCTCGCGCTGTCGCAGCTCTCCCGCGCCGTCGAGCAGCGCGGCGGCAAGCCGCGCCTCTCCGACCTGCGCGACTCCGGCTCCATCGAGCAGGACGCCGACGTCGTGATGTTCATCCATCGCGACGACAAGGCCAACAAGGAAAGCGACCGGCCGAACATCGCCGAGATACTGGTCGAGAAGCACCGTAACGGCCCCACCGGACGCGTTGAGCTCTACTTCGACGACAAGCGCACGAGCTACATGCCGGTCGACAAGTCGGGATACGGCGAGCTCGCGGGCGAATTCTAGCCATGCACGACAAGATAGAAGAGCTGTCCGCCGCCTTCGCCCGATTCCCCGGCATAGGCCCGCGTCAGGCGCGCAGGTTCGTGTTCCACCTCCTTTCCGCGTCGCCCGGCGAACGGGCGAAGCTTTCGGAACTGGTCGCGGGCATCGCCGCGAACGTGCGCCAGTGCGCGCAGTGCTACCGCTTCTGGAGCGGCACGGGGACCATCTGCAATTACTGCTCCGATACGTCGCGCGACGACTCACTCCTGATGATCGTCGAAAAGGACCAGGACCTGGGCGCGGTGGAGCGCGCGGGCGCGTACCGCGGCCGCTACTTCGTGCTCGGCGGCGTCATCACGCTTTCAGGCAAGGGCGCCATACGCGAGCGCGAGCTGCTGCGCATCGTCCCGATGCGCCAGGGCCGCGGGCTGAAAGAGATCGTCCTCGCGCTTTCCGCGACGCACGAGGGCGAGCATACCGCCGACCGCGTACGCGAGCTTCTGTCCCCGTACCGCGACGGCGTAAAGATAACCGTGCTCGGCCGCGGCCTCGCCACGGGCTCCGAACTCGAATACGCAGACGCCGAGACGCTTTCGGGGGCGCTCGCCAACCGAACTGAAACCTAGAAATATGAAAAAGCTGCCGAGACCGGCCGCGCATACCGTGTCCATAGAGCGCCTCACGCACTTCCGTTGCGCGGCCTGCAGGAAATGGTGGGCCATCGGAGACGCGCCTGCGGCGAAAAAGGTTTGGTACTGCCCGTGGTGCGGCGTTAGAAGCGGGGCTTCCAAAGCATAATATAAAAGAAAAAAGACCTGCGAAGCTGTCGCAGGTCTTTCTTGTGGGATGCCGGAACGGCTATGGCGCGCGTTCGGGCGGCGAATTGAAGATCCATCCGGCAAAGAGGAGTCGGAGGACGAGCCAGCTTCCCCACACGGCGATCACATACATGATCACATGGGCGAGGAAATGATCGTCCTCGTCGGGCGCGCCATAAAGGTGAGCCATCAGGACGAACGAGAGCGCGGTCGCGATTGCGGCCCAGCGGATTCCCACTTGTTTATGGTTCGCTGAACCGTAGTAATTCGCGTAGCTCCAGGCTCCGTACAAGACCGCGCCGCCGGTGGCGAACGCGAGCAGGACATTGATTTGATACGCCATGAGTAACTTCCCCTCTGCCTCGATGAGGCGCTGCGGCCCGTAAAGACCAGTTAATTCGCTCTATATTATAATACTATCAATGCCATATTGTCAAGTGAGCGCTGCGGCGCGGCTGGGGATACGAAAAACCGCCCGGATGGGCGGCTTTCAGAGGTTTTAGGAGATGGCGTCTATTTTCACTTTCGTGAACGGCTGGCGGTGGCCGCGGCGCTTGTGGTAGCGGCTCTTTGCCTTGTAGCGGACGACGTCAATCTTGTCGCGCTTGCCTTCGGCGATGACGGTGGCCTTGACGGCTGCACCCTTGATGGTCGGAGTGCCGATGGTCGCAGCCGAGCCGTCGTCCACCATGAGGACCTGGTCGAATACGACCGAATCCCCTACCTTCTTCCCGCCGGGAAGCTTCTCGATCATCACGGTCTTGCCCGCGCTGACCACGTACTGCTTCCCGCCCGTCTTGATTACCGCCGTTTCCATAATGCCTAGAATGTAGCCCGTTTAAGGGTAAAAAGCAAGGCCAGCGCTTTGCGCGCTGGCCTTGATCGTCCGGTGCCTCTTACGGATATTTCGGCTCGACGACGTAGTCGCCCTTCCGGCAGCCCCGGGCCATATCGGCATAGATGGGCCCGTTGCCGCGGTTGTCCCGATACGCCGTCGGCGCGCCGTTGAAGACGGCCGTGCTGAAACGCGTCGTATTCGGGATGAGCTCTATCGCGAGCGCCGGCTCCCGCTGCCCTCCGGCCCGTTTGTAGGACTTGAAGTAGTAGCAGATGTGGCTCGTGTGCGCGTCATCCCACCAGATGCTCAGCATGTCGCGGGGCTTCATGGACCGCACGACCGCTTCGTACCGGTCGAGCACCTTGATACGCTGATTCCGCTCATAGAGCGTACCGACGCTGTTCATGGCGCTTGCGCCTTGGATCGGCGCGAGCAGCATGCCAGCCGCCAGCATCACGATATGCATACGCATGATTCTCTCCCTGTAAAAGGGCGGCCAAAAGCCGCCCGCACAACTCAGGTAAAGCCTACGGCCCGACGGCTAGTTGTCAACGCCGTCCGATGGTTTGTCGAGCAGCGCCTGTTCGATGCCTATCTTCGAGCCGTCGATGCGGAACACGTCCTTCTCGATCTTCCCGAGCTCCTTGTATCCGGAATTGTAATGCGAGACGGCGGTGCCGAGCGCGACGCCGAGCTTGCGGTAATACTCTTCATAGCCCGCCAGATGCTTGCCCAGCTCTCCCACGCGCTTCTGGATGTCCGCGGCCTTCTGCTCTATCTGAAGCGCTTTCAGCCCCTGCATGACCGTCTGCAGGTACGCGAGGAATGACGTCGGCGAGACGATGATGACCTTATATTTGCTGGCGGCGCGCTGGATGAGGTTCTCGTCTTCCCCCGCCCCGACCTGGTTCGTGAGCAGATCGTAATAGATGCCTTCGCTCGGGATAAACATGAACGCGAAGTCCATGGTGCCTTCGTCGGGACGGATGTACTTCGCCGTTTCGGTGATGCGCAGCTTCAGGTCGTTCACGAACGTCTTCTCGAGCGCCGCCCGATCGCTTGAGCCGACCGGCGCGGCGACGAAGCGGGTGTAATTGTCGAGCGAGAACTTGGAGTCGATAGGCACGAGCTTCTTGTCCACGATGACCACCGCGTCCACGATTTCCCCGTTCTTGAACGGATACTGGATGCGATAGTCCGCCGGGGTCATCACGTTCTTCAGGACGGTCTCGAGGTAATACTCGCCGAGGATGCCGCGTTGCTTCGGATTCTTCAGGATGTCCTGCAGGTCGTGGAGCTCTTCCGCGAACGACGCGGTCTGGCGGCTTATCTCCTTCACGCTCGTAAGCTCCTGCGTTATCTCCTTGATGAGGCCCGCGGATTCCGTGTGCCGCCGGTGCGCCTCTTCCTGCATCTGGCGGGACGATTCCGTCACGCGGCTGTCGAGCGTGCGCGCCAGATCCTGCACCTGCTTCTGCAGCAGCATCATGCCGTCGGAAGACGGCCCGGGGTCGCCCTGCCCCTGCCGGCGTCCGAACAGATACCAGAAGCCGATACCCTGCAGTATAAGCAGGACGATGATGAGGACGCCGATCTCGACAACGGTCATGCGCAAAGTATACCGCGCGCGCCGCAGCGCCGCATACTAATGGCCGCGCGGAGAGTATTATGACGATATATGCAGGCGGTCATACTCGCAGCCGGGCGCGGCACACGCATGGGAAGCCTCACGGACGTCGTGCCCAAGCCCATGCTGACCGTGGCTGGCAAGACGCTCATCGAGCACAAGCTCGACGCGCTGCCGGACGGGGTCGAGGAAGTCATCATCGTCGTCGGATACCTGGGCGGCGTCATCCGGGAACGTTTCGGAGACCAGTTCGGCGGGCGCCGTATCGAGTATGTCGAGCACGAGAAGATAGACGGGACCGCGAGCGCCGTCTGGACAGCCCGCCCGCTGCTTTCCGGACGCTTTCTCGTCCTCATGGGCGACGACCTCTATAGCCGCACGGACCTCGCGCGCAGCATGGACGCGCCTGATTGGAGCCTCGTCGTGGCGTCGACGCCCGAAATGGGCGCGGGCGGCAAGGTCATGATAAAGAACGGCCTCGTAACGGGAATCGAGGAAGGCGATCATCGCGGCACGCCCGGCAGCATGTGCACCAATCTCTTCCTGCTCGACGAGCGTTTCTTTTCCATGCCGCCCGTACCAAAGGCTGCCGGCAGCGCTGAGTATGGACTGCCACAAACGGTCGTCGCCATCGCGGCCGCAGACGGCATCCCGCTCGCCGCCATCGAGACGTCGGGCTGGATACAGATAACCGCACCCGAAGACCTGACTAACGCCGAAGCAAGGCTCGCTATGCTAGGATAGGCGCATATGGCCCTACACGAATCTATAAAAGCCTCGATACCCGACGCGATGCGCGCGAAAGACGAAGTGAAGCTGCGCACGCTCCGTTCCCTTGCGAGCGCGATGACCAACGAAGTCGTGGCGAAAAAGCGCAAGCCCGACGAGTTCCTGACCGACGAAGAGGCGCAGACAGTCCTGAAGCGCGCCGCGAACCAGCGCAAGGATTCCATCGAGCAGTTCGAGAAGGCCGGCCGTACGGACCTTTCCGAACCCGAAAAAGCGGAACTCGCCATCATCGAATCGCTCCTGCCCGCCCAGATGCCGCGCGAAGAGATAGAGAAGATAGCGCGCGCCAGGATGGCCGAGATGGGCGTCTCAAGCAAGGCGGAGGCCGGAAAATTTACCGGCGTACTCATGAAGGAGCTCAAGGGACAGGCCGACGGAGGCGACGTAAAGGCAGTCGTCGATTCCCTGCTTTCATAATTTCGTCATTGACCGTTCATCCTGCCCTGCGTAGAGTAAGTGCGGGAACGCGTACCGTTCCCAGGTAACCTATGCGTATGGAGAATCCCATGAAGCGAGCACGAGTTGGCTCTCGCGAACCAGTTCCGGCAAACGAGAACTGGGAGGGGGTTTCGGCTGGGGTTAGAAAAGCCGTCGAAAAGGAATCAGGCGTCGTCCTCGATGACACCTCATTCCGGCAGATAGCGGCGGAAATCAAGGCTCAAGGCAAGACCGGCAATTCGGTCTATGTTGCTGATGAAGCACTCCACCGCCTGGGTTTCAACCCTCGCGTGGTGGAACATTATGACGCGTACCGGACCCTCGCGTTGCGGCTGCGCGCGGCGCTGGTCTCAGGCTCACCGCGAACGGAGAGTCCGCACCTTACGATTGTGAAGGCTCCGTCAGAGCAGCCTGCGGAGGGTGAAGACCCGCAATCCTCGGACGATCCTGGCGTACTCACGGACGCCGAATGGAAAAGGATCCGCAAGCAGATTCCGCTCGACCGTCGCATCATAGATGCCGAAACCGATAAGCCCAACCAGGGCTGGCGTCCCGATGCCGAAGCGTGAACGACGCTCCGACGCATCGATGAACACAAGGGGTGGCTTCGGCCGCCCCTTCTTTTTTGCCTCGTGGCCTATTGACGCCTTCACTATCCGGTTATACAATATTTTTGGGTTGGTAATGGTGGGGCCACACACTAGTAACACTAGGGGGCCTCGTTCAATGAGTATCGTTACGATCTTCCATCCCGCAAACGTCAAGCGGGGCGGGGAAAAAGTAAAGCTAGTTGCCATCTTTCCTCCGGGAGCGCGCGGCGTAATCACGTCGAATCTCCTGAAAGGACTGAATGCCACCTTCTGCAACAACATCCGCCTCGAAGACGGCGCGATGATGCAGTTAACATGGGAAACGGACGTCAGCGACTACGAGGACGGCGCGAGAAAGGCCGTCCGGTTCGGTACCGAGCTCAAGGAAGCTCTGCCGTATGAGCCGCTCTACTCCCCTTCCTGACCGCACCTATGCTCGAAGCGGCCTGCGCATTGCAGGCACGCTTCGAGATGGGGCGGTTTTTTATTTGCGCAGGCGCAGTTGCGGTAGCGCGTAATTAAGCATCACCACGAAGAATCGGTCGCGCATAAATCCCTGCTGAGATTTTGCGCGATCCGCCACACGCAGCCCGTGGAATGAATTCGTGGTCACGAATATTTGCTCGTCGTCACTCGCAAATTTCTCGACCCCCGCTCGCGGATTGTCCTGCTGGCCAATCATCGCTCCGCGCTCACAAAAGCAGAAACATCCCGCGCAGGCGGGATGTTTCTGCTTTTGTGACCCTACGGGGAATCGAACCCCGATTTAAGCCTTGAGAAGGCTCCGT
>DASVLW010000082.1:0-1801 GCA_036384675.1 Minisyncoccota bacterium
AACGCAAGCGCGCCGGCGAGAGCGCAATAGATGGCGAACGGCACGAGCGTCTTCGTCTTGAAATAGCGCGTGAGGAAGCGTACGGAAAGATAGGCCGCGATGCCGGCGGCGAGCGCGCCCGCGAGCGCGACGGCGAGTGCATCCCCGCCGACCGACGCGAGGTGCGGGAGTTTCAGCACGGCGGCAGCGGCGTTGATGGGCGTCGCCAGGAGGAACGAGAAGCGGGCGGCGTCTTCGTGCATGAGGCCCGCGATGAGGCCGCCGCCGAGCGCGGCGCCCGTGCGCGAGAATCCGGGCAGGAGCGCGAGCGACTGCGCGACGCCCACGCCGAGCGCTTTCTTATACGACAGCGACGCGATGCGGCCGTCGCTCTGGGCGCTGTCGTCGCGCAGCGGCGCTTTGGCGAGCCGGCGGCGCGCGTGAAGCTCGCACGCATACAGCACGACGGCGTTCCCCATCAGGAAGAACGCAGCGGCTGCCGGCGCAGCGAACAGGAGCTCTAGTTTTTTCTGAAAGACGAGGCCGATGATGCCCGCCGGCACCGTGCCGATTACCAGAAGCCATCCGAGCTTCGCGTATCGGTCATCCCCTATCCGGCGCTTCGCGATCGAATGCGCGAGCGCGGCGATGATGCGCTTCCAGTCGTTCCAGAAGAACAGGAATAGCACGAGCGCGGTCGCGAGGTGCGTGAGCACGAGGAACGAGACGAAGAACGGATCGCCTTGGTCTATGTTCCAGCCGAACAAAGCGGGCAAAATCACGCTGTGCCCGAGGCTCGATACCGGAAACAGTTCCGTAATGCCCTGCAGCGCGCCGAGGATGATGGATTGGAGGAAGGTCATGTGTCCAGAAGTCTAGCATGTATCAATCCGCAGACAGGGCTATAATGGCCGGACGTCATGCACGCGCTCTATTCAGACATCGTCAGCTTCGTCGAAGCGTCCCGATACATACTCCTGTTCTTCTCGACGACGCTCGGAAGCCCGGTCGTGATGATCGCGGCGGGCTATCTCATACACATAAAGCAGCTCGAATTCTGGGCAGCGTACGGAACCATCGTCGCGGCCGACATCACCGGCGACATCATCTGGTACTGGATAGGCCGCATCGGCGCGCGCCCGTTCCTGGAACGGTTCGGTTCGCGATTCGGCATCCCGCCCGGCACCGTCGAGCGGCTGGAGCGGCTCTTCCACCATTACCACGAACGCATCCTCATCGGTTCGAAGCTCACCATGGGATTCGGGCTCGCCATCGGCGTGCTCGCGGTCGCGGGCATGATGCGCGTGCCGTTCTGGCGCTACCTCGGAATCAACCTGTCGGGCGAATTGATATGGGCGCTCATGCCCATCGGTATCGGCTATTACTACGGCAACCTGAGCGATTTCCTGCCGCCCGAGTTCCGGCTCGCCTTCGTCGCCGTCGGACTCGTCCTGACCATCGTCGCGATGCGCTACGCGCTCAAGAAGCTGTCGAGCGCGGAATGGGATGCTGTGGAGAGATCGGACGCGTAGCGCTCAGCGTACGACGTCGTACGAGAAGCGCCGCTGTGCGCGGTCCGACAGCGGCATGATGCGAATCCAGAGCGCTATCATGCGCAGCCAGCCCACCTGGTCGAAGCGTCGCGTCGACGTGCTCACGCTGCGCGTCCACATATAGAACGTCGGTCCATGCCGTTGCGCGGCATGGACGAGCGCCACGTCTTCGGCCACCTGGCGCTGTTCGTCCGATCGCACGCCGGCGGCGAATATATCGCGCCGGATGGCGAACGCCGTATACGGCCACGAGTGCATGACGGCGCGGC